>NZ_AP026763.1:919014-1225353 GCF_026000435.1 Vibrio sp. STUT-A11 | reverse complement strand
ACACCAGGCGGCCGTGGTGGCGCGAAAATCTACAAGATGCGTTGTACTGATCTAACAACAGGTGCACGTGTAGACGAGCGTTATAAGTCTGATGACGTTGTAGAAACAGTAGAAATGAACAAGCGTGCCGTTGTGTACTCATACGCAGACGGTGATGAGCACATCTTCATGGATAACGAAGATTACTCACAATACACATTTAAAGAGAATGATGTAGCAGATGATATGCTGTTCATTAACGAAGACACGCAAGGTATCCACGTTATCTTGGTAGACGGTTCAGCTGTTGGCCTTGAACTGCCATCTTCTGTTGAGCTAGTCATAGAAGAAACTGACCCTTCAATCAAAGGCGCGTCAGCTTCTGCACGTACTAAACCAGCGCGCTTCGCTTCTGGTCTTACTGTTCAAGTTCCAGAATACATCGCGACGGGTGACCGAGTAGTGATTAACACTGCAGAACGTAAATACATGAGCCGAGCATAAGTATGTCTGATTTGATTTCTTACGACGATGTTATCGACGCAGCGTACGACATTTTTCTTGAAATGGCTCCGGATAATCTAGAGCCAGCTGATGTCATTCTGTTTACTGCACAGTTTGAAGATCGTGGTGCCGCAGAACTTGTCGAAACCGGTGAAGACTGGGTTGAACATGTGGGCTTCGAGATCGACAAAGAAGTGTACGCAGAAGTGCGAATTGGCTTAGTGAACGAGGAAAATGACGTACTGGATGACGTATTTGCTCGTATGCTAATCAGCCGAGACCCAGACCATAAGTTCTGTCATATGCTTTGGAAGCGCGACTAACGCCTCCCCTATCACAAGTAAAAACACCAGCCTTCACGCTGGTGTTTTTTATTTCTAAAGAGATTCCCATTACTTAACAGCTCTTATAGAGTCATTCCAGCGAGCCATAGCGAGACTAGGAATCTAGTATCAGCGCGCTGAGAATAGCTAGAAATACCTTTGATAACAAAGTGCTCGGATAGAAGATCCTGAATCACGCTCCTTCGTCGCGGTCCAGGATGACGGTTGACTGGAATATTCTGCAGGCTGTTAAGTGAACTGCATTACTCCCATTATCCGTTTTTCAGATAAGAAAAAGGCTTGCCCAATTTGGCAAGCCTTTCTGATTTTTTAACAACGCTTAACGATGCTTGTTGCGAACACCTTGCTCACCAGCACTTTTCTTTGGCTTACGACGAGCAGGATTGTTGCTGCGGCCTTTCGGCGTATTTACACGCTCTTCATGTCGCTTAACTGCACGACGAATTTTTTGGCTACGTGCGCGTTCACGCTTACGAGAAGTGTTATCTTTGTCCAGATCAAGCATGGTTTCTTTTTCTGGACGAAGTTCTACGAGCTCACGCAGATAGTTGACTTCTTTCAGATCGAGTTCCATCCATCCGCCACGTGGCAGCTTTTTGTCCAGGAAGATATCACCGTAACGAACACGCTTCAGACGGCTTACGGTACAATCTTGAGATTCCCATAGACGACGGACTTCTCGGTTACGACCTTCATTGATTACAACATAGAAGGTGTGGTTCATACCTTCACCACCAGCGTAAACAACGTCTTCAAAACGTGCCATACCATCTTCTAGCTCAACGCCTTTTACTAGATTACGAACTTTTTGTTCAGTTACTTCACCGAACACACGTACTAGATATTCACGCTCAACCTGGCGACTTGGGTGCATTAGGCGGTTTGCCAGTTCACCATCCGTAGTGAAAAGCAACAGACCTGAAGTGTTTGCATCCAGACGACCTACTGAAATCCAACGCGAGCCACGAATTTTTGGCAGGCGATCAAACACAGTACGGCGACCTTCCGGATCATGACGAGTACACAGTTCACCTTCAGGTTTGTAGTATGCCAGCACACGACAGACCACTTCCTCTTGTATCTTCGCAGATACAATGTGACCATCGATACGAACGACACTGCTCTCATCTTCAAGTCTTTCACCAAGTTTAGCGACATTACCGTTCACGCTTACGCGGCCGGATTTAATTAACGATTCAATCTCTCGACGAGAACCGTGACCAGCACGTGCTAATACTTTTTGTAACTTTTCGCTCATTTATTTACCTATGTGTCGTCTTCACAGACGTCTAGACCAGGATTGGTCTGTATTATGCAATCTACCCATCTTCACGGGATTTTTTCAGTCGGCCATTATACGTAACTTTATGGCTTAATGTAAGCGAAATCCTCTCTATTCTCAGCCTGATAAATTTAACTTAATCCATCCTCCTATTTACCACTTTTTTCCTACTGTTGGTCGACATTCAGTCCAATAACCACACTAATTTAGAACTTTATTGCCCGTAGAACAGAAGCTTCAGCTGATAAAATTATCATGGTTGCTAGATCAACAATCTACTGACTTACCTGCGACGATAATCAGATAAAAGGACAACAAAATGTCAAACATAGGGATTACCCTCAATTGGATATTTGGTACCTGCGACGATGACAATATAAAGGGAACAAATGGCTCGGATACGAGCGACATCTTCTTCGGTTTTGGCGGTAAAGATAATTTTGTCGGCTTCGATGGTGATGATTATATCTTCGGCGGCTGGAATGAAGATCGCTTATTTGGTGGGCGGGGAAATGATTTTGTCTCTGGTGGTTTCGGTGATGACTACCTATCGGGTGGTTTAGGAAATGATTCTCTATATGGTGGATTCGGAGACGACATTATTTTTGATTATTCAGGGAATAACTTCATCAGCGGCGGTTGGGGAAGTGACACCATTGTTATCGGTGATGGTGAGTCCGTTCTAAGTGGGGGGCTTGGCAAAGATTCCTTTGTTTTTACCAACCGTATGGCGATTGGTGTTCCCGACCAACCCGTTTCTTCCAATGACATCGATGTGAAAGCAGAAGTTCTGGATTTTAATATTTTCCACGATAAATTGGTGTTTGATTTCGGGCGTGATACCAATGATGACGGCATTCGCGATACGTTCCTCGATTCCGCCGATGATCTGACGCTTTCATACAACGAATGCGGCTGGGCGGTATTCTCCAGCGATGAATACAATGTTGAAGTGACGTTAAACGGAATCACATCAAATTATATTGACTATGCGGAGCACAAAGGTATCGATCTTTTCGAGTTCGCTTAAAGAATTTACTTCGTTTTCGAATCGATACACTAGACACAAAAAAGGAGGCACCTCTGCCTCCTTTATCACATCAAGCTACCACCACACTTATTCAAATGGCGCAGGGTCACCCGAACCAAGACGAACCACGACAGGGTCACCTTCACTAAAGTCGATAACCGTTGACGGTTGTTCACCTAAATAACCGCCGTTAAGTATTACGTCAACCGCATGTTCTAACTTGTCACGGATATCTTCTGGATCAGATTCAGCTACGTCACTGTTAGGCAAAATCAACGACGTAGACATCAAAGGCTCACCCAATGCTTCCAAAAGATCAAGCGCGATTTGGTTATCAGGAACACGGATACCGATGGTTTTACGCTTTGCATTCATTAAACGACGAGGCACTTCTTTTGTACCTTTGAAGATGAATGTGTAAGGCCCCGGAGTATTATTTTTCAGTAATCGAAATGCGCCGTTGTCTACGCGTGCGTACAGCGAAATCTCGGATAAATCTCTGCATAACAACGTGAAGTTGTGCTTATCGTCCAAGCGACGAATTTGACAGATACGTTCTAACGCCTGTTTGTTTTCCAGTTGACAGCCAAGTGCGTAACCCGAATCGGTTGGGTAAACCACGACACCGCCGTTACGAATGATTGCTACTGCTTGATTAATCAAGCGAGCCTGTGGGTTTTCTGGATGAACGTAAAAAAACTGGCTCATTGTAATTCCTCATTATCGAGCCTCTCGGCTCTATATCCTTATGGAGCATGGACTTCGTTGCGATCCAACGAAGGGTCAATGCCCCAATCTTTCCAAACTGGTTCTACGCCTGACGGCAACCAGAGGTTTCGACCCAACTCCATCCAAGGAGACGGATAGTGAAAGTCGCTACCTTGGGACGCTAATAGTTTGTATTGTATAGCATAATCCGCCAGATTGCGTCTTTCTTGTTGTGCTTGTTGTGGCTGAGCGACTTCCATCGCGTCACCATTTGCTTCCGCGAATGCCGCAAGAAGACGCTTAATCCACTTTGCTGTCAACTGATATCGACCCGGATGAGCTAACACCGCGTGGCCACCAGCAGCGTGAATGGCATCTATCGCATCTTTCATCGAACACCAATTCGGTGGCACATAACCAGGGTTGTTACGCGTTAGGAACTTTTTGAACACCATTTGCATATTTTTAGCGAAGCCATTGTCCACCAACCATTTCGCGAAATGGGCACGTGTAATTGGCGCATCACCTGCAATCTGCTGTACCTCTTCCAGAACGCCTTCACGGGTTGCTTTCTGCAGACGCGATGCGATCAACTCTGAACGAGTGATTCGATGCTGTTTTTGTTGTTCAATGAGCGTCTTCAATGCTGGATTATCGGGGTCAATATTCAGACCCACGATATGGATATCTTTATTTTGCCAAACGGTTGAGATTTCGATGCCATTGATGATTTGTATCGGCAACTGATTCTCTTCTACATACTGTTTCGCAGGCAATAAACCGTCAACGGTATCATGGTCTGTAATCGCCAAAACTTCGATATCAAAACTCAGTGCCCTATCCACTAAATCTTTCGGTTCCAGTCGGCCATCAGAGGCTGTGGTATGGCTATGTAAATCAATTCTCATATTTTTATCGTTTTAATGCTGTTTTGGGGTTGACTTTTTATCTCCGCACTAGTTAACTAGTACACAAATACAGAACACATTATTCAAGGCTCACTATGTTACAAGAATTGAAGCAAAACCAAAAAGCGAAAGTTGCAGTTTGTCTGAATAAGACAAGCTCGGCAGACGTTGCTTGGTGGCGCACTTGGACAAGTTCTTGGTGGGCAAACGTGTACTTCTAGTTAAGAAATTCAAACGTTTAAAAGCCCGCTGCCAAAGCGGGCTTTTTATTTTTCGCCCTTTTTACGTTCAACTGCTTAAACATTAACCGGATCTCGTAAACTCTTAATTGGGCCTATGCCTGGTTTATGCCACTATGTTCGGCAGGAAGATTAAAATAGCTATAAGGAGGTCTTGTGAACAAGGCCATTGAAATAAAGAATCTTGGACAACTGGAAGTGTTAACGGCTTCTGTTCCTTACACTCAAGACCCAACCCGCTTGTTTCACACCCTATGTGAAAACAAGACGGATAGCTTACTTCTGGAATCTGCGGAAATCGAATCGAAACAGGATCTAAAGTCGCTGTTGATTGTCGACTCTGCGGTTCGCATCGTTTGTTTTGACCATACCGTGACCATGCATGCGTTGACCGACAACGGTAAAAACTTGCTTGATCATCTTTACAAGAACGTACGCGATGACGTCAGCTCTCAATTTGATGGTGAGACTCTCACCCTAGAATTTGCCCATCCATGCGACTCTCTGGATGAAGATTCGCGTTTACGTGAAGCATCTTCGTTTGATGCACTGCGTTTGGTTCAACACAGTTTTGATCTAGCAGATAAAGATAAGCACGCGATTTTCCTCGGTGGTTTATTCGCTTACGACTTAGTGGCAAGTTTCGAACCTTTGGGTCATGCAGATGCGACCAATCAATGTCCAGATTACGTTTTTTACGTAGCCGAGACTCTACTCGTCGTTGACCATCAGACTGAGTCTTGTCATTTGCAAGCAACGCTATTTGTCGATAACTCACAACAAGCAACCTTAGAAGCTCGCATTGCAGAAATCGGCGAACAGTGTAGCGCACCTAAGCATCTGCCTAGTGCGGCTAAACTGACTGATGTGACAGCTCAACCAAGCATCTCGGATGAAGACTTCTGTCAGATTGTCAGTGATTTAAAAGAGTACGTAGTGAAAGGGGATATATTCCAGGTTGTTCCTTCTCGCCGTTTCACACTTCCGTGCCCTTCCCCACTAGCGGCATACAAAGAGCTGAAGAAGAGCAACCCGAGCCCATACATGTTCTACATGCAAGATGAGTTATTCACTCTATTTGGCGCTTCGCCAGAAAGTGCTTTGAAGTACGAAACCGACACCAATCAGGTTGAGATTTACCCAATCGCAGGCACTCGCCGCCGCGGTAAGCGCCCGAATGGAGAAATCGATTTCGATCTCGACAGCCGTATCGAACTTGAACTGCGTACCGACATGAAAGAAAACGCAGAACACATGATGCTAGTTGACCTGGCACGTAACGACGTCGCACGTATATCTACGGCTGGCACCCGCTATGTGGCTGATCTACTCAAGGTAGACCGTTACAGCCACGTGATGCATTTAGTTTCACGCGTCGTCGGTCAATTACGCGAAGATTTAGACGCCCTGCATGCTTATCAGGCAAGCATGAATATGGGCACACTGACAGGCGCGCCAAAAATTCGTGCTATGCAGTTAATTCGTGACGTGGAAGGTGTTCGCCGCGGAAGCTATGGCGGTGCGGTTGGCTACCTAACCGGAGAAGGCACGCTAGATACTTGTATCGTGATTCGCTCTGCGTATGTTGAAAACGGTATCGCCCAAGTACAAGCAGGTGCAGGGGTAGTTTTCGATTCAGATCCACAAGCGGAAGCGGACGAAACCCGTGGTAAGGCACAAGCCGTTATTTCTGCTATTCAAGCAGCCCATTCTCAACCTACAAAGAAGGAGGAGTAGCAGAGCATGGCTAACATTATATTTATCGATAACTTTGACTCTTTTACCTATAACTTGGTTGATCAATTTCGGTCGCTTGGTCATTCCGTCACCATTTACCGTAATAACATTGCTGCCGAGACCATAGAAGACGCGGTCAATGAGCTAGAAAACCCAGTTGTTCTGCTCTCTCCAGGTCCGGGGGCTCCTTCTGAAGCGGGCTCAATGCCAGACTTAATTCAGCGCATGAAAGGCAAAGTACCAATGATCGGCATCTGTCTTGGCCATCAAGCTATCGTTGAAGCCTATGGTGGCACGGTTGCGGGCGCAGGTGAGATCATTCACGGCAAAGTGTCGATGATGGAACATGACAATCACGCCACTTACGCCAATTTGCCATCACCACTGGCCATTGCCCGTTATCACTCATTGGTCGCAACCTCTGTTCCAGAAACGCTGACCATTACCGCTGAAGTGGATGGATTAACCATGTCAGTGGTACACGAGCAAGATAAAGTTTGCGGATTCCAGTTCCACCCGGAATCAATCATGACCACTTATGGAGCAACCCTATTAGCCAATGCTATCGAATGGGCGCTTGAGAAAAACAATGCATAAAGAAATAGGGAGAGGAATTATGGAAGCGATTATCAACAAACTTTATGACCAACAGGCTTTGACTCAAGAAGAAAGTCAGCAACTGTTCGACACCATTATTCGTGGTGAACTCGACCCAATTTTGATGGCATCAGCGCTAACGGCACTCAAGATTAAAGGCGAAACGCCTGACGAGATTTCCGGCGCAGCAAAAGCCCTGCTCGCCAACGCAAAGCCGTTTCCGAGTCCTGAGTATGACTTTGCCGATATTGTCGGCACTGGTGGCGATGGTCACGATACTATCAACATTTCCACCACGGCAGCATTTGTCGCTGCGGCTTGCGGTTTGAAAGTCGCCAAACACGGCAACCGCAGTGTATCCAGTAAGTCAGGCTCTTCTGATCTATTGGACTCTTTCGGCATCAACCTTGCCATGAGCCCTGAAGACACGCGTAAAGCCATGGACGAAATTGGCGTGGCATTTCTGTTTGCCCCTCAATACCACGGTGGCGTGCGTCATGCGATGCCAGTACGTCAAACGATGAAAACACGCACGATCTTCAATATTCTCGGCCCATTGATTAACCCAGCGCACCCTAATATTGAATTAATGGGCGTTTACAGCGAAGAACTAGTTCGTCCTATCGCAGAAACCATGCTACAAATGGGTATGAAGCGCGCAGCAGTGGTGCACGGTAGTGGTTTGGATGAAGTTGCTATTCATGGACCAACCACAGTGGCAGAGATCAAAGACGGTCAAATTGTCGAGTACACACTGAGCCCTGACGACTTCGGCTTAGAGACACACCCACTAGCAGCGATCAAAGGTGGCGATCCTGAAGAGAACAAAGCAATCATCACTAACATTCTCACAGGAAAAGGAACCGATGCTCAGCTAGGTGCTGTCGCTGCGAACGTTGCATTGCTCATGCGTCTGTTCGGTCACGAAGATTTAAAAGCCAACACGCAACAAGCGATTGAGGCAATGAATTCAGGCAAGGCTTACCAGTTAGTTCAGCAGCTTGCCGCACACGCTTAAGGACATAATCAAGATGACGGATTTCAACACTCAAAAAGCTGACAACCTTTCTGAGCACGTGTCAAAAAAAGAAGCAGAAATGGCGGAAGTACTCGCTAAGATCGTTCGCGACAAATATCAGTGGGTCGCAGAACGCAAAGCTTCTCAGCATTTGAGTACTTTCCAATCCGATTTAGAACCTTCAGATCGTAGCTTCTACGATGCGCTTAGTAGTGATAAAACCGTGTTTATTACTGAGTGTAAAAAAGCCTCACCTTCAAAAGGGCTTATAAGAAATAACTTTGACCTGGATTACATCGCATCGGTTTACAACAATCATGCTGATGCCATTTCCGTTTTAACTGACGAGAAATACTTTCAGGGCAACTTCGACTTTATTCCGCAAGTGCGCAATCAGGTCACTCAGCCGGTGATATGTAAAGATTTCATGGTGGACACGTACCAAGTTTACCTGGCACGTCACTACGGGGCTGACGCTGTCTTATTGATGCTGTCTGTGCTCAATGATGAAGAGTACAAAGCGTTAGCCGAAGTGGCACACAGCCTCAACATGGGCATTCTGACAGAAGTCAGCAACGAAGAAGAACTGCACCGTGCGGTTGATTTGGGAGCCCTGGTTATCGGTATCAACAACCGTAACTTACGTGACTTGAGTACTGATCTTAACCGTACCAAAGAGTTAGCACCGTTGATTCGAAAACTCGCGCCAAAAGCCACCGTGATTTCAGAGTCAGGCATTTACACACACCAACAGGTTCGAGATTTAGCAGCTTACGCAGACGGGTTCCTGATTGGCAGTTCGCTTATGTCCGAAGACAATCTGGATCTCGCAGTTCGTAAAGTCACATTGGGTGAAAATAAGGTTTGTGGTTTAACCCACCCTGACGATGCAGCAAAAGCTTATAAAGCGGGAGCGGTATTCGGCGGGCTGATTTTTGTCGAACAGTCTAAACGAGCGGTGGATTTAGAGACGGCTCGACTGACAATGAGTGGCGCACCACTTCAATACGTAGGCGTGTTCCAAAATCATGAGATTGATTTTGTGGCTGCCATTGTGACATCGCTTGGTTTAAAAGCCGTTCAATTGCATGGCGCTGAAGATCAAAGCTACGTCAACCAGTTAAAAGCTGAACTTCCTGCTGGCGTTGAAGTTTGGAAAGCGTATGGCGTCAAAGAGAGCGCGCCAACTTTGCTTGCTGAAAACGTTGATCGCCACCTATTGGATGCACAAGTAGGGAATCAATCTGGTGGTACCGGACAAGTTTTCGACTGGTCTCTTATCGGCGACCCAAGTCAAATCATGTTAGCAGGTGGACTGTCGCCTGAGAATGCTCAACAAGCAGCGTCACTAGGTTGCTTGGGATTAGATTTAAACTCTGGTGTAGAAAGCGCGCCAGGTAAAAAAGATGCACAGAAGTTGCAGGCCGCGTTTAACGCAATTCGCAACTACTAGAATTATTCGTAGCAAAAAAATTACGAGAAGGACTATCACGATGGCAAAACTGAATGCCTACTTTGGCGAATATGGCGGTCAGTACGTTCCGCAAATCCTGGTTCCTGCATTGGAGCAACTAGAGCAAGCGTTTATTGATGCACAGGAAGATCCAGAGTTCCGTAGCGAATTCATGACACTTCTGCAGGAATACGCAGGTCGCCCTACGGCGCTGACGCTTACTCGCAACTTAACTAAAGGTACAAAAACCAAACTTTACCTAAAGCGTGAAGACTTACTCCACGGCGGCGCACACAAAACTAACCAGGTGCTAGGCCAAGCTCTACTCGCTAAGCGCATGGGCAAGAAAGAAATTATTGCTGAAACCGGTGCGGGTCAACACGGGGTTGCGACCGCACTTGCATGTGCACTACTTGGTCTTAAATGCCGTGTGTATATGGGTGCGAAAGACGTTGAGCGACAAAGCCCAAACGTATTCCGTATGAAACTCATGGGCGCTGAAGTCATTCCGGTTCATTCTGGTTCGGCAACACTTAAAGATGCGTGTAATGAAGCTCTGCGTGACTGGTCAGCAACGTACGAAGAAGCGCACTACCTGCTTGGTACGGCAGCGGGCCCTCACCCGTTCCCAACTATCGTTCGCGAATTCCAACGCATGATTGGTGAAGAAACCAAGAACCAGATTCTGGCTCGTGAAGGACGTCTTCCAGATGCAGTTATCGCTTGTGTTGGCGGTGGCTCTAACGCCATTGGTATGTTTGCTGATTTCATTGAAGAAAAAAGTGTTCGCCTTATTGGTGTAGAGCCTGCCGGTAAAGGTATCGATACCGACCAACACGGTGCGCCGTTGAAACACGGTAAGACAGGTATTTATTTCGGTATGAAAGCGCCAATCATGCAAGATGAAAACGGACAGATCGAAGAGTCCTACTCCGTTTCTGCTGGTCTTGATTTTCCATCTGTCGGGCCTCAGCACGCTTACTTGAATTCCATTGGCCGCGCGGAATACGCCAATGTAACCGATGATGAAGCCTTGGATGCTTTCCAGGAAATTGCGCGTAGTGAAGGTATCATTGCGGCACTTGAATCGTCTCACGCACTTGCACACGCGTTGCGTATGGCTCGCGAAAATCCAGAAAAAGAGCAGCTTTTAGTCGTCAATTTATCCGGTCGTGGTGACAAAGACATCTTCACCGTAAACGCCATCCTAGAAGAAAAAGGAGTGATCTAATGAGTCGTTATGAGAAGATGTTTGCTCGCCTGAACGAAAAGAAGCAAGGCGCGTTTGTACCGTTCGTAACGGTAGGTGATCCAAATGCTGAGCAGTCATACAAGATTATGGAGACCTTGGTTGAATCAGGTGCTGACGCGCTTGAGTTAGGTATTCCATTCTCCGACCCACTTGCAGATGGCCCGACAATCCAGGGAGCAAATAAACGCGCACTTGAGTCTGGTGCAACCCCAAGTATCTGCTTTGAGCAAATCGGCAAGATTCGCGCCCAATACCCAGAACTGCCTATTGGTCTATTGATGTACGCGAACTTAGTTTACTCGCGTGGTATTGAGAACTTTTACGAACACTGTGCCAAAGCGGGTATCGACTCTGTTCTGATTGCTGATGTACCAACCAATGAAAGCGCAGAGTTCGTCGCAGCAGCAGAGAAGTTTGGCATTCATCCGATCTTTATTGCGCCGCCAACAGCCAGTGATGAAACCTTAGAACAAGTTGCAGAATTGAGTGGCGGGTATACCTACTTGCTTTCACGCGCGGGTGTGACAGGGACAGAAACGAAGGCAAATATGCCTGTTGGACAGTTGTTAGAGAGACTGAACCAGTTCGATGCTCCACCAGCATTACTTGGCTTCGGTATCTCTGAGCCAGAACAAGTGAAACAGGCAATAGAGGCTGGTGCTGCGGGTGCAATTTCTGGTTCTGCAGTGGTTAAAATTATCGAGACCAATGTTGAGCAGCCACAAATTATGCTGGACAAGCTTAGTGAGTTTGTTTCGGCAATGAAGGCAGCAACTCAAAAATAATCTCTCTCCTATATGGTAAATAAGCGCCCACAGTTCGACGAACAGTGGGCGTTTTTTGTTTGACGGATAAATGAGGAAGCTGTCTATTCTGGCCAATAACTTCTCAGCTAAACCGGTTCCCAAATAAACCACTTGTTAAACAAAAATTGCTCATTCAAATAGAGACGCATCACAATTTCAGATCATAACACCTTCACAAGATGTGCTCCTTGAGAGCACCGAATTAGAAAATGTTAAAATATCGATCTTTACAGTGCAGCACTAAGGTACCGACATGGAAGAGTTAAAAAAGCTGTTGCTTCAATGCCCAGTGTTATCTGGACTGCCTACTGAGGGCATTGATGACGCGGTACAAATTGTAAGAACTCGACATTTCGATGAAAAAGCGCTCATCTGCAATAAAGGGGACAAGCATTCATCGCTGATGGTGATTGCCAAAGGCGCAGTAAGAGTCAACTCGATAAGTACAAAAGGAAAGGAAGTCACGCTAATGATTTTCGATGCTGGCGGCTGGTTCGGTGACAATGTGTTTTCTCCCGGTATGCCGCGTATATTTGGCGCAACGGCTCATTCCGATGTAACACTTTTGGAGCTGCCAGGGGATAAGTTTCGTCAGTTGTTAGCTAAGTATCCGCAAAGCTATCCGGTCATTCTGGATCTAATGAGTCGAAGGCTATGGTCAGCCATATCCGTGATAGAAGATGATGCGATTCGAGGCATTGAAGAGCGCATTGGTCGCCGGCTGCTTTTGCTCGCGACATATCAGACTAATCGGGCAATAAGCGCAGAGCCTTGTGTTGTTCGCGTAACACGAGAACACATCGCGAATATGATGGGGCTGACAAGACAAAGCGTACACAAAGTATTAAAGAAAATGGAAGCCTTAGACATTCTCAATCTAAGCTATGGCAGTATTACGATTCTTAATCCGCTTAAGATGGAAGAGTATCTAAAACAACTCGAATAAACCTGACTGCTGCATCATACCATGTATCAGAAGAGAAAAAAGCCAGCGATGAGTCAGCTGGCTTGATACTTGCTATACGTGTTTAAGCAACTTTGAGTTCTGCTTTCAATTCGCGCTTTAAGATCTTACCCGTTGCACTCATCGGAAGTTGGTCTCGTACCTCAACAAATCGAGGGTATTTAAATGCTGCCAGATGCTCCCTTCCCCAAATCTGAAGCTCTGACGCTTCAATATACTGATCGGGTTTAAGGACCACGTAAGCCTTAATCTCCTCACCGTACTCTTGATGAGGAATACCAATGACCGCGACCATGGCAACTGCAGGGTGTGTCATAAACACTTCTTCGATTTCACGAGGGTAAACGTTAAAACCGCCACGAATGATCAAG
Source organism: Vibrio sp. STUT-A11 (assembly GCF_026000435.1). Classification (NCBI taxonomy): domain Bacteria; kingdom Pseudomonadati; phylum Pseudomonadota; class Gammaproteobacteria; order Vibrionales; family Vibrionaceae; genus Vibrio; species Vibrio sp. STUT-A11. The sequence continues at coordinate 1,212,161 of NZ_AP026763.1, read as the reverse complement.
TCTTTGATTCGATCCACAATGAACAGGTTGCCAGCTTCATCAAAACGACCAACGTCTCCGGTATGGAACCAGCCGTCTTTCAGCACAGACTCTGTTACCTCTGGGCGACCGAGATAACCTTTCATAACGTTGTGGCCACGTACAATGATTTCGCCTTCTTCACCGACAGGGACTTGATTACCTTCTAAATCGACAAGCTTCACCTCAACACCTTGGATAGGCTGACCAACTGAGCCAGGAATTCGCTCTTGGTCTAAATGGTTGAAACAAGCAATAGGGCTGGTTTCAGACAAACCGTAACCTTCCAAAATAGGCACGTTGAACTTTTCTTCAAATGCACGGAACACTTCAGTCGGTAACGATGAACCACCACTTGCTGCCACGCGTAACGACGAGATATCATAATTTGTGTCCGCATGAAGCAGTCCGATATACATTGTTGGTACACCAGCAAAAATGGTGACCTTGTGTTTTTCGATTAATTCAAGGACATGAGACGGTTCAAATCGAGGGACAAGAACGAGAGTTGCACCACTCAACACGCTCGCATTCAAATGTACGGTTTGACCAAATGTGTGGAACAGAGGCAAAGTCACCAGGTGTACATCGTCAGCTTGAGCAGCCATGATGTTCTGCCCAACAATCGCGTTCATGACAATGTTTTGTTGCGTTAATTCCGCTCCTTTTGGCATGCCGGTCGTACCCGAGGTATACAATACAACACAGGTGTCATCCGCATTGCGTGGCACGTAATCGTCCAACGGTTCAACATCACGAATAAACGCATTTAGGGTTGGTACGCTACCCCACTCTAATTCAGCCTGTGACTGGGTCATGACCACCATGTTTTCACACGTGTCCACTTCTTTAAAGGCTTTGACACCTTCTCTGGCCATGGGCAACTCTGGCGTACCTTCAAAGCAGAAATAAAACTTAGCGTCTGAGTCTTCTAGGTGATACTTGATTTCTCTCGCTTTCAACAACACATTCAGCGGTACCGCAACGGCACCCGCTTTCTGCACAGCGAAATAAATAAACGCAAAGAAAGGCAGATTCGGACAAGACAATGCGACTCGGTCTCCCGGTTTGACGCCATGGTTAATCAACGACGCAGCAATTTTGCCTGCGATCGCATCAAATTGAGAATAAGAAATTTCCAAGTCACCGCATATCAGCGCTGTCTTATCAGGCTTACTGGCAGCATTTCGCTGCAACGCAGCAGCAAGATTCATCATAATGACTCCACCTCTAGATTATAGGCATTCACGTTGTTCTTAAGTATTCAACAACAAAAAGTTAACGATAGAGTGGCTTTCGACGGTTCTTTGCATCTTTAACCTGCCACTTGTTAACATTATATTTACAAGAGTTGTCATGCTAAGAATGTAAAATATTTAACATTCTTTAGCGTGAATTCACTAAAATGTGAGCTTGCGTCCTATTTATTGTCAGAAATATCAGACAATAAATAAGATCTTCCCCAACCAAGAATCGGTAAACAAAGTGTTAACAAACACTTAATCATCAAACGCCAAAAGCATCAACCAAAGCAATAAAAAGCCCATGCTTACATTTCAATATTGAATAGCAAACGTTTGCTATTGGGCAAAAAATTAGCATTCGTCAATAAAATATCGATTATTTCATCAATAACCCTGCTGCACATATTGCCAATTGTGAATGATAAGTGTAAAAACAAGGGCGAAATTATTACCCACTCATTTACTGATAAATAGTGGGTAATTTTAGGATTTTAAATTTTATTAGCACAGAGGTTATGGAAGTGTTAAAAGAAAAGAGTTTACTAAATAACATTGGCGTGCAAGTCGTCATTGCAATGATCGTGGGTACAGCCGCTGGTGCTCTAATGGGTCACGACGCTACGGTCTTCGCGCCACTTGGTGCTATCTTTATCAACCTTATCAAAATGCTAGTAATCCCACTGGTTGCTGTCGCTTTGATTTCTGGTGCTGCTGGTCTTGGTAACAGTCAATCTGCAGGCAAAGTTGGCTTAGTAACACTAGGTTACTTTGGTCTAACATCTGCTCTTGCAGTAGCACTTGCTCTATTTATGGGTGAAGTATTCCAACCGGGCATCGGCATCGACGTTTCAGGTGTTGAAGGCATGTTCTCTGCTGAATACGCATCTAAAGGTGAACTACCATCTTTCTGGGCAACCATCACTGGTATGATCCCAACCAACGTTTTCCAGTCACTAAATGATGCGAACATTCTGCAGATCCTAGTATTCTGTATGTTCTTCGGTATTGCGATTTCTCAACAAGCTAAAGAGCGCCGCGATCCTATCATCAACGGTGTAAACTGCATTGTTGACGCGATGGTTTGGATGATCAACAAAGTGATGGTCATTGCGCCTATTGGTGTATTTGGCCTAATGGCTGAAGCGGTTGGTACGTTTGGTTTTGGCGCACTAATGGTGGTATTCAAACTATTCGTGGTCTACGTTGCAGCAATCCTAATCTTCGGCTTCGTTGTTTACCCCGCAATGGTTCACATTTTCACTAAGACCTCAGCGAAGAAGTTCCTTTCTTCAATGAAGAAGCCACAAGCGGTTGCACTTTCAACAGCTTCTTCAATGGCGACACTGCCAGTAACGATGGACACTTGTGAAAAAGATCTGGGCGTTAGAAACTCTACTGCTTCGTTTGTTCTGCCTCTTGGTGCAACGATCAACATGTCTGGTAACGCGATTTACTACGGCTTAGTAGCCATCTTCTTCGCTCAATTATTTAACATTGATCTAGGCATGGGCGCTTACATCGCTATCATCGTTACCTCTACGCTTGGTGCGGTTGGCCAGGCTGGTGTACCAGGCCCATCATTCTTGGTTGTTGCGGTTCTGCTAGCGGCTGGCATTCCAATTGAAGGCCTGCCACTACTATTCGCTCTTGACCGTATCTTCGATATGATTCGTACCGCGCTTAACATCACTGGTGATGCGGCATGTGCAGTTATTGTTGACGCACTTGTAGAAGAAGAAGTACAAGCAAATAAAGAAGTTGAGCTGAGTAAGCAAGAAGCTTAATTTTCTTTACGCTATTTTTCAAAGTCGCTCTAAACGAGCGGCTTTTTTTTGTCCAACTTTTGCATTAGGTAACCATACAAACAGAAACTGGTGGCATAAATTATGTAACGTGATATAACGCACCTATAAAATATAAAAAATGTCAGTGCTAGGTTGTCTCATGAGTCTAAAGTTGTCTTTAGACCTGATCTCCCATACAGATTGGTCTATCCATAAAAATCAGAGCGTTGCACATGAAGCCTTTCATCGTACAACCCTCTACTACTTGCTACTGTACTTATATTTTCTCAGCAGTAGCGTGACTGGCTTTACCCGTATTGTTATCAATGCGTGGCGCACCAAATCGCAAACTTCCTGCGTATTGTTCAGTGGAAAATACTGTGATCGACAAAACAGACGTCGTCTACAGGTGAACCAGAATGTTTGATTTTGGTTTGACAGGTCTGCTTTATCCAAAAGCCATTACGTTATATGTCACTGTCGCCGCCGTTCTCCTATGGCTAATATACTATTGCTATCGCCTGAAAAATAGGAAGGAGCGCGTTCTGGGCACCCACCATGCGCCCTACATTGCATACTCTGCCTGCATTATTATCTGGATCGGCAGTAATGCCTATTTTCATACTGAGCTGTTGGTGAAATTTGGCTCCGAGGGCGGCATCTTCATGGCGAAGTTGGCTAATCTTGCTTCCTTTTTCTCCTTTGCTTTTGCTTACTACTTTTCCTGTCAGTTACTCGCCGAGCAGAAACAGACGAAAATAAAAAGTTGGCAGCAGCTGATGTTTTTCCTGCTTTCAGGGTATTCACTTTTTATAAACTTGCGTCCGGATCTAACGGTAGCCAATGTCTCTATTCAAGGGCCTAGTGCGTTTGCGATTGAATTCGGATCTCACACCGCGTATTTCTTCACCTCCATTCTGGCGTTGATTGTTCTTACGTTGCTCAACCTTGCCCGTATGAGGATCAACAGTAGCAAACTGGTGCTGGCTAAAAGCAACTACATGATTGCAGGGATCTTGGTATTCATGCTGTCGACTACCGCCATCCATCTTGGAATGACCTATTTTCTCGGAGACTTTTCACTGACTTGGTTACCACCAGCACTCTCCATCAGTGAAATGCTGTTTTTTGGCTATGCTCTACTCACCTCACGCTTCTATAGTGCAAAATATCTCGCCTACATAGCCACCAGCACGTTACTGGTGTGCGGTATTTTTGTATTCCCTTTAGGTGCGGTATTGATTCCAATCACCGAGGGTAACCAATGGCTCATCTCTATTCCGATCTGCGCGCTAGTGGGTATTACCTGGCACTGGCTTTATCGTCGGGTGAGCCGCTTGGTGTCGTATTTTGTCTATTTTAAAAAGCAGACTCCGGTTCAACAAATTCTCGCTCTGGAGGATGAATTTAAACATTCCATTGATGATGCGATGGAAAAACTTGGGGTATTACTCGATATTCCCAAAGACAAGCTGCAGTTGGTTAATAGTCACTACTCGGAAACCTTTTATGAAGACTATCTGCATTCTGATAAATCGGTCTTGCTACTTGATGAACTGTCTGAAGAGATAAAGTACACCTCAGCAAACGGAAACGCATTGAGAAAACTCTATAATAGAATGCGCTCTAGTGAAACCGCGCTTGTCATGCCGCTGTATGGCCATAGCCGTACGGTCTCTCACCTTTTGGTTTCTTCCCATAAAAGAAACCAAAAGCTATTTTCTAACGAAGAAATTTCCGCGTTACAAACGCTACTGACTCGTGTGCAAAGCACAATTGAAGCGGATAGAAACGTCCGTCAAAGTCGTGCCCTCGCCCACTCCATCGCTCATGAAATGCGTAATCCTCTTACGCAAGTGCAATTGCAATTTGAAATCCTAGCGCAACATATTGATTCTCAGTTGTCATCAGAGACACTGAAACGCGACATCGATAAAGGTCAAGCAGCAATTCAACGTGGGCAGCAGGTCATCGATATAATACTAAGAGAAGTCAGCGACACATCACCGGAACAAGAGCCTCAGGTGGCGAGCTCGATTCATAAGGCTGTTCATAAAGCGATAACTCGCTATGGTTTTGAGAACGAAGAGATCATAGAAAGGATCCAGCTTCCCCAACAAGATGATTTTGTTGTGATGTTAAATGAAACTCTGTTTAACTTCGTAATTTTCAACTTGATTCGCAATGCGGTTTACTACTTTGATTCTTATCCCTTCAGCCAAATTGAAATCAGTACTCAATCAGGGCCTTATGAAAACAGATTGATCTTTCGCGATTCCGGACCTGGCATTGATAGCACGATTCTGAACAAGATTTTTGACGACTTCTTTTCGTACCAAAAAAGCGGTGGGAGTGGACTGGGGTTGAGTTACTGCCAGCGTGTGATGCGTTCCTTTGGTGGCCGAATTGAATGTCAATCGGTAAAAGGAGAGTTCACGGAATTCTATCTCTACTTCCCTGTCGTACCGAACTCACCAAAAGCCGAGACCTTCAGAGTCAGCTCCGAAAACGGAAGTACTGCAGAAGACGAACTAAAGCCTCTTGTAATGAAACACTTACCAAGCAGCAATGATGCACCAACAGTGCTCATTGTGGATGATAAAGAGGTGCAACGCACATTAGTTCAGTTGTATTTAAAACAGTTAGGTGTCAAAAGTTTACAGGCAAATAACGGTGCAACCGCTATCGAGATGGTTAAATCTCACAAAATCGATCTAGTTCTGATGGATGTGCAAATGCCTGTTATGAATGGTTTCGATGCAAGTCAGCGCATAAAAGCGATATCCCCTTCAGTTAAAGTGATTGCGTTATCAGGAGAGTCAGGAGCCTCAGAGCTCGCGCAGATCTCTACATTAATGGATGGTCGTTTGAACAAGCCAACAACCTTAAATGCGTTGCGTGAGGTGATACAAACGTGGCTCACTCAAAGCCAAAGTGTCGAGCCAACCACTCTTAAATGTAAATAAGTGGCACAATCTGTGCTTGTTAGTCATCAAACAAATATATCGAACTACCTAAATAACGGTTCTCGTACCAAACAGGTAGAAAGTTTGAAGGGAGATGGCAATGTTAGCCCGTAGACGCATTTATCACAGCTTGATTCATCATGGTGTTAAAGCACTATTGATGGATCGTATTGGTCACTATACCGAAGAAGAATATCACCAATTCCTCAACTTGATGACAGGTCAATCTTCCTCCTTCACCATGACCAACGACGAACTTGCCGCCACGGTAGATAATCTTTTGTGTGAAGGTTACTTAGAAGATGTAAAAACACGTATCCCCCAATACCAGAATGTCGCCTAAACTATAAATTAGAGACAGGGATTGTCGCCAATGTCGCGGCAATTTTTGTATCCAATTGTCTCGAGCTATTCACATTGCGTCAGATTCCGCTAGACTGTGAACAACTCAATAACCAGGTAGTTTTCTGCAACATGAAGCAAATTCTTGATTTTATTCCACTCATTGTCTTCTTTGCCTTGTACAAGATGTACGACATTTACGTTGCGACTGGGGCACTTATCGTCGCGACCGCTATTCAGATCGTTCTGACGTTCGCGCTTTACAAAAAAGTAGAAAAGATGCAGTTAATCACTTTCGTGATGGTAGCTGTCTTTGGTGGCATGACCATATTTCTCCACGATGACAACTTCATTAAATGGAAAGTGACCATTGTGTACATGATCTTTGCTATTGGCCTTGCAGTTAGTCATGCGATGGGCAAATCAGCGATTAAGGGGATGCTAGGAAAAGAGATCTCCCTTCCTGAAAATATTTGGACACGTATCAACTGGGCTTGGGTCGGTTTCTTCTCTTTCTGCGCAGGTTTGAATATCTACGTTGCCTACCAACTACCGCTGGATGTCTGGGTTAACTTTAAAGTATTTGGCCTACTGATCGCGACGTTCGGCTATATGATTGCTACAGGCTTCTACATCTACAAACACATGCCAAAAGAGCAGAAAACTAACTCCTCCGACGTTTCGGTTGATGAATAACAGCTCAGCTTTGCTATAATCCGCGCAAATTTATTATTAGCAGCGACCTTAGGGTCGCTGTTTTGTTACTGTTCCAATTAATATTTGTGCCTAGTAGCAATCGTAGTAAATAGCTGACCACCCTAGTTTGTTAGTATGCAAGGGAACTTTTATTTACTGGGGTTGGTCCCATTTAGGCGCTGTTAATGATTTAGGATGTCTCAATGAGCCAAGAATTTAACTCTCCGAAAGGCCAACTACTGCTTCGTACCCTCGCAATGCCTGCTGATACTAATGCGAATGGCGATATCTTTGGTGGCTGGATCATGTCTCAGCTTGACTTAGCTGGCGCTATTTTAGCAAAAGAAATCTCATTGGGACGCGTAGTAACGGTTTCAGTTTCAAGTATTACCTTTAAAAAGCCGGTCAGCGTCGGTGATGTCGTCTGTTGCTATGGTGTGTGTAAAAATATTGGCCGAACTTCAATGAGTGTTGATCTTGAAGTGTGGGTGAAACCGGTGAAAGTGGACGGTATTGAAGATCGCTTCATGGTCTGTGACGCAACCTTTAATTACGTTGCTATCGATAGTGAAGGTAAACCTCGCCCTATCGCAAAATAAGTCTAATCACAGGAAAATCCTCATATTTTCCAATGTTGACTTGTGAGAGGCACTAAAAAGTCGTTAAATTATGGCTTAAATCTACCAATTAAGGAACTATGCTATGTGGTATGTCATCTTTTCTCAGGATATCGAGAATTCATTAGAAAAACGCATGAGTGTTCGCCCTCAACACCTAGAACGTTTACAACAACTTCAGGATGAAGGACGACTTCTGACCGCAGGCCCAATGCCAGCGATTGATTCTGATAACCCGGGAGAAGCGGGCTTTACTGGTTCAACCGTCATAGCCGAGTTTGATTGTTTGGAAGACGCAAAAGCCTGGGCAGACAAAGACCCTTACGTAGCGGCAGGCGTTTACGAAAACGTGATCGTAAAACCGTTCAAGAAAGTGTTTTAATTTATGAAAAAATTGCTGTGTTTTTTTCTGGCGCTTAGTGCGCTAACTGGTTGTACATCGAGTGCTGATAAAGAGCGTCAGTTGGAACTAATGGCATCGAATCGTGCTGGTGTTCTCTCTGCGGGGTTGCCTATGGAATATGGGCCATTGAAAATCATGCGGGTTTCCTCCAACAAAAATGTTATTGAACTGATGATGATCTATAACGATGGCGCAATGGGCGCAAAACCGCTCGCACAGGTGCTTAACTCCAGTATCTATACTTTCTGCCATAAACCAGAGATTCGTGATCAAATTAATATGGGATTGATGTATCGCGTGAAAGTTCGTAACACACGAGGTCAATTGATGGCAGACGAATTGATATCAGAACAACGCTGTAGCAATTAAAACCACAGTAATTTGGCAAGCTAGATCAGTGTTAGTCACCTCCGATTGTCGCAACTGAATGTTAAGCTAAGAGATATTTAAAAGCAGGGACTCATTCCCTGCTTTTTCTTTAATTACTGTTTATGCTAGTTCAGTACGCAGCTTTTTCGCCGCTGAGACTAAGTTAGCTAACGCAGCTTCTGTCTCTGCCCAGTTGCGTGTTTTTAGACCGCAATCTGGATTCACCCATAAACGTTGTACAGGGGTTTTTTCTGCCGCTTTCTTGATCAAGCCTTCTATCCACTCTTCGCTTGGAATGTTTGGTGAGTGAATATCATAAACACCAGGACCGATTTCATTTGGATAGTTAAACTCTTCAAATGCTTTCAGTAACTCCATATTCGAACGTGACGTTTCAATCGTAATCACATCCGCATCCAGCGCGGCAACAGAATCGATGATTTCATTGAACTCGCTGTAACACATATGAGTATGAATCTGTGTTTCTGGCTTCGCGTTGCCTGCTGAAATCTTAAACGCATCTACAGCCCATTCCAGATACGCCTTATGATCACGTTTCTTAAGTGGTAACCCCTCACGAATAGCAGGCTCGTCAATCTGGATGATATTAATGCCAGCATTTTGCAAATCAGAAACTTCATCTCTCAGCGCTAACGCCAATTGCTGAGTGATTTCCTTGCGTGTAATGTCTTCACGTGGGAATGTCCAACACAGAATCGTAACCGGACCAGTCAGCATCCCTTTCATTTGTTTGCTGGTCAGGGATTGTGCATACGTAGACCACTCAACCGTGATTGGTTTTTCTCGCTCAATATCGGCAACGACAATCGCAGGTTTTACGCAGCGAGAACCGTAGCTCTGCACCCAACCGAATTTGGTCGTTTGGAAACCAGCCAGATTTTCTGCGAAGTACTCAACCATATCGTTACGCTCAGCCTCACCATGCACCAACACATCCAGATCCAACGCTTCCTGACGTTTCACCGCATCAGCAATATGTCCTTTCAGTGCCGTAACATAGTCTGACTCAGAGAGTTGACCAGTTCGATAAGCGCTACGCTGCACGCGGATCTCACCGGTTTGCGGGAAAGAACCGATCGTTGTAGTTGGCAATAAAGGTAAACCCAAAACCTCTGCCTGATGAGCAGCACGTTCAGGATAAGGGGCACTGCGTTGTGTTAGATCCGCTGTGATGCGATTGATACGTGCCTGCACTTGAGGTTTATTAACGTGTGTCGCCATTTTACGCGCATTGATTGGCTGACTGTTAGTATCGCATGCCAGTATCGCATTTTGATCGCCGTCCAGAGCTTTACCTAGCAGAGCTACCTCGGTAACTTTCTGTTTAGCAAAGGCGAACCAGCTTTTTACTTCTTCACTCAGCGTCGTTTCAAGCTCTAGATCAACCGGGCTGTGCAGTAAAGAACATGAACTCGCAACCCACAGCTTATCACCTAGCTTCTCTTTTACCGGTTGTAAGCACGCCAGTTGTGCACTCAGATCTGCTCGCCAAACGTTACGCCCGTTGACAACCCCCACTGACAACACCCAACCTTCGGGTAGTTTTTCCACAACATCATCCAGCTGCTCTGGAGCTGCAGAAAGGTCGATATGTAAACCATCAACAGGTAGCTCAACAATTTTGTTCAGTGTATCAGTGACAGAATCAAAGTAAGTTGTCAGAAGAACTTTTACATCGCTGCGGATGATTTGGTAAGCCAGTTTAAAGGCATCCGCCCATTGACTTTCCAGCTCAAGCGACAGAATTGGCTCATCGATTTGTACCCACTCCACACCCTGATCGGCCAATTTCGCCAAAATCGCTTGGTATGCTGTGAGCAATCTTGGTAACAGAGATAAGCGATCAAAGCCTTCTTCAACTTCTTTGCCCAAGTACAGGTAGCTTAATGGCCCAAGTAGCACAGGCTTAACATTGTATCCTGCATTAACGGCTTCACTGACTTCCTCAAATAGCTGTGGCCAACTTACCTCAAACGTATCGTCTTTGCTAAATTCCGGCACAATGTAATGGTAGTTAGTATTGAACCATTTAGTCATATCAGAAGCAGCAGCACCTGCACATCCACAACCAGCCTGCGATTGACCTCGGCCAACCTTGAATAAGGTATCAAGGTTAGGTGTGCCCTCAGCATGGCGTTTTGGCACGTGACCTAGCAACAGTGTGGTTGTCAGTACGTGATCGTACCAAGCAAAGTCGCCGGCAGTGACAAAGCTCAAACCTGCATCGTGTTGTACTTGCCAGTTTTTTGCTCGCAACTCTGCACCAACCTGTTTGAGTTGTGCTTGATCGATCTCTCCACGCCAGTATTTCTCTTGTGCAAATTTCAGTTCACGTTTTTCCCCAATGCGTGGGTAGCCAAGTATGTGTGTCGTTGTTGCCATTTCCCTAGTCCTTATTATTCAGTTTATCTGGGTCAGAACATCTCTGGCTTGAACTTCAGGATGTCTGGATGGCTAAACTATCTCTCTCTGACGCGAATTGAACAAGGTCCAAATATTCAACTTGATTATTAAAAAAATTCATCATGCATCGAAGAAACAAACCGTTAACTCAAACAAATGGACGTCTAGACGTTTACATATCTATATTTTACGGTTAAGTTAGTAGAGTTCATGGCGAGCATTAAAGGATGAAAGAGATTCATGATAGAGCTAAAACACTTACGTACCATTACCTCGCTTCGAGATACAGGTTCACTGACTGCAACTGCAACCGCTTTGCATTTGACTCAATCCGCTCTTTCGCACCAAATTAAGGATTTGGAGTCTCGCATTGGTGGGCAGTTGTTTCTAAGGAAAACCCGTCCGGTAAAATTCACTTCCGAAGGTGAAATTCTATTGCGCCTTGCTGAAGAGATCTTACCGAAACTCGCTAGAGCAGAGAATGAACTGGCAAGTTTGAAAGAAGACGTTAATGGCCGATTGCACATGGCTATCGAATGCCATTCCTGCTTTCAATGGCTGATGCCTGCACTTAAGGAGTACCAACTGGCGTGGCCTAGCGTGACGTTGGACTTTTCTTCAGGCTTTGGGTTTGAACCTTTGCCCGCCCTACTCGCCGGAGAACTGGATCTGGTTATTACTTCGGATATTCAGCCACGTTCAGAGGTCCATTACGAGCCTCTGTTTGATTTCGAAATGCGCCTGATCACGTCCACCAGCCATCCACTGGCTGATAAAGCGATTATTGATCCGCAAGATCTTGCCGATCAAACCATGCTCTCTTATCCAGTGCAAAAACAACGGCTTGATGTGGTTAAACACTTCTTACAACCAGCCGGTGTGGAGCCAGCTAAGTGGAAGCAAGCAGACAACACATTGATGTTAGTACAAATGGTATCGGCTGGATTAGGGGTTGCTGCACTGCCAAACTGGGCAATTTCAGAGTTTTCTCGACAAGGATTAATTACCAGTAAGCCATTTGGCGATGGGTTGTGGCGTCGTCTGTTTGCTGCTGTGCGAAACTCAGAGAAAGACAAACGCTATTTACAGGCGTTTTTCGCAACCGCAAGACAACAATGTAAAAGCCACCTTGATGGCATCAAAATGGCTTAATAAAGGGAGAAATCGTACGGTCTTAGCGTTGGTACGATTTGAATTGATTGGTGAGCGGGTCGTACTGGTAGCCAAGCATATCCAGCTTGCCTACTACCGACTCTGTATCCATTTCATAAGTCGAGACTAATTCGTCAAAACTGTCACACTCTAAGCGTAGTTTTTCGTTGACGATACCTAACAGAATAATGCTATCCAGATTACCTACATTGCTTAAATCCATCGCGACACTCCTCTTCGACAAGGTTTATACCCCAATAACCTCAAGTGACCGGGTATATATACAGCGTAGACATAATCTGGCGAATTTAAAGTGAGCCCACTCTATAACGTGAACTCACTGACAGGATGTTAAGCGACTAATGCAAATAAACTTTGCAGGCTTGTCATAGAAACAACTGCAAATAAGAAGGCGATACTAAGCTGCACTTTCTCAGGGGTTTTATGGGTGAAAATATGCCAACACCAAACCACAATAGAAGAGATCAACATCGCCAAGGCAATGAGTATTGGTTGAGTTGCGGTACTCAATGCAGCCTCATCCAACTGATAAGAGGAAAACAGCGTCGCAATCACCAACAACATACCAGATACAATACCGGTTACTGGTAAGATTTTATGAAACGCTTGTAAACGGCTACGCGCAATCGTAAGTAGCAGTTGAGAGAATGAAGCCCCCAGAAAGAAGATCATGAGCGCCATTGCAAACGCTGCTGGCCAGTTAGCCTGTTCAAATACTTGAATGCTGACATAGGCAAACGCCAAACCATTCGCTAGGTGCAGTGCCCAAATTGGTCCTTTCTCACGCGTTTTTTTGGTCTGAACCTGAGAATAGAAATAGAAGATCGCAAACACCACCATAAACGCCTCAATGCGCAATGATGCCACTGCCAGCCACATTACTCCTATTGCAGGTAACATTTTGTGCAGACGACCCCGCTGACCCGGACAAATATCGCCCTTGATTAAAAGCAAAGTCAGTAGCGCTTGTGCGCCAAATAACATCGGAGGAAAAGTAACCAGCAATTGTTGAATCATGATGTAGCAAGCTCAAAAGTCGTTTGGGGTGGCGATAATAACAAATCACCTATCGCCAAACCACCTAAACCCTATAGGGCCATTCATCGGCTCTGTTCGCCTTTCGAACTCACTTTTACAGCATTTTCTGATTACGTACAGAAGGCAGAGGCTTTCCTTACCCCGAGCCCAAGCTAAATAAGCTCTGGCAATATTTAGCTTGCTTCAGATCCGTGGCTGGCACCGCCGGGGAAAACAAATACCCTTGAAGATAATCGACCCCAAGGTCGGCCAGAATACGCCGCTCTTGTACTTGCTCGACGCCTTCTGCAATCACTTTTACTCCCAATTGGTGAGCAAGTTCGGTGATCATTTTGACAATGTAATAATGACTGCTTCCCTCATGAATATCCGCCACGAACTTACGGTCAATTTTGAGTAGATCAAACTGTCCTTTTCCAAGATAAGAAAAAGAAGCGTAGCCGGTACCAAAATCATCAATGGCGATTTTGATCCCTTCTTGCCTGATCTGCTTCAAGGCTTGAGTATGCGTTTCATCTTGTTCAAAATAAGCCGATTCGGTTAATTCTAATGTCACCAGTTCAGGATTGACGCTGCTGGATTTAATCAAATCTAATGAACGCTGCAACACTTGTAATACATCTAACTTAGTATTGAGAGAACGATTAATCGAAATCCCTACATCATCGCCATAGAAGCGTTGTAATTCAGACCAACGCTCGAGTGCAATTCGGCAAACCATGTCATCCAACTCTGCAATCAATTCGAGGTCTTCAATGACCGAAATCATCTCTTGAGTCGTGTAACTGCTGTTTTTATGGTGAAACCGCGCCAGCGCTTCAAATTTCGTGACTTTACCAGTGTAGGTGTCTACAATCGGCTGAAAATACACATCCACAAGTTCACCATCGATTTTCTTTTGCAGGAAGGTTTCCAATTGCTGGCGTTTTAACAGCTCCGTATGCAACAGGCTATTGTGAAAATTGAAGTATCCGCTTTCACCAACTCTGGACGACACCATGGTTTGAACAGCCATAGCCAATGCCTTTTTAGGGCTACTCGTATCATAACCAAGAACAGACACACCTGTTTGTCCCTCGACAATAGTGTCATGCACCCTTGTTCCCATCTCACTTTTTAATTCGCTGAAAAAACCCTTCATCGCCACTTCTATCAATTTGATGGTGCTCAACCACTGGCAATATGGTGTTTGCAAACACACCACAAATACATTTCTAGTTAGCTGACCAGCCAACTTTGTATAGCGACTTCGCACGATAAAATCAGCAAAACCTAGCTGCTGCTCCAACAAGCCATGCTGACTGAAGTTAGGCCTCAAGGTCATAATAATATTAAGATCTTTATGGCCACTCTCTCTAGCAAAGTGTTCCAGTTTGTTTTCAAATTGGTCTCTTGTTGGCAAAAACGAGAGCCAGTCTCGCTCCTGTTCGCTATCGTTGTTCATCCACATCAATACCCTTCTATGTGTTACCGTTGCTGACTCACCCATTACCTAGCCCTTCCTTCTTAAACCCTAACTTCGAATGCAGTGGCTAAATGCGACTGACGTAGCTGCCTGACTCTCAATATTGCTGTGTATAATCTGATTATAAACGTGAACCACAATAAGGGATTAGTTGCTTATTGGTTGTATTAATATTGGGACACCTCACACCAAGACCCTAATAACTATAAGGGCTTTGGGGTAATCGTAGATAAAAATTCATTGAGAAGTCCGTCGAGTTTTTACAATCCAAATAAAACTCGATGAACTAAGCTTGAATAAACAAGTTTGGTATAGATACCTGATCATCAAATCGCTATAATTCGCGCTCCCTGGAACAGAGAGCAAAATATGACCAATAACATCACTCCTATTCATGAGTACAAAAAATACTGGGCCGAGTGTTTTGGTTCGGCACCTTTCTTGCCGACCAGCCGCAAAGAAATGGATGCCCTAGGATGGGATAGCTGTGACATTATCATCGTGACAGGGGATGCCTATGTGGATCACCCAAGCTTTGGTATGGCGATCATTGGCCGTCTATTAGAAGCACAAGGCTTCCGCGTCGGTATCATTGCTCAACCAGAATGGCAAAACAAAGATGCCTTCATGCAGCTTGGCAAGCCGAACCTGTTCTTTGGGATCACAGCGGGTAACATGGACTCCATGATCAACCGCTACACCGCAGATAAAAAACTTCGCCACGATGATGCGTACACACCGAATAACGAAGGTGGTAAACGTCCTGACCGCGCGACCTTAGTTTATTCACAGCGTTGTCGTGAAGCCTATAAAGAAGTGCCTATCGTACTAGGTGGTATTGAAGCCAGCTTACGACGCGTTGCGCACTATGACTACTGGTCAGATAAAGTTCGTCGCTCGATTTTGTTTGATGCGAAAGCCGACATTTTGTTATTTGGTAATGCTGAGCGTGCACTGGTTGAAGTGGCACACCGTATTGCAAACGGCGAAAATATTTCTGACATGACGAACATTCGTGGTACAGCGGTTAACCTGCCTGCAGCACCAGACAGCTATACCATCATCGACTCGTCTCGTATTGAAAAACCACGGAAAGAAGCGTTCGTACCTAAGAACCCTTACGAGGTAGAAACGCAGTGCGACACCAAGAAAGACGAACCTGCCGCGGCGCAACCAATCACTATTCGTCCGTCACGTCATGATGCTAAAACCACTGCGGTACGTTTACCTCACTTCGAGAAACTCAATAACGACCGTATTCTGTATGCGCACGCAAGCCGTGTCATGCACCTGGAAACTAACCCATACTCTGGACGTGCGTTGATTCAACGCCATGGCGACCGTGAACTATGGGTTAACCAAGCCCCGATCCCGTTGACCACAGAAGAGATGGACTTTGTGTTTGGTTTACCATACGCACGTGTCCCTCACCCTATGTATGGTAAGGCGAAAATCCCTGCGTATGACATGATCAAAACATCGGTGAATATCATGCGCGGCTGTTTTGGTGGTTGTTCATTCTGTTCGATTACCGAGCACGAAGGACGCATCATCCAGAACCGTTCTAAAGAATCGATCATTAACGAGATAGAAGAAATTCGCGACAAAGTTCCAGGCTTTACCGGCACGATTTCCGATCTTGGTGGCCCTACAGCGAACATGTACCGTCTGGGTTGTAAAGATCCGAAAGCGGAAGCGAACTGTCGTCGCCCTTCTTGTGTGTTCCCGGGTATCTGTAACAAGCTGAACACCGACCACAAACACACCATCGACCTTTACCGCGAAGCGCGTAAGGTTGAAGGCGTGAAGAAGGTAATGGTAGCGTCGGGCGTACGTTACGATCTTGCGATTGAGTCACCAGAATACGTGAAAGAGTTGGTGACTCACCACGTTGGTGGTTACTTGAAGATTGCACCTGAACATACTGAAAAAGGCCCTCTGGATCTGATGATGAAACCAGGTATGGGCACGTACGACCGCTTCAAAGAAATGTTCGAGAAGTACAGTGCTGAAGCTGGTAAGAAACAGTATCTTATCCCTTACTTTATCTCTGCACACCCGGGCACTGAAGATGAAGATATGCTGAACCTTGCTCTTTGGTTGAAGAAGAACAACTTTGAGTGTGACCAGGTACAAAACTTCTACCCATCGCCAATGTGTAACGCAACATCAATGTACTACTCAGAGACTAACCCTCTGAAACGCGTGAAATACAAACAGCGTGAAGACATTCCCGTCGCTAAAGGTGAGCGTCAGCGTCGTCTGCACAAAGCTCTGCTGCGTTACCACGATCCGGCAAACTGGCCAATGATCCGTGAAGCACTGATCAGCATGGGCAAAAAACATCTGATTGGTGACAAAGCCACCTGTTTGGTCCCGGCTGAAGACATTGATGCGCAAACACCAGCCCAGCGACGTAAATCCGGCCGCCATGGTGCAAACCGCTTTGCGACGAAGCACACCAAGAACCAGCCTGGTTTTGGTGGCCACCTAGAGAAACGCTCTGAAGGTGGTTCTCGTGACGGCAAGCCTTCTGGCAACCGCAATGGCGCAGGTAAAACGCAAGGTGGTCAAGGTCGTGGCAATAACAACGGCCAGCGCCCAGGCTCTAACTCAAACCGCCCGAATGGTGGTAAGCCACAAGGTCAGGGTCGCCCTCAAGCTCAGGGTAAACCAGCGGGTCAGCGCAAACCTAAGCGTCGATAACCATCGAAACAACGAAATCTAATAAAGGGCTCCAGAAGCAATTCTGGAGCCCTTTTGTTTTGCGTGTTACGCTTTCAATCAGTCACTTATACTGGTGAATCGTTTATAACATTGACAACTTTTTCACGCTTATAGTGAATAATGTTCGTCAAGGGCAAACCGACATTGCCGAGATTGGATTAGAATGAATGAAACGTGTACTTTTAGTGGAAGATAATCGAGAAATCGCTGGTATTCTGTTCGATTATTTCGAGTGTGCTGGCATGCAGCTTGATTACGCTGACAACGGAGAGCTTGGTCTTAAGCTTGCCCTTAGTCACTCTTTCGACATTATTTTGCTCGATTTAATGTTACCGCGTATGGATGGTTTAACGCTGTGTAACAAGTTAAGAGACGCAGGAAATAATACCCCAGTACTCATGCTGACCGCGCTAGATAGTCGCGACGATATGCTGAAAGGCTTTGCCCATGGAGCGGATGACTACCTGACCAAGCCTTTTGACCTCGATATTCTCGAAGCTCGCATGACCGCATTGATAAAACGCTATCGTGGTACCGTTACCTCAAGCCAACTCCAGTATGGTGAAGTGACGATTGACCAAAAAACCCATCAGGCGTATCGCCAGGATAAATTGTTGGCACTCAACCCGACCACTTACACCATTCTCGAAATGCTAGTTCAAAGCGCGCCTGACATCGTGACCAAAGAAGAGATTGCTTTTCGTCTGTGGCAAGAAAACGAGCCAAATAACGATGTACTTCGCAGCCACATTTATCAGCTGCGCGGACAACTCGATAAGCCCTTTAAACAGCATTTGCTCAAAACCATTCCTAAAGTCGGCTTCCGCTTGGAGCCAGGGGCATGATTCATCGTTTGCTCGGTAATACTCAGAGTATGACCGGCCGTCTTGAACTGTTTTTCTTACTGGTTTCTGTTGTGATCGGGTTGCTCTGCTTCGCTCTGGTAAGTGGATCACTATTGTGGTCGGAAGATCGCGTTGGTGAGCGCCGGATTATGATCGACAAAAAAGAAGCCATTGAGCATTTTAAAAACACTTCTTCAGAGGGTGAAGTAAAGCTGGATCGTCTGACAACGGCATACAATGACATCAATCTGGTTCCTTCTTATTACCGCCCTTTCCTAGAAGATAAACACCATTTTTTAGGTGAAGTGGGCGAAGAACCCTACACTCGCATGATTTATATGAGTACCTACATGCATGGTGGTGAGGAGCATCCCGTCATTTTGATTTCACTAATCGATGAAATAGAGATTACGTGGAGTGAATTTTCTTATGTTATCGGCTTGGTACTGGTGGTCGTTCTCGTTCTGATGTTCGTATTCGGTATTTTGTTACTTCGCTTATCTCAACGTTTGATAGAACCGATTAACACCCTGAAAATACAACTGGATGAGCACCAAGGTGACACCACGAAGAAGTTTGTTGTTCCTTCTGGCTCAGCAAAAGAGTTCGAAGCCCTTGCCGCTCAACTTAACGATTATCGCAACCAAGTGAATCAGGTCATCAAGCGTGAACAGGCTTTTGCACGCTACGCCAGTCACGAGCTAAGAACTCCGCTGACAGTCATGAAAGGCTCTAGTAGCTTATTAGCCAGAAATTCCAGCACACCATTTCAGGAACGACAAGTTCATCGTATCCAGGACGCAACGCAGCAGATGTCCACCATGGTCGACGCATTGCTGGGATTAGTTCGGTATGAGCGAAATTCGGATGATAGCCCTGTGCGGAGAATTTCTGAGCAGGAGTTACGCCACATTGTTTTGCTTAGTCAGGCCCAGGCTGATGAAAAATCTCTTGAGTTTGAAGTGACGGTAACAGGCAGCCCACATACAAGAGCAACAACCGCTGTGCTTAATATCGTTCTGAGTAACCTGATTCGAAATAGTATTGCCGCAACTTCTAAAGGCAAAATCTACGTTGAAATGAGCGATGATACTTTGTCTGTTCGAGATGAAGGAGAAGGCTTCTCCTCTGTCCCAGACTCTGAGGGACACGGTTTAGGGCTGATGATCGTGGATGACTTGTGCCGCCGATACGGGTGGCAGTTTGAGGTCAATACACACCCTGCTGGGGGATGTGAAGCTTTGATCCATTTAGCATCCGAACATAGAGACAAATAACCACCACAAACTAAAGGTTATTTTAAGTCTCGCCACTTTTGTTCTCATAGCGATAAAGGTAAACTGTGCCACCTTTATTAAATGACCAGGTGACACGGTTTATTCCGTCAGGCATCACATGAAACTCTCTGAAAGCCCAATCACTCAACACAGCTTTAACGGTCAGAAATTCTTTCTAAAGCGCGATGACTTACTGCACTCTCACTTTTCCGGGAACAAAGCACGTAAATTCATGATGCTTTTGGAAGAGCAAGATCCAAATGTTACTACTCTGATTAGCTATGGCTCAGCCCAGTCTAATGCGATGTATTCTCTGGCTGCACTCGCAAAAGTTAAAGGGTGGGCATTCGAGTTTTATGTCAGTCATATCCCGCAGTGGTTAAAAAGCACGCCTATTGGTAATTATCGGGGCGCACTCGATTTAGGGATGCAGATAACAGCGATGAAAGACGTTGGCAGCGAACTGCACCCGAGCCAGTACATCACTGATGTACGTGGATTGGATGAAACTACGCTGTTTATGCCTGAAGGCGGACGCTCTCAAATTGCCGAAGGTGGCGTAAAGCAACTCGCGCGCGAGATTCTCGACTGGACTCGCTTCAGAGTAAAAGAACAGTTTGCGGTTGCGCTTCCTTCCGGTACTGGCACCACCGCATTATATCTGCACAAGTATCTCAACCCTCATGGAATAGAAATCTTAACCTGCCCGTGCGTAGGAGATGAAAACTATCTAACTGAACAGTTCAATATGTTGGGTGAAACCAGTCATCCGCAGGTTTTATCGGTACGGAAAAAACACCATTTCGGACGCCTGTATAAAGAAGATTACGAGACATGGAAAAGCTTGTACGAACAAACGGATCTGGAGTTTGATCTCCTTTACGACCCCTATATGTGGCAATGTCTGGCTTCATGGCGAACAGAGAACCCAGACAAGACACTGATCTATGTTCATCAAGGTGGGATACTTGGCAACGAATCAATGCTGCCAAGATATCAACGAGAATTCGACTAAACGCGATGCCTTAGACAGCGCCTCGAAGACCTATTTGATCAACGCCAGAATATCTTTAAACTCGGGCGCTCGACAATCTTCCACCATTTCGTAAAGACACATTTCCAGACCCGTTAATACGACACCATTGGCGGTTAACTTCGCCAGAGCAAGCGCCTTGTTCGCAGCCGTACGCGACGACACACAATCGGTCACAAGTTCAACGCGGTAGCCAGATTGACGCAAAGAAAGCGCCGTTTGATACACACAAATGTGGGACTCGATACCACAAACCAGCCATGTACCCACTTTGGCATTTTCTACCGCCAGCTTAAAACGTTCTTCTTTGCTGCCATCAAATGTGTACTTGGTAATCGGTAAATGTGCTGTCTCTAGCTCCACTCGAATAGGCTCAGAGGTTGGCCCTAGCCTTTCAGGGTTCTGTTCCAGCCAAAGAATAGGCAAATTCAGTGCCTTAGCACCTTTGACCAACTTGGTGACATTTTCAATCAGCTGGTCACTTTCATGCACCAATGTCGCGAGCTTTCCTTGTACATCCACGACAATCAACCCAGTGTTGTCCTTCGATAACATACTTACCTCCTTTATGTGGTGGTTGACAGCCAATAAACCAGTTGAATATCGATAATGACCTAATATCCGCTTAGGTTGGAGAATCTACAACGGAAAGAGAAGGCTCGCTCACACATTTTGAGTTCACCATACCTCTTGCTATTTAAACTTTTCTCGAAACAGTTCAATTAACGCAACCACTTTATTTGGCAGAAACAGAGTGGACGGATAAATAAGGGTCAAATGCTGCTTGGGATGAGCGATTTCGGGCAACACTTCGACGAGTAGACCATCTTGCAGTGAGGGCTTTGAATGCGTCTGAGGAATAAAAGCAATACCATTGCCTGCTACCGCCATTGAACGTAACAGGTTAAGGTCATCAGACTTTAATGCAACATCCAGAGCAGGATCCAGCAAGTTCGCGTTATATCGGTTAGTCAGCAAGCGATGATGCTTGAGATCCTCCAAGGACTCTATCGGAGGATGGGCCTCAAGGTACGCTTCTGATGCAACAAAATGACTGGTATACGGCAACAGACTAAATTGAATATAGCTGTCATCGGTCACTTTAACGACACTAGGCAAAAGCTGAAGATCAAACGACTGTCGTTTGAGATCGACGCTTTCTTGATGGTTTTCAATCTCCACTGAGATATCTGGGTAACGTTGAGTATATTCAGAAATAATCGCGCTAAACGCAGCCGAGCTCATTAAGGCGGAGGGTATTGCCAATCGCACTTTCCCTGAGAGCTCCTGCTGATATTCATACATGGCACTCAAACCTTGCTGGATATGATCGACTGACTGTCCGACCAACTCAAATAGGCGTTTACCATGCGCTGTTAGCTCAATACTTCTTGTTGTACGGATGAGTAATTGCACACCCAACGCTTTTTCAAGCTCCTGTAATCTGCGGCTCACCTTGGAGCGTTGCAGTTGGTTCGCCTCTGCTGCTGCACTGATCCCACCATGAACAACAGTCTGGGTGAACAGATAAATATCATCTAAGCTTACGTTCATTGTCCTATTTTTAGGTCATTTATGTTGGTGTTATCATTCTACTGAATTGTTAGTGAATTATCTATAATCGCTTTCTTTAAAATACTTCCGGAACTTTCAATGACTGCTGACCAACAATTCAGACACTGGATGCGCACATTAATTGTCCTGTTTATCGTTCTATTCTTATACATCGTCATTGCTGACCGTCACGCTCCATTAACCACCGAAGGTCGGGTTCAGGGGTATGTTGTTCAATTAGCTCCAGAGGTCTCTGGTAAAGTCACTGACGTTCTGATTTCCAATAACCAGGAAGTCCGCAAGGGCGAAGTGCTATTTAAGATTGACGATCGCAAATACAGAATCGCGCTTGAACAAGCGAAGTTATCACTGCAAGCCGCATATGAAAAAGAGGCAACCCTATATTCTCAGCGAGAGGCAGCAATTGCCAATATCGCCAGAGCACAAGCGACGTTTGATAATGCACATAGGGAATACGTGCGCTTACAGAAGCTATCGAGTAAGAAAGTCATCTCCCAATCAGCACTCGATGATGCTTTCGCACAAAACCAGGTATCGAATGCCGCATTAAAAGCGGAAAAACAGAACTTAAAAGTCATTGAAGCCCAGCTTGGTGATCAAAAAGGTCAAAGTTCTGCAGTGCGCATCGCTCAAAATGGTATCGACAAAGCGATGTTAGACTTAGCCAATACCGAAATACTCGCGCCAAGTGATGGTGTGGTAACTAACCTGCAACTGGAAGCCGGCACCATGGCGAATAGTAACTTGCCGCTTTTAACGTTCGTACCAACGGGTTCTATGTGGGTTGCTGCTGACTTTCGTGAAAAATCGGTCGCTGGCGTCGACAAAACCTATCATGCCTTAGTCACTTTCGATGCAAATCCCGGGGTGGTTTACGACTTTGATCTATCGAGCAGGGACTACGGTGTCGCCGCCGCGCAACAAACACCAAATGGTGCGTTGACAAAAGTTGAAGTGAATAACCGTTGGGTACGTGATGCTCAGCGCACACGGGTTAATCTCGCGAGCGACGCAGCATTACCAAACGCCCTATTCGTCGGCTCTCGTGCAACCATCGTTTTATATCCGGAGAATAGTGTTTTCTGGCAGATGATGGCTAACGCTCAGATTTACCTCGCGAGTTGGTTCCACTTTATCTACTAGGCGGCAACATGAAAACCTTAAGAATTTGGTTCGGCTGCTCTTTAGGTCTGGCATTGAGCATGCTGTTTAACTGGTCATATGGATTCTTTGCCATCATGGTACCGCTGTTTATTCTGGGAAGAATTGACCGTTTTGACCTCTCGTCGTTACTGATGGTGTTTTTCTCCGCCGTTTGGACAACTCTGCAAGCGACTTTCCTGCTGGAGTACTTACAATTCCATCCGGTGCTGATGACTGTAGCGGTCGGCATCATGATGCTGTTTAAGTGCATCGCGATGATGAATCCAAAAACGTTCCTGTTCGGCTACATGGGGCTGTTAGTTGGCTCCATCGTGTTGAACTTCGCCAGCTACGATTTTATGGATATCGAAGAGTTCAACGTCAACATGTGGGTCATCACCTTCTGTAATATTCTTGTTTGTGCACTCGCCTATTGGCTGTTTCCAGAGCCTGATTCACAAGCCGAAAACATCGCAATCTCTACACCGGTGAAAAGAGATATCGATTACATCAGCCAGGTCGCCATGGGTTGGGTAGTCGCGATGGCTGCATTTATCGTTTTCCAGGTTGCTGATTTATATGATTCCTTGTCTGCACAGGCATCCATTTTGATCATCCTGACGCCAATGACTTTAGCCGGTTCAATGGGCATGGCGAAAATCCGCATAATAGGAACAGCGTTAGGCTGCATCGCAGGTATGGCTGTGCAATTAACCTTGGGCAGTTGGTATAGCCATGGCTTACTTTTCTGGCTGGCATTTACCATTGCGATGGGGCCTTTCTGCCTCTGGCTGACCAAGGGGCAAATAAAAGCAGCGATTGCGTTTTCCGCCATGTCGGCGCTATCAGTGCCCTTAACAACTTCATTGGTTCCAGAGCAAAAGGACGCCTTTTTCTCCATCCTGTACCGTTTCAGCTCCATTTTTGTGGCAGTATTACTTACCGCAATGGTGATATGGGTAGTCCATCACTGGATTCGAGTCATGTTATTGAAACACCCCGAAATGCTCCAAAACAACGTCACCCAGCATTAGAGAGTCACTACTCGATCCCTATTATGGTGGTCCCTATGTCATGTGGAAAGGAACCCCATATGCTCATATTATGATTCCTGTTGGTGCTAGAAAATAGCGCCGTATTAAAAAATCCGATATTCCAGTGTTGGAATATCGGATTTATTTTAGGCAATTAACTGGCTAACCAAATTCTTGCTAATATTCCCATCGGCGTGGAAATACCCGTTGTAATAGAGGTTATCTCACCATTTCTTAGAACATAAATGGTGGGGGTAACAACGACTTTCCAATCTTGCATAATTTTACTTTTAGGATCATTGATATTATTGAATCGATAATCCTTAAACATCATAAACTGTTTCACCCGCTCCTCATTGCCTGAAGAACCAGAAACACCAATTACCGAGTAGTGGCCACTTATCCAGTTCACACTTGGGCTAACAAATTTGCATGCCGGACACCATGTCGCCCAAAAATAGACAACCACTGGTTCTTCGTGGCTTTTCTTGATGGCATCAACATATTGACCACTGCTCATGAACGCGCTCAACGCTGGCGCGTTTTGTTTGGGTATATCTTTGGTGCGGTACCAATCCATGCCAACTGAAACGACGGTAACAATGATCACAATTTGTAGCAGTTGGATTAGCCAATGTTGCCATGATTTACGACGGCTTTTAGAGCTCATTAACTGTTTCCCCCACTCGCTTGTTTGATCGCACTGACGACAACATCCTCAGTAAGAATGACAGGCAAGGGGATGCCTTGGGGTGCTGCTGGACCATAGACGATATTAAAAGGGACGCCGTAACGTCCATATAGACGTAGGAAATCCGTTACAGAACTCTCTGGGTGAGTCCAGTCACCCTTCAATGTCGCGACACTTGGACTTTGCAATAACGAGTACACTGGATCTTGCCAGATCACCCCGATCTTGTTGGCTTTACAAGTGATACACCAATCTGCAGTGACGTCTACAAATACAACCCGCCCGTTTGCTACATGCGAATCAATTGCCGTATTCGACAGCTTCTGCCATGCAAGGTCTTGTGGAAGTGGTGTTGCCCATTTACTGGCAGTGACGCTAGCAAGAAGTAACCCGCCAGCAATCAAAAATAGCGATACGGAGCCCGTTATCGCCAGCATTCTTTCGCCGTAAACGATTTTGACCCTCACCATGATAAAAATAAACCCGAATAAGCCAGCAACAATGACCCAGAACATCGGTAAGTGATTAGCAATCAAGGTCAGCAACCAAATACTGGTTGCCAGCATCATCACACCAAATCCAACTTTAACCACATTCATCCACTTACCTGGCTTTGGCAATTTAAGCGCAATACTCGGAAAGACAGCGACCAGAATCCACGGCAACGCCATACCGATTGCCAACGCAGTAAAGACGGCAAACAACGTAAACACATCAGCCCCAAGCGCAAAAGCCACCGCCGTCCCCAGAAATGGCGCGGAACATGGTGTCGCAAGTAAAGTCGCAAACATACCTTGTACATAATGCCCAACAAGGGAGTTATTGCCTTTAGAAGCCAGCCACGTATTCGTGCCAGATGAAAGGCGAATCTGAAATAGCCCAAGCATATTGGCGCCAAAAAGCCCAGTAACCAGCACCATCAAGCCAAGAAACCAAACACTCTGGAACTGTACGCCCCAGCCGATCGCACTGCCTGTCATTTTAAGCACGGTGATAAAACCTGCCAGGATCCAGAACGACGTCAAAATACCGAATGAAGAAGCGACGAATTGTGCGCGAATCTGACGACGTTCGACCCCATGAGCAGTGACGATACTACTCAGCTTCATCCCAAGCACAGGGAGAACACAAGGCATGATATTAAGAACCAGACCACCAAGCAGAGCTAAAACAAATACGCTTGTTAAAGACGTATCTGGTAACGCATCCACGATCGCTGCTGCTTGCGCTTGGCTAACCTCTTCGGCTAATAAGTTATCGTCCTTGATTGAAACAAACAGCGGCTGGTTATTAAGGTCAACTTCTCCCAGCCAGGTATTCACTTTATAACTAGCCGTCAGGACATTGCCTGCCAAATAAGTTCCTTTTAACTTGAAACTGTAATCTCGCGTGGAGTCATCAACACCATCTACCAATACCTGCGGATGATTCCAACCTTGGGTATTTGTCAGCTTTACCTGCAGCGTCGATTGATTGGCATCCCAATCTGCCTGCGTAACTTCAATAAATGGCGAAGGTTGCGGAACATGACTCACTGCTTGTGCATAACGAAACATCACGTCTTCATCAACCTGTAAATCTGAAGGCAGAAACGTCAGTTGAATTGGATAGTCCGTCAAAACACAAATCGTGGAACAGGAAGACAAAGTTAATACCGCATCAATAGCAACGGGTTTGGTCATGTCTTCGATGTGCAGCGTGATCGGAAATAAAGTGTCGCCCTTGTAACCCTGTGTCTCTATGCCCAGTAGTTCGAACTTTTGTGGGTAGGGCCAAAGCCAATCGACTTTGCTCAAATTTTTCGACGCTTTCCAGTCAATAGATGGGGCAACGCCACCTTCACCCGGTGAACGCCAATAGGTTTTCCAATCTCCCGTTAGCTTTACATCCAGATATCCAGTGACCGTTTTTTCTTGCGGATCTTGTAAGCCGGTCAGTACAAAACGCGTTTGCACTGGTGGATGTTGAGGGTTGGTCAACCAGCCTGTATCGGGTGTCTGAGCGGAAAGCTGGAAAGAAAACAAACTTAACAGCAGCGTCATGATGAGCACCGACACCGCTTGAGTCATTTTAGTCATATCATTCATAGTGATTCCTGATTAAAAACAAGTGTAGAAGTTCGCTGACCACTTGGGTCGGAAAGCACTTGTCACTCACGGAAAACACAAAATGTAAGATGAACCCGATGTTTATAGGGTATTGGTTCAGTCCATTGCCTTAATTGTGCAAATACACCACGTCGACAGACCGCCGCCAGCGTAATACCGACAAACAGAACGACAATGAACAGCCCGAGATGATGTTTAGCAAACTGGATGAGCTTCTCAGATAATTCACACTTATTGGCACTTTTAGCCTCTATATCATGCGTTTTTTCTGAGGAGGCGTAAGAACTCTCAGTCTGTTCGCCATTCATGGAACATGACGATACGAAGCCAGAGTTTTGCATCTGGCACACGACAATGACCCAGCCAATGATAGCCAGGAGCCATTTCGCCTGTTTATCCGGCGCGCGATGTCGTGAAACCAATAAGCTCATAAAAAGTGGAATGAAAACAGAAACGCTGAAAATAATACCCGAGTCCGGCTAAAGCTCAAGTTAAACTGGGTCATCTTCAGCGGTCTACGAATCGGTCTCAACTTTACCAGCCGACTTTGCTTACAAAAATGCCGCTATTTATAGCGGCATTGTTCAAGCGAGTCATTCAGAAGTTACGCGATATTGGCTTGTTCTTGGTAGGTCGGGTAATCAATATAGCCTTTTTCGTCACCACCGTAGAAATGTTCACGTTGAGCTTCACTTAGCGGCCAATCATTCTGCATGCGTTCTACAAGATCTGGATTACCAATATATGGTCGACCGAATGCAACCATGTCGACCAGCTCGTTATCTAAATAGCTTTGTGCTTTATTTTTGTCGAAAGCACCTGCAATCATTAGTACACCAGAATAGGTATTACGGAACTTTTCAACAAATCCAGAAGGCATGGTTGTTCCACCTTGAGGAAGATCTTGGTCATTTAAGTGCACATAAGCTAAATCACGTTTTGCCAGCTCTGCGCCAAGTTCCAGCCAAGTCTCTTCTTCGCCTTTAAACTCAGGCATATCACCGTAACGCCCAAAAGGTGAAATACGAATTCCTGTATGTTCTGCGCCAATGGCATCACAAACCGCATCGGTGACTTCAAGTGCAAAGCGCAAGCGGTTTTCCATCGTTTCACCGCCGTACTGGTCATCTCGCGTGTTCAAACCCGCATTAACAAATTGCTCAATCAAGTAGCCGTTGGCAGCATGGATCTCGACACCGTCAAAGCCCGCTTCCATCGCATTCTCAGCCGCTTGAACATAATCCAGTTTAACTTGTTGAATTTCATCCATTGTAAGGCCGCGAGCTTGAGAAACCTCAACTTTGCCAGCTTGACCATTCTCATCATAAGCAAAGCAAGTGCCGTTCGCTTTTGTATCAACACTGCTTACTGGCGTACCACCATTAGGTTGCAACGAGGTATGTGACATACGACCAACATGCCAGATCTGAATAAATATCTTACCGCCTCTATCGTGCACGGCTTTTGTTGTCGCTTTCCAGCCTTCAACCTGCGTTTGGCTATAGATACCCGGGATATAAAGGAACCCTTGTCCTTGCTTAGAAATCGGCGATCCTTCAGTAATCAGCAAACCGGCTGACGCTCTCTGAGCAAAGTAAATCGCAGTATTTTCATCGGCGGCATCATCTGCATTGTGTACACGAGCTCTAGTCATTGGAGCCATGGCGACTCGATTCGTACATAACGCGTGACCAACTTGGATAGGGGTAAATAGTTTATTCATACTGAGACCTGATACTGTATTTAAATTCTAAGGTTTGACCCTTAACTATCGGGTAAATGCGAACTCAGATAAACCATCGTAGAGGACAGACATTAAGGAATTCAATTCCATAATCTCAGCAGTCTTACCCAGGTTAACCAGTAAAAAATGATTTATGAGGCGAACGACGCCCCCTTATTCTTCCAGCTTTAATCAAACCAAATGTCTGTCTGAAGTGTCACTGATTACAAAAGCTAAAAAAATCCCTCGATTTTTATTTCGAGGGACTTTTTAGGACTTAAATATAGAGGCTGATACTCACTACAACCCAACCGTCATATGTAGGCTGTAAAACAGTCCACGCCCTACCAGTTCAGAGGCTAAGATCAGTACCAGCGCTACGGTTAAGTTAATCGGGTTAACACTCGACTTGTTCACCATGGGTAATACCCAGATAAGTAAACCAGCGAGTAACAGTGCGACCTGTATACCCAGATAGCCACCAAGTCCGTCCACCAGCTCAGAAGCTTTGACAACGGAACTTTGTATATCACCAATAAGGTTCATTTTCCCGACTGTCACAACGAGGCTAATTGCAACTGCAACGACGGCGAGCATAATAATATTTCGATCGACTGAAAAACGGCTATCCTTTGCGGAAACAATCACCAATTGCGATAACAGTAAACCACACACCACCATCGTCATCACAAAGCTTAATGGTGTATACATATTAAACCAGGTTGGAACAGTATTGATCATGTACACATTGACCATCGAGTACATAAAAATACAGCCCAACACCATTGCACCTATCATCAGCGTTTTTTGAACAGCACCACCACCGACCTTTAACACCGACAGCAGCCACTGAAGTCCACCAACAGCAAAGAATGCTGCGCCAAAGAACACTTCGTTAGACAACCACGCTGAACCTAACTGGTTAAATGAGTTAAATGCTCGTAGTGGAGAACCTAAATGCGTTATCGAAAATAGGAAGCCCAAGCCCATGATCACCCACAACGCAAACATCGGTATTTTGTAGCTGTTAATTTTCTCTTCATCAAAGCCCATCACTAACGTACGTGCGCTGACGAGTAAATAACCACCGACTGCCGTTTGCGCCAGCACAGTAAAGAAGATCAAAGAATACTCATGGAAAATCATCTTAAACCTCCTTAGGGTTTGCCAAGTAACCTGTAGTATCACCGGTTGGTTTGGCATTTTTGTTTAACTTAATCACGATGTTTGGCAAGGTTAGATGTGACGAAGGCAGAGGTGCAACGTCAGCGGTTACGCCGTATTTCTCTCGCAGTATATGAATCTCACCGAACTCCAAAGCACGCAGTGGGCAAGATTCAACGCACATGGGTTGCTTGCCTTCAGCCACTCGCTCGTAGCAACCATCGCACTTAGTCATATGGCCTTTATCCCGGCTAAATTGTGGAGCACCATACGGGCAAGCGTTGGCGCAGTGCTGGCAACCAATACAAACCTCTTCGTTAACCACAACCAGCCCATCTTCCTCACGTTTGTGCATCGCGCCTGACGGACACACTTTCACGCACGCCGGATTTGAACAATGGTTACACGCGATCGACAAATAGTAAGAGAACACATCATTTTGAATCCACGTATCTCCATCCTGGACAAAGCCACCACCCGCGTATTCATATACGCGGCGATAGTTACGCTTGACGTCCAAGTCTCGATAATCTTTACAAGCAAGCTGGCAAGTTTTACAACCTGTGCATTTACTTGAATCTATGTAAAAGCCGTATTGTTTCATCTTTACCTACCTTATGCTTTGTTCGCCAACTTGATATCAACCAGATTGGAGTGTTGCGGGTTACCCTTCGCTAATGGACTTGGTCGTTGGGTCGTTAACACATTAATCGAGCCAGCATGATCGACTTTTTGTCCATCAGGCGCGTACCAAGCACCCTCACCCAGCGCGACAACATGAGGCAAAATTCGTGGTGTCACTTTGGCAGGTATACGGACTTCACCGCGATCATTAAAGATACTCACCATGTCACCGTTTTTGATTCCTCGTGACTCGGCATCAATCGGGTTAATCCATACTTCCTGACGAGCAGCTGCTTTAAGCAAAGCAACATTGCCATAAGTAGAGTGACAACGAGCTTTAAAGTGGAAACCGGTAAGCTGCAGTGGGTACTTAGCGGTCATTGGGTCATTGTGACCTTCAAATGAGTCCACATAGACAGGCAGTGGGTGGATCACTTCGTCTTCTTTTAGCGTCCACTCTTTGGCTATATTGGCTAACGTCTCAGAATAGATTTCGATCTTACCGCTAGGCGTTGAAAGCGGGTTGGCTTCTGGATCATTACGGAAGTCCTGATACGCAATGTAATCACGGTGATATTGACGCTTATAAATGCCCAACTCTTTCATCTCTTCAAAGGTTGGTAGAGATGGGTCTTGCTTGCGCGTTTCTGCGTACAAATGCTCAACCCACTCTTGTTGCGTCCGCCCTTCGGTAAACGCTTTTTCTACTCCCATGCGTTTGGCAATCTCTGAGCACATTTCGTAGATACTTTTCGCTTCGAACTGAGGTTCAATCGCTTTCTGAGCATAGATGAAGTAAGGCGCATTCGACGCTTTACCGTCCATCGCCCAGTCATCTTGTTCGGAGGTGGTTAAATCCGGCAGGATAATATCGGCGTACTTAGCGGAAGACGTCATGTGATTGTCGATCACCACGATCATTTCACACGCTTTGTCGTCTTGTAAGATTTCATGCGTTTTGTTGATCTCGGCATGCTGGTTAACCAAGCAGTTACCCGCGTAGTTCCAGATCATCTTGATCGGATTGGCTAAGCGCTCTGCACCGCGCACACCATCGGTTTTATCTGTCATTTCATGGTGACGGTAAATCGCATCCGTCCACAAGAACATCGAGATAGAGGTTTTTACTGGGTTAGGAACCGTCGGGAAACGAACAAATGGAATGTTGATATCACTTTCGCGCGCCCCAGTTGAACCACCAGACACGCCGACAGAACCAGTCAGTAGAGACAGCATAGCGATGGCGCGTGATGCTAGTTCACCGTTTGCCGTGCGTTGCAAACCCCAGCCTTGGTGAATCGCACATGGTTTGTTGGCTCCCATTTCTCGACCCAATTTGATAATGGTGTCGACAGGAATCCCTGTGATCTTAGCAGCCCATTGTGGTGTTTTTTCTATACCATCATCACCCAAGCCTAAAATGTATGACTTGTAGTCGCTGTTTTTGGGTGCAGACGCAGGCAGAGTTTTCTCATCGTAGCCGATACAATATTTATCGAGGAAAGCCTGGTCGACATAGTTCTCCGTGATCAGCACATGCGCTAAGCCTGCCACCAATGCCGCATCCGTAGAAGGACGAATTGGAATCCATTGGTCTTCACGCCCGCCAGCGGTATCGGTGTAACGAGGGTCAATAATAATGGTTCTAACGTTGGACTTGTTTTTACTCTCGACATAGTGATGGATCAAACCACCACCAGACATACGTGTCTCAGCCGGGTTGTTACCAAATTGAATGTTGAGCTTCGCGTTGGCTAAATCAGAGAACGAGTTGTTCATCGCCCAGCCACCATAAGTATGGCTGAGACCTTCTGCAATTTGCGCTGTGGAGTAGTCACCGTAGTGATTTAAATAGCCACCGCATAAATTCATCAGCCGCGCAATCAATGTTGATGCTGGCGGCCAAGACTTAGTTACCGTCCCACCAAGCGTGCCCGTACCGTAGTTCAAATAGATTGAGTCGTTACCGTATTCTTTAATTAGACGTTGCATGTTCGTAGCGATTTCATCGTAAGCTTCTTGCCAACTGATACGCTTGAATTTTCCTTCGCCACGCTTACCAACCCGTTTCATTGGGTACTTTAATCGGTCTGGGTTATAGACTCGGCGACGCATTGAACGGCCACGAAGACAAGCTCTCACTTGAGGGCTGTCACCAAATACATCGCTACCTGTATTGTCGGTTTCAACATATTTGATCTCACCATTTTGTACATGCATTCGCAGTGGGCAACGTGAACCACAGTTTACCGTACACGCACTCCAAACTACCTTCTCATCACTAGTCACTGATTCTTCAGCTCGTGCTGGGGTAGCTTTAAAGGGTAGAGCAATACCGCTGGCTAACGCCGCTGCGCTACCTACCGCAGAACTCGCTTTAATGAACCCGCGACGAGTCAGGTTCATCAAGTCAGATTGCTGTTTATTCTTCGTCATAATTGGATGCCTTAACATTGCTTGCACATACCACTTTAGGGGGGATATCGTGCTATTAAAATGACGAGAACAACCACTATTGATATAAATCAAAGTGAATATTAATTTAATTTTAAATTGTCAATTTTGTGATTAAATTTGACGTAAATGTGAAAGAATAGAGAAAACTTAATTAGGCTAATTTATTGAAATGAAAATGATTATCCATACGATTAAAATATTAGGAACACTGTTCTACCACAAACGCGGCAAGGCAGAATCGGTTGAACTGGTACGCTCTTTAGTCACAGAGAATGCTCTACAAACAGAAACCTTGAATGCACTCACTGCTTTAACTGACGAACAATTCGAGCGTGATTTCAGCGTGCTATTTGAAGGAATGGGCACTATGCCAGTGCCACCCTGGGGATCGGTGTATTTAGATAAAGAACAAGTGCTGTTCGGCGAATCGAACACACAATATCGTCTATTCTTACAACAGCATGGTATTGCATTAGATTCAGGCCAACGAGAGCCAGAAGATCAATTCGGTCTAATGTTGTTAGCCTGTGGCTACTTTTTGGAACAAGACAACACACAAGCTGCATTTGAACTGCTTGGAGAACATTTGATGCCTTGGGGCCCAAGCTACCTTGAGCAACTCAGAGACAAAGCACCAAACCCGTTTTATCAGCTATTGGCAGCAGACATCATAAAGTGGCTCGATGCTTTGGTTCAAAAACAACAGATTGACGTAGTGAAAAAGAAGATCTATCTAGATGAGTGAATCCATCGATAATAGTCGACGGGGCTTTCTGAGCCGTTTTAGCCAACCAGTCAAACGGGCTCAGCAAGCAGAGATAACACCACGCCCCGTAGCTCGCCCGCCTCACGCGGTTGATGAGGCGTTGTTTGCTCGTCTTTGTGATGGCTGCGGTGAATGCCAGAAAGTGTGCCCAAATAGCGTTATCGAGCTAAGTGCGCAACTAGCTAAACTTAATCTCGATTACAATGAGTGCAACTTATGTGGCGAATGCGTTACAGCCTGTCCTACTGACGCTCTGCACGCATCCACTCCTGTTGATATCAACTTACGCCCGCAATTCTCACAAAGTTGTAATAACTATCTAAGCATGGAGTGTCAACAATGTGCTTCGGCTTGCCCACAGAACGCGATATCTATTCAACCTGACGAACTTCCACACATAAATCAGGATCGATGCAATGGTTGTGGACAGTGTCGCTCCAGCTGTTATGCGAGTGCGATAACAATGCAGTTGTATAACCCGAGCTAATATTCGCTTCAGCACATCACTCGATTACAAGTCACTGGGCGCAAGTGAGTCAGACATTCACTTTTAATCTTAACCTTTGCCTAACGTTCTCGTTCTGTAAGGTTTGGCGTTTTTTTCGATAAACTGGAAAATCATATCTGCGACATCTTTTTTCGTTGCTGTTTCGATCCCTTCGAGTCCTGGCGATGAGTTCACTTCCATGACAACCGGCCCACGATCCGCTCTTAGAATATCGACACCACAAACTTTCAGCCCCATCACTTTTGCTGCAGCGATAGCAGTAGCGCGCTCTTCTTTGGACAATCTTACTAAAGTGGCAGAGCCGCCTCGATGTAGGTTTGAACGGAACTCACCCTCAGCACCTTGCCTTTTCATTGCGGCTACAACCCTCTCACCGATAACAAAACAACGAATATCAGCGCCTCCCGCCTCTTTGATAAATTCTTGTATCAGAATATCGGCTTTGAGCCCCATGAATGCTTCAACGATGGCTTCAGCAGATTTTGCCGTTTCCGCTAACACAACCCCAATGCCTTGTGTGCCCTCCAAAAGTTTTATCACACATGGTGCACCACCAACGTTTTTGATTAAGTCTTTCACATTGTCTGGTCGGTTAGCGAACCCTGTCCGCGGCAACCCAATGCCTTTTCGAGAAAGCAGCTGCATTGAGCGTAATTTATCGCGTGAACGGCTGATAGCGACAGACTCATTGACACTAAAGCTGCCTGTCATCTCAAACTGCCTGACAACCGATGTGCCGTAAAACGAAATACTCGCACCAATTCGTGGAATAATCGCGTCGTAATACGGTAATTGCTCACCTTTGAACCTTACCGCGGGTTTACTGCTGGTGATATCCATGTAGCAGTGTAACGTGTCTATGATGTCTACTTCGTGGCCGCGCGCCTCGCCCGCTTCCTTTAATCTACGCGTGGAGTAAAGGTTCTTATTCCTTGATAAAATAGCGATTTTCACTTTTACATCCTTCTTCTTGTAGAAATTGGTGATTTAAAGTCGATTCAAATAAACCTATGGTTAACCACCTTTAAACTCTCCAAGACTATGCACGTTTCGCATAACCGAGGAACAAACTTAATAGGTTATATAAACAATAGCCTACCCAGCGCTTCCCTACTCGCTTTGTCCTGTGCTCAGGGCGTTTCACATACATGATACGAACATTTTTAATGCATTAGTTTGCATAGAAAATACTACTTAACTATTATGCATTGTAACGCGACTGTTGCATATTCGTGTGCTTGTTGTGTTTCCCTAACCATGGAGATGGATTATGAACATAGTAAGGTCTAGGTATGGCGTCGCTTTATTGACGTTAATATTAACCGCGTGTGGGGGCAGTGACGGCGATACAAGTGCAAGGTCGCAAGAAGTAAGTGGCAATGTCACCGCTCCCGGTGGCGAAGTTGCGATGCTTAAGCATCAATCCGTTATAGAAAGTGTATTTAACGGAGTGTTCCCTTCTGTATATGCGGGCATAACCGGCTTACAGCCCGTCACTGGAGCATTGGTTGAGCTGATCAGAATCGATAATGACGGTAATCAGGTTGGTGACGTAATCGCAACCACAACGACTTCCATCTCGGGCGATTACACCATTACCGTGCCAGCAGGCGTTTCGCTTGGCGGTAATTTAGTCGTGAGAATATCCGGTGACAACGATATCGATTTAAGATCCCAAGTGGTTGAAGAGTCCGTCGATATATCTCCGATGTCAGAGTTCGTACTACGGAAATTTATCCAATCGGGTAGCTCACTAAACGATCTTACTAACTCGTCAGTGGTTAAGTTAAAGGGACAAGTCGAAGAGTTTGATTTGGCGAGTCGGATTGACATGTCGAGTATGCTTACTGCTTTAGAAAACGAGGTTGGAGAATTCGTAGACAAAGAAATTGCTTCTATCAATGCGACGCCTTCTTCCGCTGTTCAAATCTCGGGCGAATACCGACTAATAGATATGGCCATAGGTTTGCATGACGGTGACTTCGGAACCTATGCTTTAGACATGTTTTATTCTTCAGTCGCTCTTACTGGTGAGAGTGACGGAAGCGTTGAGGTCGAGTTGACGGATAATGAAGGGGCTTGGGGCTATGTGCATGGTAATGATGCATCTGCTTACTATGAGTCCGTGTATTATACCGAATCTGAAGAGGATGAAACCGTCGCCGCCACTTATGATTCTGGCAAGATTTTAACTATCGAAGCCGATTTCGAAGAAGAAATTGATGGAGATTCGGGCTGGCGTTCCCCACCACAAATCATAAAATTTCAAAAAGTAAAAGACAGTAATGTCGCGTTTAGCCTGAGTACGTACAACAGTGCACGTTACGCAACCATTGATACCAATGGTGATGGGACAAACGATGCTCTGGATCCAGACGGTCAAAGTGGCACTGAGGTGGGAAGAGGGTTATTACTGATGGCAGATCAACCTACCAATATGTCGTCCCCCGACCTAACTGGGGATTTTGGGCGGGTTTACTTCGGTTCTCGTTTTATCAATACTGGTTTTGTTGAAGTTGAGACCGAGACTAACGTTTTGACTTTTTCAGGCAATGCCACGGTTGATGTTGCTGCGACAACTCAGCAGCATGTATCTCGCTCCGGCGGTTATTCTACTCAAGAGTATGGCGCGGAGCCCGGTCTAAGTATTGTGACAGTTGCCAGTGGGGATATTGTCTCAGTCGATGGAGATTCTGTTGATGGTTTTGTTAACGCAGATTATAACTTTTTAGTCTTCTATCATGCCGACGGCCTTGATGGATCAGATATGGAAATTGATACCACTTTAGCGGTTAAACTCCCATCAGAAACCCCGGTATTAACTGGCAGAACTTATCGCCTCATCTTTACTAACTCGGCAATGCTAAGCGATACAGCATTTGAGCTATCACATTCAGGCTTTACGACTACGTTAGACTTTACCTCTGAATCTTCAGCCACCGTGAATGGCGCTATCGCAACAATCGATTTGCCTTCTTTTGGCGTCCCGCTAGAGTCCAGTAAAGAATCGGTAAGCCTGACTGCAAATACGTCGGTTGCTTCAAATGGTGCGGCTATGATTTCGGTCACTGATAGTGACGGGACGTTCAGTATGACAGGGTATTTTAATGAATCCGCAAGTCTGGGGGTTTTTACCACAGCCTCAGCGAATACCAACTCAGATCCGGATGGTTTGGGCTTAGCGGTCTTAGTGGAAATCGACTAAAACAAACCTTATTGACACATGTCTAAGTGTTGATGCAACACAATGTCCGCGCCTTGCGGACATTGCACCCACGTTGTTACTCTCTTAGACATAACGCCTGACAACTCAGCAGTGACGACTTAAATCAGTATTGAACTGCGGTTTGATTCCTACCATTATGCTTTGCTTGATATAGCGCATCGTCAGCATGTTTAAGAACCGCATTAATCGGCTCATTGGTTCCATCCCAATGGGACACGCCAACTGAAATCGTTACGTGCCCTACGCTGGCAAACTCTTGTGACTCAATCGATTTTCTTACTCGCTCTGCGACCATAAATGCCTGATCCAGATCGGTTTTGGTCAGAAAAACAATGAACTCTTCTCCACCAGAACGACACACGACATCTCCCTTTCTCGCTTGATCTTGAATCAAAGTCGCGACACTCTTTAATAACGCATCTCCCGCATCATGGCCGAAGCTGTCATTTACTTTTTTGAAGTAGTCAATGTCCAGGGCAAGTACAGAAAATGAGGTATTTTGCTCACGGAGGTTTTCTACCGCCTTATCTAACCCCCGGCGATTTAATAACCCGGTCATCGCATCAGTCAAGGTGTCGAGTTGAAGCTGATCAATGGTGTTAGAAACAATGTTCATTGCACTCAAAAAACTACGTTTCAGATAACTGGCTTCAAAATACCAAGGTTTAATCTGTGTAAGATCATTCTTACTCGAAGAATGGTTCTCGAAGTTCTTTACAGCACTCGCCAACTGCCACAATGGTTTGGATATAAAAACCGAAGAAACCCAGATCAGTAACAGTGTCAATGCGCCAATCGGAAGTGTCTCGAGAAACACATTCCACATCTGTTGATCGAGTACGGATAACGTAATGTCTTTAGGCTTCTGGGCAACAATCCCCCATCCAGACTGTATCACTGGTGCATATCCAGCGAGAACCTCAACACCCAGAGAGTTTACAATGTCCTGTTTTCCTTTGTTACCTTCAATAACGGCATTGATCGCATCATTATTGACGACTTTCTGCCCTATTCTGTGTTTGTTAGGATGGTAAATTACCGTGCGATTTTGGTCGACAACATATAGATAAGACCCATCTTTGTAGCTATGTTGTCCCAGTAAAGTATTCAGTATATTCTTTTGTTCGAGGTAAATGGTGCCCGAAACATACCCCAGATACTCGCCATTTTTAGAAAAAATCGGATAGGAAAGACTGGTTAAATAGTTCCCTGCCGGAGAGACAAATGGATCGGTAATTTTTGGCGCTTGTGCGTGCAGAGATTGCAGTAAACGCTTACTTTTTAGATGCACGCCTTTGACTTGCAGCGTTTCTGGAGAAACAGAGACTATCACCCCTTCAGAATTAACGACGAGAACTGAGTTAAAGTAATCGGTTTGGCGCTTTAAGCGATCAACTTCTCGCGCCAAGACATCGGGCTCATCCATTTTCGTGCTGAGCATATTTGCGCTGTATTCAAGCTGAGACATCGCAGAATCAATAAAAGCATCCGTCATTTCCGCCATTTTCTCAGCGTAAACACGGTTGGACTCCATTGTATTGCTGATAATCAGATTATGCTGGACTCGATAAATTGAGTAAAAAGCATTAAGTAATGTGACAACGACACTGAACACACATAGGATCAGGATTAGCTTTCTTAAATTCAATTTGTCCCACATTAACCTGCTCTCAACCACGTCTTCTAATTATCTTTTGGGTAATCTAAACGTTCGAGGCAATCGCTGCAACTGATAAGCAGCAAACAATCAATACTTTAATGTTTGTATTGGAAACTTAAGCGAGTGACACGTTCTAAAAAATGTCAGTGATAAGCAAGTTGATTCTGCTGCCTTTATTCATAGTGACTAAACTCACTTTATCAATATTAATCTTCCATGACCCTTTAATTTCCGGTCTGTTATTTGCTTTTCTTCTTAGTATTGTATTGAGTTCAATGCATGCTTATGCAATAGCTACAGAATAAAACTAATCAAAACAGAAACATCAACTCGCGCCAGTTTGCTTTCTTTGAATATCAAAAGTTGCTGCTAGGGGTAAAAGTGGAGCATGGCCGGGAAATGAGTTTCAAAAGCTAGAGGATGGACCCCCGCTATGAGTAAATTAACCGATGGGTACGACAGTGGAGAGTACTTCGATGAACTGATCGACAGCCAAGGCAACTACAGAGATTCTTCATGCAGACTACTAAGCTATATCGACAGTTTGCCCCCTGAAGAGCTTGATAAGCGTAAGCTGGCAGCGGAAGCGACCATTCAGGAAATGGGTATCAGCTTTACTGTCTACACCGAAGAAGGCAACATCGACCGCGCATGGCCGTTCGATATTATTCCCCGAACAATAGATGCAAAAGACTGGGAAGCTGCAGAGAAAGGATTAAAGCAGCGCCTTACCGCATTAAACCGTTTTATCGACGATCTTTACCACGACCAAAATTGCATAAAAGACGGCATTATTCCCGCGCATATTATTAAAGAATCAAAAAATTTTCGCCCTGAGTGCGTCGGCGTATCGCCCCCTTTTGGTGTCTGGGCGCATATTTGTGGCACCGATTTGGTGCGAGCCGACGACGGACAGTTTTACGTGCTGGAAGATAACCTCCGCGTTCCCTCTGGCGTATCTTATATGCTGGAAAACCGAGCCGTAACGAAAAGGGTGTTACCGGAGCTGTTTGAAAATGACAATATCAGAAAAGTGGACTCTTACCCGTCTCAGCTTCTGGATACGCTACAAGCACTTTCACCAAGAGATATCGAACGACCAGAAATCGTCGTTTTAACCCCAGGTATCTACAATTCCGCCTATTTTGAACACGCTTTCCTTGCTCAGCAAATGGGCGCAGAGTTAGTCGAAGGCGGGGATCTTTACGTTGGCAAAGATAACTGCGTTTACATGAAAACCATCTACGGTCCTGAACGCGTGGATGTGATCTATCGCCGCATCGACGATATGTTTCTCGATCCTGAAGTATTCGACCCAGACTCTATGCTTGGTGTTCCAGGACTGATGCGTGCATGGAAACAAGGTAACGTTGCGCTAGCTAACGCACCAGGCGCTGGTGTTGCAGATGACAAAGTGGTTTACGCCTATGTGCCGCAACTTATCAAATACTATCTAGATGAAGAACCAATTCTGCCTAATGTGGAAACCTTCCTGTGTGAAGATAAAGATGACCGCGAATATGTGCTGAAAAACTTAGAGAAACTGGTAGTAAAACCAGCCAACGAATCTGGCGGTTACGGCATGTTAGTCGGTCCTCATTCCAGCAAAAAAGAACAGGCCGTGTTCGCCGAACTTATTAAGAACAACCCTCGCAACTATATCGCCCAGCCGACGCTCAAGCTATCCACCGCGCCGACACTTATAGAAAAAGGAAAGCTGGAGCCGAGACACTTGGATCTACGCCCATTTATCCTTCAAAGCAGAAAAACCTATGTTACTGCGGGTGGCCTTACCCGCGTCGCGATGAAAAAAGGTTCGCTGGTGGTGAATTCCTCTCAGGGTGGTGGCAGTAAAGATACCTGGATCGTAAAAACACAAGGAGATAAGTGATGCTATCAAGAGTTGCTGAACGACTGTTCTGGAGCGCCCGTTACCTGGAACGAGTTGAAAACATCGTCCGTCTGATCAGTGTTTACGATGAGCTATTATTTGATCTACCAAAGGATGTCCGAATCTCGTGGTACAACCTGATAGAGATAAGTGGCAGTGTGCCTGAATTCACTAAAAAGTATAAAGATAAGAGCGAAAGAAACGTTGTACGCTTTTTACTTGCAAGTGAGGACCATCCGGGATCAATGTTATCTTCCCTTAAGATGGTGCGCGAAAATATCCGTACAACCCGAGATGTCGTCCCTGAAGAGATGTGGGAGCTCATCAATGAGCTGGATATCTATGCCCGCAAGAACCTACAAAAAGGCATAAGCCGCGGTGATCGATACGAGTATCTAAATACCGTGCTCGAAGGATGCAGAAAAATCATCGGATTGTTGAGCAATGCAATGAGCCGGGATGCGGCCTGGAGCTTTATCATTATGGGACGTTATCTCGAACGTGCGGACATGAATACGCGTATTCTGGATTCCGCCGTCAGTCTGAAGATAAAAGCATTACCGGAAGAAGAAGTTCTGCTGGAACAGATTATCTGGCCGAAGGTACTCAAATCCCAAAGTGCGTATCAAAATTACCTTCGCACCATGCGCTGTGGTATCGATGGTGTCAATACCACAACCTTCTTACTTACCGACGAAGATTTTCCTCGTTCACAGGCTTTTTGCCTCAAGCAGATCAAGAGTGCAGCAATGTATCTGCCACGACACGAAGAGATCATCCTACACATAGAACAGCTGCTGGATACCACCTACAGCATCGAGCACAACGAAAGTATTTGTCAGGAGTTCAGCAATTACCTGAACGATATCCAGTTAGCACTGATCAGCCTTCAGGCGGAAATTTGTGAAACCTGGTTTAACTTTAATCACGGAGACGCGGCATGACCATACGTGTAGCTATCCAGCACAAAACCTCGTATAAATTCGACCGCGACGTAAAGGTATCACCTCACCTTTTAAGGCTGAGGCCCGCCCCTCACTCTCGCACTCATATTCACGGTTATTCACTCAAAGTAGAGCCGGAAGAGCACTTTGTTAACTGGCAACAGGACCCGTTTGGTAACTATCAGGCCAGATTGGTCTTCCCGGAAAAGATGCGCGAGCTGAAGTTTGAGGTAGAAGTCATCGCCGATATGACGGTGATTAATCCATTCGACTTCTTTATCGAAGAGTACGCTGAGAATTATCCGTTTAAGTACGACGCGCTCTTGAGCGAGGAACTGGCACCTTACCTATCTGTCGCCGAGGAAAGTAAAGAACTCGATCAGTGGCTGGTGGATGTCGATCGCAGCAAAAAGCGCATTGTCGATTTTCTGGTAGAGCTAAACAGCAAACTGTCCGGGCAGATAGAATATGGCATTCGTATGGAGCCGGGCGTGCAGACCTGTCAGGAAACGTTAACCCTGAAAAAAGGCTCCTGCCGCGATACAGCTTGGCTACTCGTTCAGATCCTGCGCAGCCTTGGACTGGCTGCACGCTTTGCTTCTGGTTATCTGGTTCAGTTGACCTCGGATATTAAATCGTTAGACGGCCCTTCTGGCCCAGAAGAAGACTTTACTGATCTGCATGCCTGGTGCGAAGTTTATCTGCCTGGCGCTGGGTGGGTGGGGCTGGATCCGACCAGTGGCTTGTTCGCCGGAGAAGGACACATCCCCCTTGCCTGTACCGCTGATCCTATATCAGCCGCACCGATTACTGGTGCGACCGATGAGTGCGAATGCAAATTTGAATACAGCAATACAGTGATTCGAATTCATGAAGACCCGCGCGTAACCAAACCTTACACGGATGACGAGTGGGAAAACATCAAAGCGCTTGGTTGCGCTGTGGATGAGCAGCTGGATGAGATGGACGTACGCCTGACCATGGGTGGTGAACCAACCTTTGTCTCGATTGATGATATGGATTCAGCGCAGTGGAATACCAAAGCTCTGGGAGCGGATAAGCTCAAACTGGCAAAAGATCTGCTTATTGGACTGAAGGACAAGTTCAACACCCACGCACTATTACACTACGGTCAAGGTAAGTGGTATCCGGGTGAAGAATTACCTCGATGGGCACTTGGCTGTTTCTGGCGTACCGATGGTGAAGCCCTGTGGCACGATCCGTCTTTGCTTGCTCGGGTGGACAAAGATTACCAACATACGATTGAGGATGCCGAGCGTTTTGGGCAGTTGCTTTGTGAACGGTTGGGCATCCAAAACCAATATCTGCAGCCAGCCTATGAAGACTCGCTTTACTATCTCTGGCTAGAACGTTCCTTGCCAGAGTCGGCAAATCCGAAAAAAGCCAAACTGAGCGATGATTTGGAAAGACGTCGTCTGGCAAAACTGCTTGGACGAGGCTTAGAAAGCATCAGCGGTTACGTGCTTCCGGTTTCATTTGGCGAACAAGGCTGGCAAAGCTCGCTATGGCCGATGCGAAGTGACGTGATCACGCTTATCCCCGGGGACAGCCCGATGGGGTATCGGCTACCGCTGGACTCTCTGCCGCAGGTCAGCGAAGTGGAAATTCCACCTGAACGTGACCCGTTCGAAGCCAGAGAGGCATTGCCTGTCTATTCGTTAACGGAGAATGTCGCGCAACGCCAGCAATCTCAACAACCTCCCCTCAAAGACAAGGAAAGTAGCAAAAAGGCGGTTGATGTGATCCGTACTTCAATCTGTGTCGAGCCGAGAGACGGCAGATTGCATCTGTTTTTACCGCCAGTAATCCATCTGGAGCACTATGTCGAACTCATCTATCACATAGAAGCGACGGCAAGCGCGCTCTCCATACCGGTTGTCATCGAGGGTTACGAGCCACCGAAAGATTACCGTTTGCAGAAATTCCTTATCACACCCGATCCGGGCGTGATCGAGGTGAATATTCACCCTTCCAAAAACTGGAAGGAGCTGGTAGAGAACACTGAAATACTCTACGAACAGGCGCATCAGTGCCGTCTGGGCACAGAGAAATTTATGCTGGATGGCCGTCATACCGGTACTGGCGGTGGTAACCACATTACGCTTGGCGGCCTCACCCCAGCGGACAGTCCCCTATTGAGAAAACCGGATCTGTTGCGCAGTCTGGTCAATTACTGGCAACACCATCCTGGGTTGTCTTACCTCTTCTCCGGCATGTTTATTGGCCCAACAAGTCAGGCACCGCGCCCGGATGAAGGCAGAGATGAAGCCCTGTACGAAATGGAAATCGCCTTCCAGAACTTCCCGGATGGTCTGGTCGATCAGCCGTGGCTGGCCGACAGACTGATGAGAAACCTTCTCGTAGATGTGACGGGTAACACCCACCGATCCGAGTTCTGTATCGATAAGTTATATGCGGCTGGCACCAGTAGCGGCAGACAAGGGCTACTGGAATTCCGTGGTTTTGAAATGCCGCCGC
Organism: Vibrio sp. STUT-A11; assembly: GCF_026000435.1. Taxonomy (NCBI): domain Bacteria; kingdom Pseudomonadati; phylum Pseudomonadota; class Gammaproteobacteria; order Vibrionales; family Vibrionaceae; genus Vibrio; species Vibrio sp. STUT-A11. The sequence continues at coordinate 1,167,727 of NZ_AP026763.1, read as the reverse complement.
ACGCCAGAATGGCATTGGTACAAACGTTATTACTACGCTGTTTGGTCGCACGCTTTTGGAAAGATCCTTACCACAAGCCTTTAATACGTTGGGGAACGACCCTGCACGATAAGTTCATGATGCCCTATTACGTCTGGCAGGATATCAAAGAAGTGGTGGACGATCTTCAACAGCACGGGTTCCCATTTAAATTAGAGTGGCTTGCGCCATTTGAAGAATTCCGCTTCCCTCATTACGGCAGGCAACAGATAGATGGTATTGAAATTGAGTTACGCTGGGCAATCGAGCCTTGGCATGTGCTCGGAGAGGAAGTCACGCAAACTGGCACCAGTCGCTTTGTCGACTCGTCGGTGGAGCGTCTGCAGGTTCGATTGAGCGGAATGACGGAAAGCCGCTATGTACTTACGTGTAATGGCCGTCGTGTACCTTTGAAACCAACCGGCAGACAAGGGGAATACGTGGCAGCCGTACGCTATAGAGCGTGGGCGCCACCGTCAGCACTGCACCCGACACTGGGAATAGACTCTCCGTTGGTGTTCGATTTGATCGACACCTGGAACGGCGTCTCGATTGGCGGCTGCACTTACCATGTCAGCCACCCGGGAGGAAGAAGCTATGAAACCTTCCCAGTTAACGGCAACGAAGCAGAGGCTCGACGGGTAAACCGTTTTTGGGATCATGGCTTTACTCAGGGGACACTTGACCCACCGCCAGAGTTCAATGCCCTGCGCAGCTTCTATGAGAACAAAACGGCGTCGCGTCCGATGGCACCACCAACAGAGGAGATATGCAACGAATATCCAAATACTCTGGATCTACGCAAACGAAGTCGCCGTATCGGGTGAGCACATCGCTAAAGTTGAATCATATATTCACTGCTGAGCTGGTTGTCCTTTCCGGGTGGTATATACTAGGCAATAACTCACAAGGTAGTAGCAAAAAGATAATATGAGTCAATTCGTTTCAGACTACGCCGGGGAGGAAGAGAATACGCCCCTAATTGGTCCTTATCAGGCAGCAAAAGAGGCCTACGATGAGGCGTATGATGACATCCAGCAAACCAGATTACACTGGCAACCTCTCTTTACTCATCTGGATAAACTGAAAGATGGGCATCTAGAAGATTTACAAAAGCGCGCTCAGCGGATTTTGCGCGATGACGGTGCGACTTATGATCTGAAAAACGACCCACTTTCACCTACGGTTTGGTCTCTGGACGTGCTGCCGAATATTATCGACCAGAGTGAATGGCAAGAGACAGAGAAAGGTCTGGCCCAGCGCTCGGATTTGTTTGATCTGATTCTGAAAGATATTTACGGCGAACAACGGCTCATTAAAGATGGCGTGATACCCGCAGAGATTATTTATTCCCACCCCGGCTTTTTGCGCCAGTGCTACGGGATTGAGATTCCGGGATTGAAAAATCTTATCTTCCATTCTATCGACCTTGTTCGCGACGCTGACGGCTCCTATATCGTCATCAGCGACAGAACTCAAGCGCCCTCAGGTGCAGGTTATGCGTTAGAAAACCGCACCGTGATATCCAGAGTACTGCCATCGGTGTTTCGTCGTAGCAATGTAAGACGCCTTTCCAGCTTCTTCCAGACCATGAAAAACACCCTCAGTCAGCTTGCGGCGCACAAAACCGACACACCCAGGATCGTACTTTTAACCCCAGGCTCAGGAAGCAGTACCTATTTCGAACACACCTACCTAGCCAACTATTTGGGCTACCCTTTGGTACAAGCCGGGGACTTAACAGTGAGAAGTGGCAAGGTTTGGCTTAAGTCCCTCTCTGGTTTAACACCAGTTGATGTGATTCTACGCCGTACAGACGACAACGACTGTGACCAGTCAGAACTGCGACCAGATTCTTTCTTTGGCATTCCAGGGCTGCTCGAAGCTGCACGAAGTGGCAATGTCGTACTCGCCAACCCGCTGGGTAGTGCCGTTCTTGAATCTCCGGTACTGATGGCGTTTCTTCCGAAGATATGTGAATACTTGCTGGGTGAACCTTTGAAGCTCCGTAGCGTTGATACTCTATGGTGCGGTATTGACGCAACCATAGAGTTTGTTGAACAAAACCTCGAAAACCTGATTATCAAGCCTTCTTATCGAAAAGCTCGCAGCCAGACCATTTACGGCCACTGTTTATCAGCGCAAGAGAGAATAAAAACGCTGGAGATGATTAAGGCAAACCCAAAACAGTATGTCGCGCAAACTTATATTCCTGGCTCTACGGTTCCTGTCTGTTCAGGTTCTAAAATAAAGAGCCGACATAGCCTACTGAAAGCCTTTACCGTCGCAGATGGTGACCAATACTGCGTAATGCCAGGCGCGTTAAGTCGAGTAACTCAATCAGATAATGACTACATCGTTACCAGTCTATCTGGCGCTCGTAGTAAGGATACCTGGATAACCGCCAATGAGCCGGATCTGACGCATCAGTCACTGCTCGACGAACCTGGCTTTCATGTTGCACAGCATGGGAATGTGCCAAGCCGGGTGGTTGAAAACTTCTTCTGGTTTGGACGTTATGCAGAGCGTGCAGAGTTAAGTATTCGCCTGATGCGGGTGTTATTTAAACAACTTAATGGTATTGAAGAGCTATCATCACAGGCAAGAAATACACTTTTAAAGGCCATCTCTTTGCAAACCAACTGCCTGCCAGGGTTCGTTGAAGGTAATTCCGATCTGCTCGAAAACCCAGATGCGGAACTGGCCGACTTAGTGGTGAACGGCAACCGAATAGGCAGTATTAAATCCAACTTACTGGCCATGCTCTCCTGCAGTGATCAGGTAAGGGATCGCCTGTCTGCCGATACTCGAATTGTCCTTAACAAGCTGCGTGACAACCTCAACGAGTTGGACAGAGCGTACGTCAGCGGCTTGCCTGAAGCGCCAGAAGAATCGCTGGATAACTTGATGACCATGCTGTTGGCACTGTCAGGGTTGAGCAACGACAGCATGCTTAGAGGACAAGACTGGATATTTCAGCAGATAGGTCAGCGTACCGAAAGGGCAATTCAGACCGCAAAACTGTTCCAGTCTACCTTAAGCATCAAACTAGAGAGTTTGCCGCAGCAACAAGTACTGGAGTCAGTACTACTTAGTATGGAAGCACTCATTTCGTTCAGAAGACGCTATCGCACCAGAACCCGGGTCGCCTTTGGCCTGGATCTGTTAATGGTCGATCCTTCAAATCCGCGTTCATTGGTTTACCAGACTGAGAAGCTGAAAGAGTTTCTAAACATGCTCCCGGATAACCATACCTTTATTCCCGGTGGATTAACCAGCGAGTACAGGCTGATCCTACTAACGCTTAATGATATTCAGCTTACTGACTTAGAGCAGCTATCAAAGGCCAACCCAAACAACCAGACCAGAGAGGAATTTGGCGCTCTGATGAATAAGATTATCGCCCAGTTGGAGCAGTTTACTTCACTGGTCAGCGATAAATACTTTGATCACACAGCTGGGCCACAACAGCTGATTAAACCCAAATGGAAATTGGATGTATGAGATACAAAGTCCAGCATAAAACCACCTACTCCTACAGTTCGCCGGTGACACTTTGTTATAACATGGCACACCTGCTTCCCAGGGATACGGTAAATCAGCGCTGTTTTAACCGCAAGATTAAGGTGACGCCAAAGCCGTTGTACCAGAATGAAGGGCAGGATTATTTCGGCAACGAAACCTTTTACTTCTCCATTCAGGAACCACATAATGAACTCACCATCGATGTCACCAGCTTTTTGGAAGTCCAACCGCACAACTGGGCTGAGGTCATAGAAAACCATCCGCTCACCTGTGGTGAACTCCGAGATATTATGGCTCGCGCAGAAAGTGCCGAGATTAGGTTGGCGCAAGAGTTCTGCTTAGACTCATTGCAGATAAAGCGCTCAGAGAACCTCAGACAATATGCACAAGAACTGTTTAGTGACAATCAGCCAGTGTTAAAAGCGGCCATGGCGTTTACCCATAAAATATTTACCGAGTTTACTTTTGATCCAACCGCAACCGACGTAACAACCCCAACCGAGCAGGTTCTAAAAGAGAAACGTGGCGTGTGTCAGGACTATGCCCAACTGGCGATAGGCTGTTTGCGATCTGTTGGCCTCGCTGCACGTTATATGAGTGGTTACATAGAAACCCTGCCGCCTCCGGGCAAGGAAAAACTCGTCGGTGCCGATGCCTCTCACGCTTGGTTTGCGATTTTTGTTCCTGATCTCGGCTGGGTCGAGTTTGATCCCACCAACGATTTGATCGCTCACGATCAGCATATCGTTACTGGCTGGGGACGCGATTACGCCGATGTTCCACCGTTGCAGGGCGTGATATTTGATGGTGGTGAGACACACAACCTCAGTGTTTCTGTTGATGTAGCCAGAGTCTGAACCCGTTTACTCCTACTCCCCACTTACTGAAGCGCTAACTTGCCATAGATGTACGCCAACTCGGCGACCGTTTTGGCAGAAAACTTTTTCATTAAACTGGCGCGATGTACCTCGACCGTTCTCATCGCGATGCAAAGCTCATCAGCGATGCGAATGTTGCGTTTGCCTTCGATGATTAAGCGTAAAATATCCTTTTCACGAGGCGTTAGCGACGCATAGGCCGATTTTGCAGCGGCCGTATCAAGGCTGGCTGCCGATAGCACCTGACCTTGCAGAATCGCTTGTGCCAATTCATCGCCTTTGACAGGCTTTTGGAAGAAGTTGACCGCCCCCGCCTGCAATGCATCGACGGCCATCGGTACATCACCATGACCCGTCAGGTAGATCACCGAGATTGGACTATTCGCCTGATTAAGAATTTGATGCACTTGCTGACCACGAAGGTTGGGCATCCGGCTATCGAGAATCACGCACCCCGCCTGATGAATGTCGACCTCATCAAGAAAGGACTGTCCGTCTGCAAAGGTTGAGACTCTGAAATCATGTTCCTCCAGCATAAATGCCAGCGAATCACGCACCGATTCATCATCGTCGACCACATAGACAGGTAGCTGCTTTTCACTGCTGCTCATTAACTGCTCCTAATGCTGATTAGCTCTGATATGGAAACACAAGCTCAACTAAACAACCGTGTGGCGTAGTCGAATGGATGAGAAAATCGCCGCCGTGTAATTCCATCACATCACGACAGATCGCCAAGCCCAGCCCAATCCCTTCTTCTTTAGTACTGACGAACGCTTGGGTAGGGTTATCATGCTGTAACCCTGTGCCATTATCCAATATTCGAATGGAAAGCTGCTTAGCCTGGTAGTCACTGTGCAGGGAAATTTTACTCTGATAACCGGACGAGTGATATTTTCCCTGAAACAAAGCACAGGCATCAATCGCGTTATTGATCACATTAACCAAAACTTGCTGGACGCCAACGGCATCCGCCAATATAGGACGAACCTCTCCTTCGGCGCTGGTGACAATGGAAACATTCTGCTTTTGTAGTCGAAAGTGAAGCAGTTCAATCGTGTCATCGATTAGCGCTTGAATATCGCACGGCGCTTTATCGACGCTGCGCTTGCGGATCAAGGTTCTCAAGCGCTGAATGATCGCATCGGCCCTTTCTACTTGCCCCTGTATTTTCTCAAGTACAGGGACAATATCTTCGTGGGGACGTTTCTTAGCCAAGCGAAGTAGCCCACCCTCGCTATAGTTACGAATCGCCGCCAACGGCTGGTTTAGCTCATGAGCCAGACTGCTACCAATTTCTCCGACAATGGCAACTCTCTGTGAGTGCTCCAACTGCTCACTTTTTTCTTTCAACCTCAGCGACGTCTGTTCCAATGCCTGCTTGCTTTTACTGAAACGATACTCAAGCCAAAAGTGGTAAACGTTCAACACAATCACAAAAATGAACAGCGCCCATGCCCATTCCTGATGGTTACGCAGCCAGCGCAGTGCATCATGCCACCATGGTTGTTGCAGAGGGTGAAGGTCTAGCGCCTGATAAAGTTTGTCAATGCTTAGCAAACTCACTGGTGATGTCCATCCCGACGCACCAGCCGCAATGCTGGCAGGGTGGTCTGAGGGCATAGCAAGTAACTCCTGAGCGACTCTTTTAGCCAGCTGGGAGGAACCCTTCTCTGTTTTGGCAAATGACCAGTTGGGGTAAAGCGGCGTCGATACCGCACATGGTGAACCTTCGTTCGGCTGCTGATTTAAAACTCGATAATCACCTTGCTGCAACAGCCCTTCATTTTGCATCTGTTCCAATAGACAGGCGGGCACAACGGCAGCTTCCACATTACCATCACGCAATTGATAGAGATTGGCATCAATAGGGAAGCCGAGGTAGCGAACATCTGCAAAAAAATCGTTTGGGTCAAACCCCATTTCAACTATCTGGTAACGCAAAGTTAAGTAACCACCAAAGGCTTTTTCCGCCACCGCTGCGACTGGTAAACCCGATACGTCTTGCAGTGTTTTATAGGTCGAACTGGCACGAACCACAAGCGCTGAGCCAATGCCGTAGTTGGAATTTTGCGGTGCGCGGCTGGTCAATGTTGCCATCCAGGAAAGCGCGTATTGCCTGCCTAGTCGCACCGCTTGACCGGGGTTGGTTAAGATGAAGTCCATGGTCTGCAACTTCACCGCTTCCCCCATCTCATCCAGGTTCAGCGGATGAAGTACAAAGTGCACATCGGGAATTTGTTGATTCAGCCAATCGATCGTCGGTTGCCACCTCTGCTCTGCATAGAGGTGACCGCGTATCGCTAAAACGCCGACTTCGACTTTCTGCTTAAACTCCTTCTGCGTCACCTCCGGCTGTTTAACGCCTTGTTGCTCAATTTGTAACGAAGAAGTTGCCTGAACCAAAGAGGAGAATACAGCCAAGAAAAGAATCCAAACCTGACACAACAGCGATGTTTTTTTCATGATGAGGTCGAATCTTCCCTAAGCAAATGATGGAACAAGAATAACAGCTACATTACCTAAACCACATTTGTTTTAGATCAAGTTTGATCTGGGTATGTGGAAATCCACTATATCGGCTCTGCGGAGCATTTCTCACAATGGAATCAGTCAGTTCAAATTCAACTAAGCAGGTGAGTTATGGATTCCACCAAACGACGCTTTCTCAGCGCTGTCCCAGCCGGTGCCGCGCTGATCCCAATTACAGGTATTGGCACTGCCACGGCGGGAAATGTCATTCGAAATAACCACTCCCCCGACCGAAAAGGACACGTCGGCAAACGTTACGCCATGGTGATTGATTTACGCAAATGTGTCGGCTGCCAAGCTTGTACCGTGGGTTGCAGCATTGAAAACCAGGCGCCTATTGGACAGTTCCGTACCACAGTCAAACAGTACGAAGTCACCCTCAATGATGGCTCAACAACCACACGAGAAGCGAAAGCCTTTATGCTCCCTCGCCTTTGCAACCACTGTGACAACCCGCCCTGCGTGGCAGTTTGTCCCGTTCAGGCGACTTTTCAGCGCGAAGATGGAATCGTTATGGTGGACAACAGCCGCTGCGTCGCCTGTGCGTATTGTGTACAAGCTTGCCCTTATGATGCTCGTTTTATTAATCAAGACACACTGACAGCAGATAAATGCACCTTCTGCGCTCATCGTTTAGAACAAGGATTACTGCCTGCTTGTGTGGAGACCTGTGTTGGCGGTGCTCGCGTGATTGGTGATTTGAATGACCCATCCAGCGAAATTCGCAACTTAATCGCGGAACATCAACACGAGATTAAAGTGCTTAAACCTAACGAAGGCACCAATCCGCATGTGTTTTATATCGGCATGGATGAACGCTTTACCGACCATATAAACGGACAACCGGCGATTTACGACCCACAAGGAGAACACGCATGAACATCACCGAAGTGTTAGTCCAACCTCATGCGATGGCTTGGCTCCCGTGGGCAGTGCAATATTTCTTCTATATCGGCTCCGCATATGCTGCCGCGATTCTTTTCCTGATCGCATTGCTGTTTGCGCAATACACCAGCCACCAGCTGCGTGCTGCATTGGTGCTAACCTTGGCCATAGGCGCTATCGTGGGACCGTTGTCATTAACAGGCGATCTTCACCAACCCGGTCGTGCGTGGCATTTTTACGCCCATTTCACCCCGTGGTCGTGGATGTCTTTGGGATCACTGTTTCTGCCAGTGTTTTCAGGGCTAGCGGTGATAACAGCATGGTTGTATCTGCGCCAGGACTTGATCGCTTTGCGCAACCAACCAGGGAAAGTCCTCCCTCTGTTATCAAAGCTGTCGCTTGGTGAGTGGCAAATCTCCCGCAGAGCCATGCTGATGATATCGACAATCACCGTGTTATCAGGCATAACCATCGCGCTGTACACAGGTGCTGAAATCGCCGTCGTTCAGTCACGCTCTCTATGGCATCAACCTGCTTCCCCTATCCTTTGGTTCGTCACATCATTTATGGGTGCGGTCGGCTTCTCCCTGCTTATTTGGCTACTGCTGCCTAACGAGTCAAAAGTACTCACTGCTGGTGATATCAATTTACTGAAAAAATCCATGATAACCAGCAGCGCATTGACGCTGATACTTCTCCCAATTTGGGCTTCCAATAATTCAGCATTCTCACTCTATTCAAGTGACCAATGGGTGTACAACATTGCCCTGCTCACTTTTGTTGTTTTGTGCTGTGCCGTACTCGCGTTCATCATCTTGCAGGACAGCAAAACGTGCACGCCTTTTTATTTCCGCCGCATCTTTGCGTTGTTTTGCATGCCATTAACCGCACTGGCAAGCGCATGGCTGATTCGCTGGTTCACCATCATGGAAGTACAAACCATTGCCAAATTCGATGCTGGACTGTATCCGTACCAATTAACCATGGATGGAAATGGCTTGATAGGCATTATTGGTATGTTTGGATTATGGCTAGCACTGGCCTTACTGGGCTCAGAACTGGTTCAACCTAGGCCACAAACGAGCTCTGAAAACACGTCAATTTCCACCTTAACTCAACGCTAATTGAAGAGGGTTTCATCATGGATAACAAACGCCGTCAGTTTTTGAAATCAGGCCTTGCAGTGGGTGGGCTTGGCGCATTCGCTGCAGGGTATGCCACGACCACCAAACATATGGTAGAAGGCGCACTTGAAGGCACTGCAGGTAAAAAGACCCGCGATAGTCACCACGGAAACTCTCTGGAACCTGAATACACCGTCAATAATAAAGGCAACCTCATCCCCAACCCGAACCAGCGCGTTGCACCGTCCATGTGTTTTGGCTGTTGGTCACTGTGTGGCTTGCGTGTACGCATTGATAACCGCAATGACGAAATTTTGCGTATCAGTGGCAACCCGTATCACCCGCTTTCGCAAATTCACCATATTCCTTTCGATACCCCAGTCAAAGACGCTTATTTAGGTTTGGCGGGAGAAGCAGGTCTTGAAGGTCGCTCAACGGCCTGTGCCCGAGGCAATGGCATGTTAGAGATCCGTAACAGCCCTTACCGCATCACCCAGCCACTCAAACGCGTAGGAAAACGTGGCGATGGAAAGTGGATGCCGATTAGCTACGAGCAATTATTAGAAGAAGTCGTAGAAGGCGGCGACTTATTTGGCGAAGGTCATGTCGACGGGTTGCGCGCGATTCGCGATATACAATCTCCTGTTGATCCAGATAACCCGGAATATGGTCCGAAAGCCAACCAACTGTTAATGACGAATGCCGGAAACGAAGGCCGAGACGACATCTTTAAACGCTTCGCTTTCAATAGCTATGGTACGCGTAACTTTGGGCACCACGGTTCATACTGTGGCTACGCTTTCCGTGCTGGCAGCGGCGCATTCATGAATGATTTAGATAAGTACGCGCATTTGAAACCAGATTTTGACAACGCGGAATACATCATCTTTATCGGTATGTCACCCGCTCAAGCCGGTAATCCATTTAAGCGTCAGGCTCGGCAACTCGCCAATACGCGGACCAACGGTAAACTGGAGTACAGCATCATCACGCCAAGCTTGCCTGCGGGCTCGTCAAGTTTGGCAGCGGGTGACAACAACCGCTGGATACCGATTAAACCCGGAACCGATTCTGCCCTTGTGCTTGGCATGATCCAGTGGATCTTGGGAAACCAACGCTACAATAAAACCTTCTTAGCGCAGCCGGGCGCAAACGCAATGAAACGCGCAGGCACCGCGCACTGGTGCAATGCCACTCATCTGGTGATCAGCGATGAGCAGCACCCAAGAAACGGGACATTTTTGCGTGCATCAGATCTAGGCCTGCCTTTCGAAGGTGAAGCACTGTCTGAGTCGGACCCTTATGTCATCGTGGATGAGCAAAGCGGCGAATTTGGCGTCCATACCCAAACGGGTGAAGCAGCACTGTTTGTCGATAAAACCGTGACACTCACATCGGGTGATGTTCGGGTAAAGTCGTCGCTGCAAAGACTCAAAGAAGAGGCGTTTAAATACAACTTGGAGTTTTACAGTCAGCAGTGTGAAATCCCTGTCGAACAAATTGTCGCATTAGCAAAACGTTTTACCTGTCACGGTACAAAAGCAGTCGTCGATACCCACGGTGGCAACATGCACACCAATGGTTTCTACAATGCGTTTACCATCATGATGCTCAATGCGCTGATCGGTAATATCAACATGAAAGGCGGCGCAATGGCGAAAGCGGGAGGATATCCAACCTCAGCCAACGGGCCGCGTTATGACTTCACCCAATTTCCCGGTAAGGTCGCACCAAAAGGCGTCTTTCTCTCTCGCAGTAAATTTCCGTACCACAAGACCAGCGAATACAAACGTCGCGTATCGTCTGGCGAATCCCCTTACCCAACTCGCGCGCCTTGGTATCCGTTTGCGGCACCACTGCTGACGGAACATCTGTCTGCTGCTATTGATGGTTACCCATACCGCGTCAAGGCTTGGATCAATCATATGGCCAACCCGATATATGGCGTACCCGGTTTAAAAACGTTGTTGGAAGACAAGCTTAAAGATCCAAAGCAGCTTGGATTGATTGTCTCCGTGGATGCGTTCATCAACGAAACCACGGCACTGTCGGACTATATTGTGCCAGACACTGTAACCTACGAAAGCTGGGGTATGGCAACACCTTGGCATGGCGTACCCGTGAAAACTGTGACCGCTCGCTGGCCGATTGTGGAAGCGAGAACCGCTAAAACTGCCGATGGTCGCTCGATTTGCTTAGAGAACTTTTTGATTGATGTGGCTAAGAAAATGCAACTGGGCGGATTCGGTGACAAGGTAATTCAAGACGCTCAAGGTCACTGGCACAGTCTGCATAGCGCAGAAGATTTCTACTTACGATCGGCAGCCAACTTAGCCTACGTGAAAGGTGGTGTGCCTGAAGTTTCGGCTGAAGATATTGCCTGGTCTGGCCTGGAACGCTTGATGCCAAGTATGCAAAAAACGCTGACAGCAGATGAGATGAAACGCGTGGCGTTTATTTTTGCTCGCGGCGGGCGTTTCGAAAATGCCACCGAAGCGTATCAAGGTGAGCAGATGAAACACAAATGGACACGCCCCGTTGCGATTTGGAATGAGCGTGTCGGCAGTGCGAGAAACACCATGACCGGTGATTTCTATACTGGCTGTCCTACCTGGCATCCGCAAAAACTGGCAGACGGTACGCCTATGGAAGAACAATACCCGAGTTCGGAATGGCCTTTCAGCCTGACGAATTTTAAGTCCAACATTCACAGTGCAGTATCAAATTTGTCGCCAAGGTTGAACTCCATCAAAGGGGTGAATCCAGTGTATATCCACCCTATCGATGCCGAGCGAGCAGGTCTTGAAACCGGCGATGAATTTATTATCCAAACCCCGTCGGCAAGCACCAAAGCCCTCGCAATGGTGGTCAGTGGGATTCGCCCGGGCACACTCGGATTTGAGCATGGATTTGGTCATACCGAGCTAGGACAACGCTCGCACTGGATTGGCGATAAGCAACAGCCAGTGCAGAGTCGCCACCAAGATGGGGTTAACATCAACGACATTGGCTTGATAGACCCCACCCGAGAAGGGAAAGGCGTTTTACTGGATTGGGTCGTCGGCGCGGCGGCACGTCAATCCCTGCCAGCTAAGATAGTCAAAGCTTAACCTTTGGGGCTGTCCTTTTGGGGCAGCCGTCGCACATTCTCACCGTCAAATATGTGGAAATCCACAATACCGTCAATTATTGATAAAGAAGACAATATTACGATTATAAAAACGACAAAGTGAGTCAGCATGTCAAAATTTATTTCGGTGGCCACAGCCTGTTTGCTGGCAACCACAATGAGCGCAAGCGCCTCGTCTATTCCCGAAAAGGCCAGCGTATGTAGCGGCTGTCATGGTCAAGATGGTATGGGCCAGGTCAATATCGCTCCTATGATTGCCGGTTTAAACGCGAACTATCTCAACACGCAAATAGAACTCTTCCTTAGTGGCGAACGCCAAGATCCGGTTATGCAAGGTATGGCTCAAGAAGTCAGCGACCCTGGCGTTCGTAAAGAAGTCCTTGAATACTATGCAAACTTACCCAGTTATGAGTTCTCAAACCCAGAGAAACGCGGCGACCAGGCCGACATACGCAGCCCTTATCGTAAGTTAATCTTCCAGGGAGATTGGGATCGCAACATTCCCGCCTGTGCAACCTGTCATGGAGCCAGCGGTATGGGGGTCGACAAGTTCCCTCGCCTGGCCAGCCAGCACGCCGACTATCTAAAAGCACAGTTGATGGCGTGGAAAAATGGCACTCGTAGTGGTGATCCACTCAATATGATGAGCACCATCGCGAAGAATCTCACCGATAAAGAGATCGAAAACCTTTCCTACTACTTTGCCTCATTACGTTATTAGGAGCAGACATGAAACTTCTGTATTCTCTATTCGTGTTACCTGTGGTCTCTGCTGCTGCGATAGCGAACGATGAATTACCCGATCGCCAAAAAGAACTGCCAGCGGTTGAAAAAGAAACCCAGAGTGAGTACCTGAAGCCCCGCGATCTCAGCACCATTGCCAATACGGAATTTGGCGAACAAGTAAAGCGTGGCTATTCGCTGTTTGTGAACTCTCAACAGATGCGCGGAACGTACGTGGGCAATGAGCAAAATTGTGTGAACTGCCATATGGAAGCAGGTCGTAAAGCCAATGCAGCACCGTTGTGGGCCGCCTACATGGCCTACCCTGCTTACCGTAAGAAAAACGATCGCGTTAACAGCTACGCCGACCGTATCCAGGGCTGTTTCGAATATTCCATGAACGGCAAAGCACCCGCTTACGATTCACCAGAAATCATCGCGCTGAGTTCTTACGCGTACTGGTTGGCCATGGGTGGTTTGCTTGACCAACATGGAATGACAGATGAACCGATTCCTGAGATAGACGCCAAAACGCTGCAAACGGGCGGCAAAGCGCCAGACTTCCCGCTGCCAGAAGCGATTGCTCAAGCACTACCTGTGGAAGAGCGTGGCAACCTAGCCGGACGCGGCTACCCTAAGATACCGGCACCAGAACAAGCGCCGTCACCGGAGCGAGGCGCATTGGTTTACGCAAAAAACTGCGAAACCTGCCATAGCGCTGATGGTTCGGGCATCAAAGGCAGCGATGGTCACTCTTACATTCCGCCACTTTGGGGGGCAAACACCTATAACTGGGGGGCGGGTATGCACCGTATCAACACCGCAGCTTACTTTATTTACGAAAACATGCCGCTCGGAAAAAGCGTACAGTTAACCGAGCAAGAAGCGTGGGATGTAGCGGCTTACGTTAACAGTCACGAACGTCCTCAAGACCCTCGTTTTAAAGGTAGTGTCGCCGAAAACGCTGAAAAATACCACCAGCATCAAGGCTACTACGGAAAAGTACTCAACGGTAAACAATTGGGCGCAAATGCGTTTGAAAGCAGTACGGTTGAATAAAGTAAAATACCTGCTCCGATTATGGGGAGCGGGTATTCTCTCCCTTCCACCAACAATTCTCTGTTTCTCACCGACAAACTTGAGTAATTGTTCAACAGTTTAATCCTCGTTTGAAGAAAGGTTAATTTCCTTCTCTGCACCTACTTTGCGTCCAATTTATTTGCACACAAAATAACTAAACGAGTGAAAATCACCTACACCAATTGGTTGCTATAATGCAAGTATAATTTGTGTTAAAAGCTTTGCCTTATATAAGTATCTACTGTAAAACAGAGTCTTGTTTGGACAAATGATTTACAATCCTATTCCATGAGTACTCAACCAAATTCAAGTCAGTTAATTTCATGTGAAGAATGTGGTCTCGTTGTCCGTATTCCTGAGATAGAGCAAGGACAGAAAGCCCAGTGCCCTCGCTGTTCTCATTCACTGACTAAAGTTAACGCGAAGCCATATCAAAGTGTCATTGCTATTTCATCGGCATGTTTGATCATGCTGGTACTCAGCATCTCGTTTCCTTTTATGTCTTTTAGTGTGCAAGGCTTATCTCAAGAGATCACTTTACTGCACGCCGCCAAAATGCTGGCCGAATTCAAAAATGTCCTGCTTGGTCTACTGCTATTAGCAACGGTGGTTGTCCTGCCTACCATCTATGTGGGCTTAATTCTCTTTCTCCATTTTGAAGCATTGAAAACTCTGAAACGCTCCCCCTCTAAAAAGCAACAGAGGATGGCAAAAGTCTTGTGTCGCATTTTATTTAAGGTCGAGCCCTGGCTGATGGTCGATGTATTTTTGATTGGCGTGTTGGTTAGCTTAATCAAAATCGCTTCGCTTGCCGATATTGGTATGGGAACCTCTTTCTGGGCTTTCTGCGTTTACACCGTTTTAGTCGTAAAGTGCATTTCGATGGTCGATAGAAGCTGGTTATGGGGTCACTTTATTCCTGCCGTAGAGGTACCTGGAGTAGCAGAAGGTGATACCCACCATAACCACAACCATATTGGCTGCCATACTTGTCATCAGATAAATCGCATCGAAGATAAAGCCTGCATTCGCTGCAAAAGCTCGCTTCACCGATATAATCCTGCCGACAACTTGCAAAAAGCGTGGGCTTTACTCTTCGCGTCGATCGTCTTTTATATTCCGGCTAACCTCTACCCGATGATGTATACCGTTAGCCTGGGCCACTCAGAAGGCTCAACCATTATGGAAGGGGTGATATTGCTCTGGCACCTAGGATCCTATCCGATTGCGATGGTGATCTTCTTCGCCAGCGTTTTCATTCCGCTGGCGAAAATGTTCGCACTTGCGTGGTTGTATACTCAAGCACAAAGAGCGCGATACCTTCCACCGGAAGAAAGTATTTCACGCTTGAAGATATATCGTTTAACCGAATTTATTGGCCGTTGGTCAATGATTGATATTTTTGTTGTCGCTATTTTGGTTGCTCTGGTTCAGTTGCAAAACCTGATGGCGATTTATCCTGGACCTGCTGCGTTGTCATTTGCTGCAGTGGTTATTTTCACCATGCTCTCTGCCATGATTTTTGACTCACGCTTGTTGTGGCACACGCCACAAAGTGATGTGCAAGAGCCAATGCCTGAATTAAAAGAGAAAGCCAAATATGAGTGATGAGAACAACACAACCGCTCAAATAAAACCGCAAAAGCAGGTTTCTGCTATTTGGATGGTTCCGATCCTTGCGCTAGTCATGGGGGCGTGGATGCTGTTTCAATACATCAACAGTACTGGCCCACAAATTACATTGCAGCTACCGACAGCCGAAGGTATTGAAGCTGGCAAGACCGAGATAAGGGCGCTCAATGTAAAAGTTGGCGTTATTACTGAAGTCACACTTAGCGAAGATTACGACCACATCATCGCTAAAGCGCAGATGAACAAAGATGCGGCGCGCATGCTTAAGGACGACACCATGTTTTGGGTCGTCAAACCGCGTATCGGCCGTGAAGGCGTCTCGGGACTAGAAACCTTACTTTCTGGCGCTTACATTCAGCTACAACCTGGGAAGTCAGATGAAGAGAAAGAAAAGTTTACGGTACTTGATGTGCCGCCCGTTGCGGCTCCCGATGCAGAAGGTTTGCGCCTTGTTTTAACTCACCGCGAAGCGGGAAAACTGGGCGTCGGCGATCCGGTTATCTTTAAAGGTTTTACCGTTGGACGCGTGGAGAAAACCAGTTTTGATGTTGATTCCCGTCAGGCGCTTTACCAACTCTTTATCTTTAAGCCCTACGACAATTTAGTCCGTACACGCACCAAGTTTTGGCTCAATTCCGGCGTAGATTTACAACTCAATACCGAGGGCTTTGAGTTAAAATTCGGCTCTCTTGAAAGCTTGCTGACAGGAGGCGTAACCTTTGACTCCATTCCGGGGATAGGCTCTGGCGAGCCTCTAACGGAAGAATTAGCGAGTTTCCGCTTATACGATGACGCTAAACAGCTTCGTGAGGGCATGTACGACGAGTACATTGAGTTTGTGATGTTGTTTGATGAATCCGTCCGGGGCCTAAAAGCGAAAGCACCTGTCGAGTACCGAGGTCTACGAATTGGTACAGTCATGCGAGTGCCGTTGCGCTTCCCCACTCAAGAAGAAAGTTTTTCAGTGAAAAGAATTCCGGTACTGGTACGTATCGAACTAGGTCGCTTATTCGAGCACTTCCACACTGATTCAATGTCTGACTACACCGAAACATTAAAACTGGAGTTTGCCAAAGGCCTGCGTGGTACATTGAAAACGGGTAGCTTGATCACTGGTGCCCTGTACATTGACACCGATTTCTATCCAGATGCAGAGAAATACGTACCAGACGAGTTTTTGGGCTTAGAGGTATTCCCAACCATGCGTGGTGGATTTGCTCAGGTTCAGAAACAAGTGAATGACTTCCTGGATAAACTCAACAAGTTGCCAATGGAAGACACGCTAAACTCGTTAAATGAAACACTGCAGACATCAGAACGGACTTTAGCTTCAGCGGAGCGTGTGGCAAACAGTATCGATAAGCTGTTAAGTCAGAACGATACCCAGAAAATCCCAGCGGATATTCGTCAGAGCCTGCAACAGCTACAAAAAACACTTGATGGTTACGGCCCTAACTCGACCATGTACAGCGAAATGGAATTGACGCTCAAAGAGCTCGAAAGCGTAATGACCGAGTTTAAACCTGTCCTAAAACAACTAAACGAAAAACCAAACTCACTCGTGTTTGGAGAAGACGAAACCAGTGATCCGGTACCTGTGAGAGGGCAAAAATAATGAAACGTGTATTTCTTTTAATTTCTGCGCTTTTAGCTGGCTGTAGTAGCGCACCAGAAACGACAGGCTCAATGTATCTGTTACCGCAAGCAGAGTTTCAGGTAACGAGTAGCGCAGCAGTGACTGAGCGTCCTCTTCTCGTTGTTCGCCCTGTTGAGCTAGCCAGTTATCTTAATGACAGTGGTATTGTCTATCGCACGTCAGAGTCACAAATTATTCAGGCGAAACAGAATCAGTGGGCGCAGAGTATTTCAGAGCAAATTACGCAACGAATCATCGCCGATCTGCGCCATAAGCAAAGTCACTACTGGCCAGTGAAAGTGCATAGCCTCATTGATCAAAGTGGCGAGAACAAACTGCAGCTGAGTTTGCATAAGTTCAATGGTAATTACCAAGGGAATGCAGAGCTTGAAGGCGAATGGATGTTGATTGATGCTAAAGGCAAAGTGCAACATCGTTCTCCTGTCAAAATCCTAATGCCTTTACAGGATGAAGGTTACGATGCTCTGGTTGGAGCACTTTCGGCAGGACTGGAAAACCTTACAGATAACATCGCGCAACAACTGTAAGAGTTTAGTTGAAGCCAAAAAAAGGGAACGTATTGCTCCCCTTATTATAAATACCGGCTATCTATCATGAGTAAGGCTCGACGACATGTAACTCATAACGTTTGATGGTTTTAGGCGGCTCACAACTCTCGAGCGCACTTGATCCATCCAATAACATCCAGTCTTTACGATGTGCATTACCGAGTGGCTTCGCTTTGTTGATGTCAAAACAAAGCTTCTCATGGCCATCATGGGTAAGAATGTAACGATTTGGCTTTTCATTTATCCATAGCCATGCATTACGTTCTTGTTCTTTACTATCTGACAAGTAACTGAAATGTGTCAAAGATACTGGCGAAAATAACAAGAACTGCTCTTTAAACTGAGTCAGCCCCAACTCCCCATCCTCACCAATCGCCTTATGAGCTTGCGCCATTATTTCTTTTGCTGGTGTACGAATTGGGTTTATCAGCATGTAGCCCGCAAAACTGTACCATATCCATGTTAGCGACAGAGCCACCCAAAATGCGCCAATAGCAGGAACAGTTCGAGATTTGAAGAACGCGATTACCCATATTATCGCTGCGACTAAAAAGAACGCCGCGAAGGGCAGTGCGGACTCATAGTCATCTAAATGTTTGGTGATGGATTTGACCTCCAGTGCCACCATCACTGCACCCACAAAAAGAACCACGCCAAGAACAAGTGTCAGAGCTTTTAGCACTTTGCTTGTCCATGAAGGCCATGACTGATGGCTAAAGGCATAGCCAGCTAACATCGCCATCATTGGTAGTGCTGGCAAGATGTACACGCCTCGTTTCCCTGGGCTGATACTAAAGAATACGATAACCAGTACAATCCACGACAGCACACTGATAAGCGCAGGCGACAAACGTAACTGCTTCCAGAAGTTCTTGTTAAAGAAGATAAAGTAAAGCGGGAACCACATAACCGGAATGACACTGACGATGAAATAGTGCCAAGGCTTAATATGTCCCCAAGAATTTGCGTAGCGCTCTCCCGTTTGCTTAAACAAGATATTATCTTTATATGCTGCAAAATCCGGGTTGTGGCTTATCTCAACAATCGAAATCATAGGTAACAGCCAGCATGCAATGGTCGCTAACATAAACACTGGACCAAGCAGCAGTTTCCAGGAGACCGCATCATCGAATCGATGTTTGCCCGTAAAATGAAGCAACAAAACGGGTACTAAGAATAAGGCAGGCAGGAAACCAACGCCTTTCGTTATAATGCCCAGCCCCATGAAAATCCACGCAACGCCGTACCATCCCCAACTGGTCTTTACAAAGAAATGTCGCAACAACCCATACATCGCAATGGTAATCCAAGCCGCGACCATAGCATCAATCTGAGCCGCTTTAGCCTGGATAATAAATTGCGGAGCCAGCAGTAATAAAAAACCGACATTTCGAGCAGTTTTCACATTCCACAGTTTTGCCGAAATGTCATAACAACAAATTAATGCAACCAAGCTAACCATCGCGTTAGGCAACATGAAGGTCGCTTTGATGCTTCCCGTCAGCCAGTAAAATGCCGCCATTGACCACATAAATACCGGCGGTTTATCCGGGTAAAGCTCCCCACCGCGTGTTGGGAAAAACCAATTACCAGATTGAACCATTTCACGAGCCACTTCGACAAAGCGAGGTTCATCTGCTGGCCAAGGATCACGTAGACCAATGCCAGAAAAAATGATGATAATAGCGAGGATTAACAAGAAGCAGAGCGTTTGGTAATAGTCTTCATTTTGCCAAATTTGCCTAGACTTCGCGACAACGGGATTCATAGTTCCTCTTCCATATTTAATAGTTCAACACGGCTTTTAATATGATCTCTATACAGAAAACCAGTCAGCAACGCACTAACAATGCCAAAGAAAATACTGAGATATATCATTGTATTACTGGATGACTGAATACCAGCTCCCATCAGAGCAAAGATAATAACTTGCGGGAGATAACCAAGTACACTTGCAGATAGAAAAGCAAAAAAAGGGACGCGAACACTCCCTGATAAGACGTTAGTTACGACATTATTTCCAATAGGAAACAAACGCAACAGCAATATTTTATAAAAAGGCTTTCGACTAGCAAATGAATTGAATTTAATCATTTTCTTAGGAAAATGACGATATAACCAGTTGGCGAAGATAAACCTAGCGCAATAATAATTAAAAGTGGCACCAACAACACAAGCTAATAATGTCAAAGCCACGCCTAGGTTAACATTATATAAATACCCAAATACCAGTGCGATTGCTTGCTTTGGACCACTTAAAGATAAAAATATAACGCTGAAAGTAAATACCACCACCTCTCCCGTCATACCATTTTGTTGGATGTAACCAACTAGCCAGTTTTTATCCGTTAAGTGCACCAAAACGGGGTTATCAAGTTGATTCGCAATCAAAACCCCGATTGCAATGAGTAAAAAAAGTTTCAACCACTTCATTCTTCTTGTTCTGTACCTGCAATACTCACCGCTTTAACCAGTGGATTTTTAGTGCGTCTTTGCAACCAAATCACACCAAACAAATCAACGATACCAACCCACGCTCTATTCCAGGCGTTATAGTTTGAGGTTCCAGCTTCTCGGTCTCGGTGTGCGACTTGATGAACCACAATTTCACCATCAAGCGACTTGATCAATGCAGGCAAAAAGCGATGCATATGATCGAAGTAAGGTAAACGTAAATAAGTCGCTTTAGGGATAACCTTCAGACCACAGCCTGAATCGGGTACACCATCACCCAATAAAGCATGACGAACTTTATTGGCGACTTTTGACTGAAAACGAACCCAAGCCGTATCCAAGCGCTTCGCCCGGTAACCCGCAATACAAAAATGCGGATTAGTCACTTTAGCCGCAAGTTCTAGCATACTTGGCATATCTGAAGGGTCATTCTGACCATCCGCGTCGGAGGTAATAATCCACTCACCTTTCGCGTGTTTAACCGCCGTCAAAACAGCGGTGCTTTGTCCGCAACTTTGCTCGTGACTAACAACTTGCAGGTCGCAACCACACTCCTGCGCCGCATCAAGGGCTTCCTGCACTGTGTTATCTGTGCTTCCGTCGTCAGTAATCACAATTTCTACTTCTGGATAAGCCTTCAAACTATCATGAATTTCTTTCACTAACTTACCGATATTCCCTTGTTCATTTTTAGCAGGAATAACAACTGATATACTCGGCAGCATGCACTCTAACCTTGTCTAAATGTTCTATAGGGCTAAGCCCGATAGCATCAAATTATTATTTTTACTTGTTATAAAACTCTCGGTACCACGAAACAAACTCAGCAATACCTTCTCGAATCGATATCACTGGTTTATACCCCGTTACCGCGTAAAGATCTTCGGTATCTGCGTAGGTTTGATAAACATCACCCGGCTGCATATCCCGAAAGTTCTTTTTCGCTTCAATACCAAGTTCATGTTCTATTCCCTGAATAAAATCCATCAGGTTGATAGGCGAACCGTGGCCGAGGTTGTAAACTGCAAACGGCGCAGAGCTACTCGCTAGCGAGCCTGTCTCTACTTTCCATTGAGCATTTGGTGCAGGAATGACATCCGCTATACGAACGATACCTTCAACGATGTCGATAATATGTGTAAAGTCTCTCCACATATCACCATTATTGTTAATGTCTATCGTTTGCCCATCAAGTATCTTCTTGGTAAAGATAAATGGCGCCATATCGGGACGTCCCCAAGAGCCATAGACAGTAAAAAATCGTAACCCCGTAGTAGGAATTTGATACAGATGAGAATAGCAATGCGCCATTAACTCATTCGATTTTTTCGTCGCAGCATAAAGAGAGACCGGATGGTCGACACTATCAGACGTCGAGAAAGGGACTTTGCTATTCAATCCATAAACGGAACTAGAAGAGGCGTACACTAAATGTTGAACACTATTCTGACGGCAGCCTTCTAATATATTTAGGTAGCCCACCACATTAGACTCAACGTAGCAGTGAGGGTTTTCAATTGAGTATCTAACCCCAGCCTGTGCAGCAAGGTGAATGACCCGATCAAAGTTTTCTTTTTCAAATAAAGCTTCCATTTCCGCCCTATTTGAAATATCAATTTGTAAAAATCGAAATAACGGGTTCCTGATAAAACTTAACCTTGCATGTTTTAGCTCTACATCGTAGTACTCATTGAGATTATCAATGCCGACGACGTCATGTCCCTGAGCGTTGAGCTTTTTCACTGTTGCACTACCAATAAAGCCGGCAGCTCCGGTAACTAAGTACTTCATACAAGTAAACCCAAAATTTCATCTTTAAAAATTAGTACTAATCTATTGAAATGTAAAGTTTAGTAACAGAATATAATTTATGAGGCAGATTAAAGACTTTCTTTTTCCTTATTACTCTAGGTTGTTTTCAAAGTGTTAGTAACAAAACAAATTTAAATATGTGGCATAGAAATATACTAACCAACTCCACAATCTCGCCAATATTCATGCATTTTCAATACAGGTGAAACATTAAATGGACTTGAAAACACATAATAAAGTGGAGATGGAATTACTAAAGGGAATAAATATGAAAGATAGATTCATTTTTTATTTAACTATTAATATATCAAATAGATAAAATAAAAAAACCCTACCTCTTCGAGACAGGGCTTATCGTCATTTATTGAAGCTAAAACTACAACTTGTAACGATCATCAACGACACTCACTTCAGGGAACGTTTTGCCGTCGTCCATCGCATCTTCCGTCTCTTTTTTCACGTCAGAATCAATCCAGAAGTTACCAATATCCATTGGATGCAGGATCCATTCGGTCGCTTTTGTCATGCCATCTTTTGGAATTTTCACCCAGCGCCAATGAGCAACACGTGAGTAAGGCACCATATACCCAGGAACGATGATGTTTGCTTCAGTGACATACTCTTGAATCTGGTGTGACAGTTCGTAACGTTTTTGCTGATCAAACTCTGAGTCATACGCTTCAATCAACTTATCCAGCTCTGGGCTGCTGAAATTGGTGTGTGCGTTAGTCTGAGGTTTGTTCGCATTATCTGAGTGTAGGTATTCCCAGTATGCTGGAATTTCGCCTGAGCCCATATTCAAGAAGGCCAATTGATGTTTCTTCTCCAGGATATATTTAAACGCTGATGAACCATCTACTAAGTTAAGGGTAAACTCCAAACCCGCTAACTTAGCTTGCTCTTTGAGATAAGCAATTCGCGGAGTCCAAGAGTTGTAACCATAGGTAATCGCAAAGCTCAAGCGCTGGCCCTTGTCGTTCACACGAATGCCATCCGCCCCAACGGTATCAAACCCGGCTTTCTCAAAATGTTTAACGGCTGAAGCCACATCAAACTTCGGTGGCGTATTATTCGGATCATCGTACTCACCATGGCCAAAACCAAGGCCGTGTGGCTTACGAGAGTAGTCACCACGCATGATATTCTCGATCATACCGTCAAAATCGGTTGCTACCATGATGCCTTTACGCACCTCAAGGTTATCAAGCATCGGCATTGCCGTGTTCATCCAAACACCACCAGCACCTTGTGGTGCTTGGTTGAAGCCCCAATATTTCTCGATATAACCGTTTTTATAAACATCGGTGTTGGTCTTATCGTGCCAATAGTTCGGCAACACCATTTCGAAGTAATCCAGATTACCTTTTTCAAAGTGCTTAAGCGCGATGTCAGGATCGCGAATGACAGTAATACGGACTTTATCTACGTTGTAACGGTTTTTGTAGTAACGGTTGTTGTAACCCCACCAATCTTCACCAACGTGCTTAAAGGTAACACTTTTGCCTTTTTTCACTTTGTCTAAGTAGTAGACTGCTGCCGTCGGTTCCGCTTTGAAGTTAAACTTACGTACAAAGTTATCCGGCATACCATCATTGTTTTCGTCTTTTTCACCTTCAAAGAAATGTTTCGGACGAGGCTGGAAACCATTACTCGGCATGTTGATCATCACCATCAGGGAGTCATGACTCTGAGCAACAGCAAGGTTCACTTGGATGGTGTAGTCATCAATTTTTTCGACACTTACGATACTGTTAGTGAAGAAGTCGTTATACCAAGGATCAATGATGTCTTTTGATGTGTAGTACTGCATCATAAAGACGTAGTCATCGGCAGTAATCTTCTCACCATCCGACCATTTTGCGGTTTCATCTAGCTTAAAATAAACCGTTTTATTGTCTTCCCCAAACGCCCATGACTTAGCCAGTTGCGGAATCCATTTGCCCGTATTTGGATGGCGTTGCGCCATTTTTGGCGTACCATCCATTAGGTATTGACGTAAGCCTGAGTTTGCATCAGGGCCAACACTGCGTAATGTCTGTGGGAAGCTTTCAATATAAGTGCGATAAGTGCCACCGTGAACCGCTTCTTCTGAAGCGAACAGAGGCTCATTGTTGTTTGAAGTCCATTCAATATCGGCTGGCAATTCAGCGGCATTCAGCTGAAAACTGGTCGCCGTTAGTATTGCTAATACTGAAAATGGCAGTTTCTTGGTCATTTTTCTTCCTTGTTATGATTTGCGATCTAAGGTAGATACAAGGAAGACCGTGAGTGAAGCTCACAAGATCTGCGAGAATAGCCCTACGCAGACAGGAAAGTAAAAAAGTATAATACGAAGCGACGTCCTGCCAACTTCTGCATTAGTTTCAAAGAGATTCACCAGGTCATCCTAGACCTTACAACGCAGTAAATGCATCTCCGTCATAGTATTCGTAACCTATTTGTAACGCAACCCATCAATAACACACGCTTGCATTTTCTGTTTATCACAGCGCTTTATGTTATTAAATTGTGACCGATATAGTGTTATGCCCTGGTTCAAAGTCGATTGGCCGTAGAGTATTAAACCTAAAAAGTACCAACTTTAATAATAAAAAGGTGAAGTATTGCTACTTCACCTTATGGACAACAAAACAATGAGTTACGTTGTTACATGTTCGCCAAGCTATCGTTAATTGACTTCAATACCGTAGCAGGATCACTAGCCTGAGTAATAGGACGACCAATGACAAGGTAGTCAGAGCCAGCTTGAATCGCGTCTACTGGTGTCATGATACGACGCTGGTCACCTTGCTCAGAACCAGCAGGACGAATACCAGGTGTCACCAGCTTAAACTCTTTGCCCAGCTCGCCTTTCAACATTGAAGCTTCTTGCGCAGAACATACTACGCCATCAAGACCAGAGTTTTTCGTTAGTGTTGCAAGGCGGATCACTTGCTCTTGAGGCGCGACATTCAAACCAATCCCTGCCAAATCACTCTGTTCCATGCTGGTTAGTACCGTTACACCAATCAGCAACGGACGATCTTTACCATATGGTTCCAGAATCTCACGAGACGCTGCCATCATACGTTCACCGCCGCTTGCATGAACATTCACCATCCAAACACCCAGTTCCGCTGCCGCACGCACGGCTTTCGAACAAGTATTTGGGATATCGTGAAATTTTAAATCCAAAAATACAGAGAAACCACGTTTGTGTAGCTCACGTACGAAATCAGGACCAAATAGTGTAAACATCTCTTTGCCGACTTTTAAACGGCATGACGCAGGATCAATGCGATCTACAAACGCAAGCGCATCAGCTTGGTTATCATAATCCAGTGCGACAATAACTTTTTGGTCGATCATTTCATCTCCTAAAATTTTCTTTTTTCTAAAAAAATGCAGCGGACAGAAAACCTGCCAGCTGCACTAAAATTATTCACCATCCAATCCACGGATTGGTTTGATCGTCCCCCATCCCTTACAGGATGGACAATGCCAATACAGGGAATGAGTAGAAAAACCACATTTTCTGCATCGATAATGAGGTTTCACTTTTAGCTGTTCACCAACCATGGCTTGTAAGGTTGAAAGACTGTCTTTTGCACGACCATCTTCCGCCTCTGCAATATGGTAATCAATCAAACGGTAGAAACCTTTCATGGTCGGATTTTTCAGTAGCTGCTTGGTCAACAGCTCCTGTGCTGCGCCCACGCTTTCGTGATGCGCAACCAACTGTGCCAGCATTAATTCTGCTGACACTCCAGCTTTCTTATCGATACAAGCCCGAAGGAATTCCACCAGCTCATCTTCTTGCCCTAAGTGGTGGTAGCACTCTGCAATCGTAGGCAAAACATCGCTAATAAAGTCTTTGTCTTGCTCCAGGATTGAAGTTAAATATTTAATGGTTTGTTTGTAATCTTCCGACTCTAAATACATGCGCCCCAGAGCAATACTAGCACGCACACATTTTGGGTCTTCAGAGAGTGCTTTTTTAAAATGCTGAACCGCTTTACCCTTGTTGCCATCAGATTGATCTAACATGGCAATTTCACACCAGTAATGAGCAATATTCGCTCGCATTCGAGAGCGCTTATTACTCACTTTTGCCAATTGGTTGGCATAGTGAATCGCTTTTTCCCATTCACGCGTTTGCTGGTAAATGGTCACAAGCTGCTGAAGTGCTCCTTCTCGATGTTCCGGCTCTTCGACTAACTGTTCAAATATCTTTTCCGCACGGTCTAAAAAACCAGAAACCATGTAATCTTTAGCAAGTTGCTGAAGGGCGAGATTTTTCTGGTCTAGAGTCAGCCCCGAACGGGAAATAAGATTTTGGTGAATACGAATTGCGCGGTCGACTTCTCCACGAGAACGAAAAAGATTACCCAGCGCAAGGTGGGTATCTATGGTTTCGTTATCAACCTGGAGCAATTCAATAAAGTGGTCTACGGCTTTATCTGATTGATCAGAAAGCAGTAAGTTTAGACCCGTCATGTATTGACGAGAAATTTGATGTGATTGCTTCTGCTTGTCTTGTTGAGCGCTGCGATGCCCCATATACCAGCCATACGCAGCAGCTATAGGCAATAACAAGAAGAGTAGTTCAAGCATTAAAGTGAAGCCTTACCCTTATGCCTGTTTGTCGATAGCAGGCTTAGCAGTCGTTTCTGCATTAGCTGGCTCGTACTTTTTCAGTTTCTTTTTCAGACGTCGAACTTGAAGTTGAGTCTTTAGTTGGATGCTAGCGAAGATTACCCATGCCAAAGCAAAGCCAACAACAAATACCACGCCGAGTAGCGTTGATAAATGGAACTCTCCTTTTGCTAAAAGATAATTAAAAGCCACAACTTCTTGGTTTTGTGAGCCTAACGCTAATGCAATTAAAAAGAGAGCAAAAATAGCAGCGATTTTTATAATTTTCATATTACATCACCTTTAGAGGAGTAAGTCGGTCAAGATTATGCAGTAAAATGTTTCTTCAGACCACGTATATTAGCAATAATCTATACCCAAGTAACCTCTAGAAACCCGGTTTGTAGACACACAATTGAAGTTAATACCAATCTAGAACAGTAAATTTCTCAACTTAATGCATCGGAAAGCCGCGTAGGCAAGGTAGATAGGTAAATGACCTGGGTATATTACAAAAAAGCGGCATACAAAAAAGTATGCCGCTTTTTTAAACTAATCAGAGAGATTAACCAAGGTTCACGCGTTCACGAAGTTCTTTACCCGGTTTAAAGTGAGGGACGAACTTACCGTCTAGCTCCACCTTATCGCCCGTTTTAGGGTTGCGACCTACGCGAGGCTCACGGTAATGGAGAGAGAAACTACCAAAGCCGCGGATCTCGATACGGTCACCACTCTCTAATGTAGAGGCCATGTGTTCTAGAATATCTTTTACAGCATCCTCTACCTCTTTCGCTGATAAATGCGTTTGCTCAGCGCAGAGTCTTTCAATCAGTTCAGACTTAGTCATAGTTGCCCTCTTTGAGTATCTTTCTTACTCATTATAGTAAGTAATACTAATTCCAACAAACACTTGCTCGTAATTCTAGACAATTTTTACGCAAAGTATGCATTGAAGAAATGTCTTTTATTAAGATAGTTTACCGATATTAGTATTACTACTTTTATTGCAATAAACATAAAAAAGGAGCCTTGCGGCTCCTTTTTTGCTTAAGCGAGTATATTATTCGCCTTTAGCTGCTTTGAAAGCGTCAGCCATTGCGTTACCGAATGCATTGTCATCTTGCTTGTTGATAGATGCCATTGCTTCTTGCTCTTCAGCTTCGTCTTTAGCTTTGATAGATAGGTTGATTACGCGGTTCTTACGGTCTACACCTGTGAACTTAGCTTCAACAACATCACCAGCGCTTAGGATTAGAGAAGCATCTTCTACGCGATCGCGAGATACTTCAGAAGCACGGATGTAACCTTCAACGCCTTCTGCGATTTCAACAGTAGCACCTTTAGCGTCAACAGCAGTTACAGTAGCGTTAACTAGAGTACCTTTCTTGTTGTCTGCAACGTAAGCATTGAATGGGTCATTTTCCATTTGCTTAACGCCTAGAGAGATACGCTCACGCTCTGCGTCTACTGCTAGAACAACTGCAGAGATCTCGTCGCCTTTCTTGTACTCACGTACAGCTTCTTCGCCAGCAACATTCCAAGAAATGTCAGATAGGTGAACTAGACCATCGATGCCGCCTTCTAGACCGATAAAGATACCGAAGTCAGTGATAGACTTGATCTTACCAGTAACTTTGTCGCCTTTAGCTTGTGCTTCAGCGAATGACTGCCATGGGTTAGCTTTACACTGTTTCAGACCTAGAGAGATACGACGACGCTCTTCGTCGATTTCAAGAACCATAACCTCAACTTCGTCGCCAACATTAACAACTTTAGATGGGTGGATGTTCTTGTTAGTCCAATCCATTTCTGAAACGTGAACTAGACCTTCAACGCCTTCTTCGATTTCAACGAAGCAGCCGTAGTCAGTTAGGTTAGTTACGCGACCAGTTAGTTTGTGACCTTCTGGGTAACGCTTAGCGATTGCTACCCATGGATCTTCGCCTAGTTGCTTAAGACCTAGTGATACGCGAGTACGCTCACGGTCGAACTTAAGAACTTTAACTTGGATCTCGTCACCAACGTTAACGATTTCAGATGGGTGCTTAACGCGCTTCCAAGCCATATCTGTGATATGTAGAAGACCGTCAACGCCACCTAGGTCAACGAACGCACCGTAGTCAGTAAGGTTCTTAACGATACCTTTAACTTCAGAACCTTCTTGTAGAGTTTCTAGAAGCTCGTCACGCTCAACACTGTTTTCAGATTCGATAACAGCACGACGTGAAACAACTACGTTGTTACGTTTTTGGTCAAGTTTGATAACTTTGAACTCTAGCTCTTTGTTTTCTAGGTGAGCAGTGTCGCGGATTGGACGTACGTCTACTAGAGAGCCAGGAAGGAAAGCACGGATACCGTTTAGTTCAACAGTGAAACCGCCTTTAACTTTACCGTTGATGATACCAACAACAGTTTCAGCTTCTTCGTAAGCTTTCTCAAGTACGATCCAAGCTTCGTGACGCTTAGCTTTCTCACGAGAAAGTTGAGTTTCACCGAAACCATCTTCAACAGCGTCTAGAGCTACGTCTACTTCAGCGCCAACTTCAACTTCAAGTTCGCCAGCAGCGTTCTTGAACTGTTCAGCAGGGATAGCAGATTCAGACTTAAGACCAGCGTCAACAAGAACGAAACCGTTCTCGATAGCTACTACAGTACCTTTAACGATGCTGCCTTGTTGGAATTCTGTTTCGTTTAGAAACTCTTCAAAGAGTTGAGCAAAAGATTCAGTCATTTATTTAATCTTCAATAAATTAAACGTCCACGGGTATCCTACCGCATGGGGTTATTAAATTCGCCAGTCATCATCCTTGCGACCAACGCTCTTAGCCTAGATGAGCATCATTACTCAGCTAGCTTCGATTCGATATATTGTAGTGCCTTTTCTACTACTTCGTCGATAGTCATCGACGTAGAATCTAGCACAAGCGCATCCTCTGCAGGGCGTAGTGGCGCCACTGGGCGGTTACGATCGCGGTCGTCACGCTCTTGGATCTCGCTTAAAAGGTCAGCAAATCTAACATCTAACCCTTTATCTTGCAACTGTTTAAGGCGTCTATTTGCACGTTCTTCTGCGCTCGCATCAAGGAAGATTTTCGCTTGTGCTTGTGGGAATACAATGGTTCCCATATCACGGCCATCAGCAACCAGACCCGGAGCCGTTTCAAATGCACGCTGACGACGCAATAATGCTTCACGAACGCGTGGCAGTGCAGCCACTTTAGATGCCGCCATCCCCGTTTCTTCTTTACGAAGCTCACCGGAGACATTTTCGCCTTCTAAGATAACCTTAACCAGGTCACCTTCAGCGATAAATTGCACATCTAGGTGTGTAGCCAGTGGGACAAGTGCATCCTCAGACTCAGTATCAACACCATGGTGAATAGCAGCGAGTGCAAGTACTCGATAAATCGCGCCAGAATCTAAAAGTTGGAAGCCCAACTTTTCCGCTAGCAACATACACAAAGTGCCTTTACCTGCACCACTCGGTCCATCTACGGTTACAACCGGAGTTTGAGAGGACATGTTCTTCTCCACCTATTATTTCTTTTAGCAATTTGCTCGGTTTTCGAGGCGCGCATTATACGGGAAATTGCCCTTTCGGGCGAGGAAAAATGTCATTCAATGCACCACACCGCATGAGCAACTTGATTTATAAGTAAATTTAAAAAATCAAATAAAAATGGCGAGGGCTTTCCACCCTCGCCATGTTCAATTTGGCTATCACTATTAGCAATGACTCGTGATTACACGATTGGTTTTTGGCCTCGTTCAGCCAATTTTAATATGAGGCTGTCTGCCACTTTACCAGCAACACCCGCTAGCTTATCAGCCAGTTTTTTCTTCGGTACATAGTGAACCGCTAGTACGGTTTTGTCTTTGCATGCCGCCACAACGAGATCGTCAGACGTACTAATTTCGTCAACCAGACCACGCTCTTTTGCCTGAGTACCAAACCAGTGTTCACCAGTTGCTACTTTTTCTAGCTCTAGGCTTGGGCGACGCTCACGAATGAAGTCTTTGAACAGTACGTGAGTTTCTTCTAGCTCTTGCTTGAACTTGTCACGTGCTTTGTCGGTGTTTTCACCAAACATGGTCAGGGTACGCTTGTACTCACCTGCGGTAAGTTGTTCGTACTCAATATCATGTTTCTTCAATAACTTATTAAAGTTTGGAATTTGTGCGATCACGCCAATGGAGCCGACAATCGCAAACGGCGCAGAGACAATTTTGTCAGCCACACACGCCATCATATAACCACCACTTGCCGCGACTTTATCCACGGCGATGGTTAATGGCAAACCTGCCGCTTTAATGCGATCAAGCTGAGATGACGCTAAACCGTAGCCATGCACCATGCCACCACCAGACTCTAAACGCAGTAAGACTTCATCCCCTTCACGAGCCACCGCCAAAATCGCGGTGACTTCTTCACGTAATGAGTTCACTTCTTTGGCATCAATACTGCCTTTGAAGTCGAGAACAAACAGGTGCGGTTCGCGCTTGCTATCTAGCTCACCTTCTTTACTGGCTTGTTTGATCTCTTTCTCGCGAGATTTGTTCTTCTCTTTTTCTTCTTTTTTGATGGCTTTATCACGAGCTTTGATGAAAGCCTCATCGTGTAAATGATGCTCTAATTGCTCAACAGACTGTTTATGCTGTTCAGAAAGGTTGGTGATCTCGAGTTCACCTTTTGGCGCTCCTGACTTTCCACCAGCCGATTTAACCAGCACAATCAGGACAACGATCGCAGCAACGACGGTGACAATCTTGGCCAAAAATAGACCGTAATCTAATATAAATTCCAATGAGCGCTCCTTTATCTCACTCCAGTAAATATGTCGCTATGCTACACCGAAAAATCAGAGAGAAGGCAACATGGTTTGTAACCAGTTGTTCTGATTGATAGCATACCTAACGGACGTACTGGAATTGGTATAACATATGAATTGGTGTATTGTAACCATCTTGTCACGATTACCAAGATTTTCCATTGAGAAACCGGCGTAATTAGCGCCAATTAACTATCATGGACCCACTTACAATAATAAGGATTAAACACCGTGGACTACTCCGTTTCAGCAGATGCCTTAAAAGATAAAGTCATTCTTGTTACCGGCGCAGGTAATGGTATTGGCCGTCAAGCCGCACTTTCATACGCAAAGCACGGTGCAACGGTGATTTTATTGGGCAGAAACGTGCAAAACCTTGAATCCATTTACGATGAAATCGAAGCAGCTGGTTACCCACAAGCCGCGATTATTCCTCTTGATTTAAAAGGGGCAACAAAGCAGAACTACATTGATATGGCAGAGACGATCGAAGGCCAGTTCGGACGCCTTGATGGTCTGTTACATAACGCAGGTGTTTTGAGCACACTGTGCCCATTCGAACAGATCAATGAAGAAGACTTCGATGACATCATGCAAATCAACGTGAAAGCCGAAGTTCTGATGACTCAGGCGCTGCTCCCTGTGATGAAAAAAGCTGAAGCAGGTCGTATTGTCTTTACCTCTTCGACCGTTGGTCACTCTGGCCGAGCTTTCTGGGGCCCATACGCAATCTCGAAATTCGCCGTAGAAGGCATGATGCAAGTTCTGGCTGATGAGCTAAGTGATACACCAATGCGTGTTAATGCCATTAACCCGGGAGCAACACGTACTCGCATGCGTGAAAAAGCGTACCCGGGTGAAGATGCCAACCTGCTGAAAACACCACAGGATCTGATGCCGTTGTATCTGCACCTAATGGACCCAAGTGTGACTGACGTGAATGGTCAGTGTATTGACGCACAACCAAAGCGTAAGTAATTCAGTTCTCACTTCAGAGATAACCGATTGAAAAGGCAGCAAACGCTGCCTTTTTTATTTTTCTCGTCACAAAAATCTTGCTACTTTTCACCACAGAAATATACTGTATATACATACAGGTATTTAGTTATGCAAGATATTATTCAGCACTTAAAAAGCCAACATCTTGTTTGGCAGGCAAATTTAACCAAAGCGGACTCGCATCAGTTCCTCAATAGCTCCGGTTTTCCAGAACTGGACACTCTGCTGGGCGGAGGCTTTCCACCGCATGGGGTAGTCGAGATGGAGTCTGTAGGCAGTGTCGGTGAGTTGCGTTTATTGGCGCCTTATTTGAAATCGTCGCTAGCCAAAGGCGTAACTGCGTTTATTCAGCCGCCAGCTCTGATGAATTCACTCTTTCTCCACAGTATCGGCCTGGACATTAATCAGGTCTGGGTCATCACACCCGAGCACCAGCGTGATGCGCTCTGGACAGCGGAGCAATGCCTGAAAAGTGGCGTGTGTACCAATGTATTACTATGGCAAGAAGAGCTCGAAATCCATCAGGTTAAACGTCTGCAAGTCGCCAGTGAGCAAGGTTCTTGCCCTCTGTTTATGTTGAAACCAGTCCGGGCAAACCGTCTATCATTGCCGGTGTCACTCAGCCTCAAAGTACAGGGGAGTGAGCAAGGCGTCAGCGTTGAGGTGTTAAAACGCAAAGGTGGCTGGAGCAAAGGCCAGATCGAGATTAACTTCCAGCATCATTACCCACAACTTGTTGTGCCGACTAAGTCACCTATTTCGTCGACAGTCGTGAATTTCCCACTGTTCAATCAAGGGGGGTAACATGTCTCTGTGGATTTACTTGCACTTCCCTCGCTTACAATTAGACACCCTATTTGGTGACACTCAAGAGCAGCCAGTGGTGATTGTCGAAAACCAGCGCTGCCGAATCATTCAATACAACGATATTGCAGAGCAACAAGACATCAAGCTCAATATGGGGCTGGGCAGTGCTGCGTCTTTATGCCGTGACTTACAAGTACACCCTTACCATCCAAAAACTGAGCGGAAGAAATTGCAGGAGGTTGCCCAATGGCTGTACCTGATCACATCAGATGTGGTGCTGATGCCAAATCAGGGGATCCTGCTACGCGCAACGCCCATGCTCAGTCTCTATGAGGGGCTGGATAACTACTGGCACAAAGTCTCAACCCACCTCGCCATACTCAAACTGAGTGTTCAGTTTGGCTGTGGGTTTTCTCCATTATCTGCCAAACTCATGGCTCTGTCTGGAAGTAATCAGTTGATTGAAGACAAAGCGCGTATTCAGCAATTACTCTCCTCTTTGCCACTCACACTGACGGATTTATCCTCGGCGACGGTGGATAAGTTACACCGTGTCGGCGTGAGTACATTACAACACCTGCTTGAGCTGCCATTGCAGGACATCGCACGACGTTTTGATATTGATCTCGTGAACTATGTCGGTCGACTGACCGGACAATTTAAACACCCTGTCGACTTTTATCATCCTACGGAATCATTCCAGGTCTATCTGGAACTGTTATTTGAGCTCGAAAATGTTCAATGGGTCGAAAGGCCACTCGTGAAGTTACTTCGTCAACTCGAAACCTTTTTGAAGTTAAGAGATAAAGTGGCCTTCGAACTCCGTTTGACACTCCACCAGCGAGATAAACAAGAGCAGCACCTTCAACTCACTTCCGCACAAGGGGACTACTTGTGCCATCGCTGGCAGCAACTCGCTAGCCTGAGTCTTGAATCTCTCACGCTCAAGGGCCCTGTGATTGGCCTGACGTTACAGGTTATTCGCCAGGGCGAGCCCGTCAGCAGTGCTTGCGATCTCTTTGCCGGGCAGAAAGGCCAGATGAACACGTTGGAACTGCTCTCTTTATTGCAGGCTAAACTGGGGAAACACTCCGTACTTAAGCCAGAGATTGCTTGTGACCCAAGGCCAGAGAAAGCCTGCCAGTATCGCCCGGCCGATGAGCCCAATGTTGCGCTTTCACCCATTCCTCAATTGCTGCGTCCGGCTATGCAGTTACCTACACCGGTGCCACTTCAAGAACAGATTTCTCTGGTTCATGGGCCTGAGCGAATTGTCTCAGGATGGTGGGATGGCGATGAGATCATGCGTGATTACTACATTGCGCACACCAGACAAGGTCGCTGGTTATGGGTGTTTCGCGATCAACACAAACATTGGTTTCTTCATGGTTTTTTTTGTTAAGTCGTTATGAATTACGCAGAACTGTTTTGTCAGTCTAATTTCTCTTTTCTTACCGGTGCTTCTCATGCAGAAGAGCTGGTGCTGCAAGCTGCTTTCTTCCGTTATCAGGCCATTGCGATCACCGATGAATGTTCCGTCGCAGGTGTAGTAAAAGCGCATACCACGATCCAGCAACATAAACTCGATATCAAACAAATCGTTGGCAGCATGTTTTGGCTCAATGATGAATGCCAAGTGGTCTTATTATGCCCATGCCGTAAAGCTTATGCAGAATTGTGCCGCATCATCACCAATGCACGGCGACGCAGTGAAAAAGGCCGCTATCAACTCTCTGAATGGGATTTGATGTCGATTCGTCACTGCTTTGTTTTATGGTTCCCAACCCACAAAAATAGCGATCATTACTGGGGACGCTGGTTAAACCAACATCATACAAATCGCTTGTGGGTTGCTATCCAGCGTCACCTTGGTAGTGATGATTCGGCATATAGCAACCATTGTGAAAAGCTCGCCCATGAGCTGCAATTACCGATTACCGCGTGTGGTGGTGTGCTGATGCATTCGGTCGAACGCCTGCCGTTACAACATGTACTCACCGCAGTGAAACACGGTTGCAGCGTTGAGCAGCTCGGTTTTGAGCGGCTTTCCAATACTGAGCGTGCTTTGCGACCACTTAACAAACTCTCCCGTATCTACAAACCAGAGTGGCTCGTACAGAGCAAACACATCGCCGATTTGTGTGAATTTAAGCTGAGCGACCTGAAATACGAATACCCTGCCGAGTTAATCCCTGACGGCTACACGCCAGATTCTTACCTGCGTATGTTAGTTGAACGTGGCAAGAAAAGGCGTTTTCCTGAAGGTGTTCCAGAAGCTATCCAGCAAACGATCGAAAACGAACTCGCATTAATTAAAGCGCTGAAATACCACTATTACTTTTTAACTATTCACGACATTGTGATGTTTGCCAAAAAACAAGGCATTCTCTATCAGGGGCGCGGCTCTGCGGCAAACTCTGTCGTGTGCTATTGCCTGGAAATCACCTCCGTGGATCCAAGGCAAATCGCGGTACTGTTCGAACGCTTTATCAGTAAAGAGCGAGATGAGCCGCCTGATATTGACGTCGACTTTGAGCATGAACGCCGCGAAGAAGTCATTCAATACATCTATAAAAAATACGGTCGCGAGCGAGCGGCTCTGGCAGCAACCGTGATCAGCTATCGCTTCAAAAGCGCAGTCAGAGAAGTCGGTAAAGCATTGGGGATAGAAGAAACCCAGCTCGACTTTTTCATTAAAAACGTAAATCGCCGTGATCGTAGCCAAGGCTGGCAAGCGCAGATTGTCGAGCTCGGATTGCATCCAGAGTCACTCAAGGGGCAACAATTTATTCAACTGGTGAACGAGATCATCGGTTTTCCTCGCCACCTGTCTCAACACGTCGGTGGCTTTGTGATTTCTTCCGGACCGTTATACGAGCTAGTTCCGGTGGAAAACGCCGCGATGGAAGATCGCACCATCATTCAGTGGGACAAAGACGATTTAGAAAGCTTAAAGCTACTCAAAGTCGATGTGCTCGCATTAGGTATGCTGAATGCGATTAGAAAGTGCTTTCAACTGGTCGAAAAGCACCACCAGCGATCACTTTCCATTGCCGAGATCACCCGCCTTCAGGATGATCCCAATGTGTATCGTATGATCCAAAAAGCAGACACCGTCGGGGTATTTCAAATCGAATCCAGAGCGCAAATGAGCATGCTTCCTCGCTTAAAACCTACCTGTTATTACGACTTGGTGATTCAAATAGCGATTGTGCGTCCGGGACCCATTCAGGGTGATATGGTTCATCCCTTTCTGAAAAGACGCAATGGTGAAGAACCCGTCAGCTACCCTTCAGAAGCCGTGAAAAGTGTCTTAGAGCGAACCATGGGCGTGCCGATTTTTCAGGAACAGGTCATCAAGCTCGCAATGGTTGCAGCGGGCTTTAGTGGCGGTGAAGCCGACCAACTACGCCGGGCGATGGCTGCCTGGAAAAAGAATGGCGATCTCGCAAAATTCAGACCTAAGCTTATCGATGGTATGCGTGAGCGAGGCTACGATTTAGCGTTTGCTGAACGTATCTTCGAGCAAATTTGTGGTTTTGGTGAATACGGCTTCCCGGAAAGTCATTCCGCTTCATTTGCGGTGCTGGCGTATTGTTCGTCTTGGCTGAAATTCTATTACCCTGCTGAGTTTTATACGGCGCTATTGAATAGTCAGCCCATGGGTTTCTACAGCCCTTCCCAATTGGTGCAGGATGCCCGCCGCCATGGCATTGAAGTCTTACCTGTCTGCGTCAATCTTTCACACTATCAGCACCACCTGCTCCAGCGCCCTAACGGTCGGTTAGCCGTGCAACTTGGCTTTCGTTTAGTCAAAGGGCTCAGTGAAGAGAGCGCGAACCAACTCCGTAAGCGTCGCCCTCAAAATGGCTATCGCTCAATTCAGGAGGTAAAGCAGGTGTTGAGAAGTCGCCGAGATATCGAGCTGTTGGCCTCCGCGAATGCGTTGCAGATATTATCGGGCAATCGCTACAGTGCACGTTGGGCGGCCATGGACTCCCTATCGGACTTGCCTCTGTTTCATGATGTACAAGAGCCTGTTGCTGGCTATCAAACACAACCTTCTGAGTATGAAAACCTGATTGAAGATTATGCCAGTACCGGGCTTTCTCTCAATCGTCATCCGATTACTTTATTGGATCAAGCAGGTAAACTGCCTCGCTTTACTCGCATGCAGCAGTTAGTCGAGAAAGAACATAAATCACTGGTGACCGTTGTCGGGCTAGTGACCGGACGTCAATCTCCCGGCACCGCTGCAGGGGTTACCTTTATCACTTTAGAAGACGATACCGGGAATATTAATGTCGTAGTTTGGAGCGCCACTGCCCGAGCCCAAAAGCAAGCTTATCTCACATCAAAAGTCATGATGGTAAAGGGAATTTTAGAGAGAGAGGGAGAAGTCACCCACGTGATTGCTGGAAAACTGGTTGACTGCACTCATCACTTAGCGGAGCTACAAAGCAAATCACGCGACTTTCACTAGTTCATACCAATCTGGAAAATTAACTGGTCAGGGAACAGGGTTCGATAAACAAACTCTATTTGCCATGGATGACAAATCGAAGCCCCATGGATGGGTTGATGCGTGTTTGTGTTCGATGCCTGTTTTCTGGTTCTCTATAATTAAGTATGACCACTTTCTTACTTAGGTTGGTATCACTCGTGTTTCGCAATAGGCAAAAAATAAAAAGACAAATAACAAAAAGGGATGAAAACTCATGCTTCATCCCTTCCTATATGTCAGATATAAAATGTATAAAGGGTTATCCCTCTACCACTTTCATCAACAGTTGCCCGTCATACAGCGCTTGTTTTACAAGGGCTGCACCCGGCATTGTCGCTTGCTTGTAGAAACGA
This sequence comes from Vibrio sp. STUT-A11, assembly GCF_026000435.1. Lineage (NCBI taxonomy): Bacteria > Pseudomonadati > Pseudomonadota > Gammaproteobacteria > Vibrionales > Vibrionaceae > Vibrio > Vibrio sp. STUT-A11. The sequence continues at coordinate 1,129,623 of NZ_AP026763.1, read as the reverse complement.
GACTCTACCAGTTCCAGATCTTGGTGATAAACTGGCAAACTCTGCTCTTCGATACAGCGACGAATTGCTGGGTAAAGAATGTCTTTCGCTTGGTTGATGACACCACCGATCAAAACCTTTTCCGGGTTAAAAAGGTTAATAACAATCGCAATTGCAGCCCCCAGGTAACCGCCTAGTTTTTCGATTACATCCACCGCAAGAGGATCACCATTCGCGGCTGCTTCGCATATGCTCTCGATGCTCATCTCTTCTTGCTCGGCAAGGCTCGATGCCTCTCCATCAGCAATACGTCTGACGACTTCCTCACGGATAGCCTGTGAGCTGGCAACAGTTTCCAGACATCCAATATTGCCACAATGGCAGCGTTTACCATTTGGATCGATCTGGATATGGCCTAATTCACCAATATTGCCGTGACGACCTTGCAAAACGCGACCATCGAGAATAATACCGGCACCTAGCCCATGGTGAATCGAAATCAGAACTGAGTTTTCATTCTCTTTAGAATGACCAAACAATTTTTCCGCCAGTGCCCAGGCTCGCGTATCGTTAGCAATAAATACGGGTAAACCTGTTGCCTTATATATTTCAGGCCCCAGAGCTAGATTTTCGACATTGTAATGCGGCATTTGCAACACAATGCCTTGCTCTGAGTTCACAAGACCTGGCAGCGTAATGGCAATACTGGTCACTCGATCTAACTGATCAGCATAGGTTTGAAAAAATTCATCAATTTCGTAAAGCAAGCGCTCAAGCACATCGTCTTGGTCCAGCTCATGAATTTCGATTTTTGTATCAATTAAGACATCGCCGCCGAGCTCATGGAGCGCGATAGTTAAATAACCACGGCCTAAACGCATCGACAGGAACTGCCAACCTTCATTATTAACCTGTAAACCGACAGCGGGACGACCACGACTGGTGGCCTCTTGAACGGTTGTTTCATGAATCAAGTGTGCTTCAATTAATTCTCGAGTAATTTTAGTAATACTTGCAGGTGCAAGCTCACTTTGCTTGGACAAATCAATTCGAGATATTGGACCCTTTAAGTCAATTAGTTTGTATACCCGACCAGCATTGATCTGTTTGATATGATCAATATGGCCCGGTTGAGCCATGTACATTGTGCACTCCAAAATTCTATAACACGGCAATTTTTTTACTTTGCGAACTAATTGTGAAGTGAATTAATAGATCCCCGTGACAAGCATCACGCAGAAACCTGTTTGTTTGTGTATTTAGTCAAATAACGGAAAATTTACACCTGTTAAATTGTGTAAAAAATAACTTAATTTTTTGACCAAATTAGTTATCCACTCCATGCGATTGGCGATCACTAAAAACATCAAGCGAATCTATGCAGTTGGTTTTTTATAAAGATGGAGAACTTTTTGCTCGTGTTCATCTTACCCAAAGCATTCTGTGCATATACTTAAATACAATTCGAGTTACCTTGTCCCACACTAGCATTCTTCGGAGAATCTATGACATCCAAATTGAGAAGAACAAAGATCGTTACCACACTTGGGCCTTCAACTGATAAAGACAACGTACTTGAGGAGATAATCAAAGCTGGCGCTAACGTCGTGCGGATGAACTTTTCACATGGTAGCAGCGAAGATCATATTCAACGTGCTAACAAAGTTCGTGCTATTGCCGCAAAACTAGGACGCCAAGTGGCTATCTTAGGCGACTTACAGGGGCCGAAAATCCGTGTGTCGACATTCAAAGATGGCAAAGTGATGCTCAAAGTCGGTGACAAATTTACCTTAGATAGCGACTTACCAAAAGGTGAAGGCAACCAAGAAACTGTCGGTTTAGACTACAAAGAATTACCACAAGACGTTGCACCGAACGATATTCTATTACTCGACGATGGTCGCGTTCAATTACAAGTCACCAGCGTAGAAGGCAATAAAGTTCACACTCGTGTCACGGTTGGTGGTGCCCTCTCAAACAACAAAGGCATCAATAAAAAAGGTGGCGGATTATCCGCTGATGCCCTAACGGAGAAAGATAAGGCGGACATTCTTACAGCCGCAGAAATCAAAGTCGATTATTTAGCGATTTCTTTCCCACGCAATGGCGAAGATATGCATTATGCACGACGCTTAGCCCGGGATGCGGGTTTGGAAGCGAAGTTGGTCGCTAAAGTAGAGCGCGCCGAAACCGTAGAGAGCAATGAGTCAATTGACGATATCATTATGGCCTCTGATGTTGTCATGGTCGCTCGCGGAGACTTAGGGGTAGAGATTGGTGATCCTGAACTTATTGGAGTACAGAAGAAGCTTATTCGTCGTGCCCGCAGCTTAAACCGTATCGTTATCACTGCAACCCAGATGATGGAATCGATGATCACAAGCCCAATGCCAACCCGTGCCGAAGTCATGGATGTGGCAAACGCGGTGTTAGATGGTACCGATGCGGTTATGCTATCGGGAGAAACCGCGGCGGGTGAATACCCAGTTGAAACCGTTAAGTCAATGGCTGAAGTCTGCATGGGTGCAGAGAAGATGTCTGAAGCCAGTCTTTCGACATATCGCCTTGAACGATCCTTTGATACCGCAGAAGAAACCATTGCGATGGCCACCATGTATTCTGCCAACCATATGAAAGGTATTAAGGCAATGATCTCCTTAACCGAGTCTGGCAGAACCGCTTTAATGATGTCTCGTCTGAGCTCAGGGTTACCTATTTTTGCCTTATCCAGAAATGAGTCAACATTGAACAGCGCCGCATTGTATAGAGGTGTAACGCCCGTCTATTTTGACTCCAAAGGCGATGCAGGGTTACCAACCGCACAAGATGCTATTAACTGTTTAAAACAACAAGGCTTTTTAGACGAAGGAGATTTGGTCATTATCACTCAAGGTGACGTAATGGATGTCGTTGGTTCAACCAACTGCATGCGTATTATGCCTGCATAATTTGATAACACAAAAGTCGAAGGGCTCTAATCAGAGCCCTTTTTAATGCCCATAAGGAGCAAGTCACAACTCTACGCGCTTTCACGCCCATCTAAGTCAAGATCAATATTCAGTTGGTCATAAAGCTGAACGAAGTTATAGCCAGCCTGCAAGCCTAACTGATAGTCATGTTCTAATGCTTCGGGATCACTTAACAAAGAAGAGGCCTGAAGGGCTTCTCTTGGTGCGATTTGTAGAATGAAAGTATCATCAGGTGGCGTAGAGAGGAATGCCTGAGTAAGCTCAAAGGTTTGATAATGGATCATCAGCATATCAGCTAAACCAGAGTCAAAATTCTCTCCGATAAGATGGCTCAAGCGATACAAGTTATCCGCTCCAAACAGCCATCGTCCGCCATTTAACAGCATTTCACCGGTCAGTTTCGATTGATGAGCAGTATTAATCTTCTGCTGGAAAAAGGATGCCCAGTCCGACTTCCACTGACTCACTTTTTGTTGCCAAGATTGCTGGACGGAGTTTATCGACTCGCGATACCACTGGACAGGCGTATCCCCTATTTCACTTTGTACTCTTGCATCGGTCTCAGAGTATGGCTCCGTGCGGATAACAATAATATTACGCGCATTCTGTCTCCATGCTTCCTGGACAGGGATAGAAGCAGAAACACCACCATCAACAAACTTATGCCCGCCTACATCAACGGGGCCAAGGTATAACTTGGGAATAGCGCACGTTGCTAACATAGTTTGAAACCAGCAATCGCCCAGCATGGGAAGGTACTGATCGGAGAGTGTTTCGACATTAGTGACAGCAGCAAAAGCTCCTCTTGTTCCTAATGCCTTGCGTCCCATATCGAGGTCCAGTTTGTAGGGAAAGTCCTGAATTCTTTCTAATGCCCACTCCAGCCCCAAATATTGCTGCTTACGAATATAACGGAAAAGATTAAAAAACTTGGGAGAGGTGGTCAGTTCAGTAATAAAAGCCTTACCCATACCATGTTGACGACATAAATAGGGACACAAGTTAAGTGCGCCAGCGGAAGTACCATAGAATTCATCGAAGGGATCAAAATTGGAAAGTAAGAATGCATCGAGCACTCCAGCGGTAAAAATTCCTCGCTGCCCTCCACCTTGCGTTACAAGAGCAGTTTTGCCATGCCTGAAATGTTCGTAAACATTGATATCGAGCTCAGTATGGCTATCAGTAATTATACCGCTGTTACGTATCATCGGCTTAAGCCTTCTAACAAAGCAAACTTATATTAGGCCGAAGTAATCGCAATAATTCCGTATGACAAAAGAACTGCGAAGACAGCGGCAACGATGATTAGTGCGGATTTGAGATCGTGTTCCATAAACACCTCCTTGAACTGTAACAAATTAATAACACCAGCGTGAAATATGTTCAAGATTTGCTTAATTTGTTCGCGCGGTTTTGACTAAGCCATCACAATTAGCGTAGGCATAATAAGGAGATAGGGCATGAATAATAAAATCAGCTATTTCGTTGCAAGTATTTTAATGAGTGTTGGCTAGGTATGATCGACACTGACACGGATTGCATGAACCAATTTCAATCCAATGTCGGAATAAGTTTTCGCTTTTAACCACAACACATCGACGAAACATCTTCTAGATGGTGTACAAAAGCTAGACATACCCCCTAAATAATCAAAATAGTCCTTATAACCAAGACAGTAGCCATATGGGAGTCATTTGTTTTGAGATCTAAGTCAAACATCCAAGATAAATTCCAAAAAAAACGAAATTAACCATATTATAACCAGACAAAATACTATTATTAACATTTAGAATCTGTTGCGCTTGTAATTATTAGAAGTTAGTCTGAATAGCGAAAACAGATAAATATTTCAGTTTTATCAAACACACATCATCAATTTAAGAGTTAAACTCTAAATTCCTTAGTGTGAAGTAGAATAAAAAATGGCAAATCAATAACAATTTAGAATTTAGGTCATAAAAACTGATGGATAACAGTTTCCCTAACTTTTAACAAACTGCCCTGCTTCACAGAAGGAGCTTCATTCCTTAGGGAGTTGTACAGGAGTCAAATATGAAGCGAGAACAATGGGGATCCCGCGCGGGATTCATCTTAGCAGCGGTAGGATCAGCTATCGGTCTGGGTAACATTTGGCGTTTCCCATACATGGCCTACGAAAACGGTGGCGGCGCATTTTTTATTCCTTACCTTTTTGCCATGATCACTGCAGGTATTCCATTCATGATCCTAGAGTTCAGTATGGGACAAAAATACCGTGGCTCAGCACCAAAGACACTAGCAAAGATTCATTCAAAATTTGAGTGGCTTGGTTGGTTTCAGGTGGGTGTCGCAGCAGTCATCGCCGTTTACTATGTTGCCGTGATCGGCTGGTCTATTTCTTACTTTGGTTTGTCGTTCAGCCAAGGTTGGGGAGCAGATACAAACGCGTATTTCTTCAGTGAGTACCTGAAGTTAGGTGATAATTCACCAACTAACCTAGGCAGCATCCAATGGAAAATTGCGTTGTCTATGGTGATTGCTTGGGCCATCACTTATGTTGCGATTGCGAGTGGTGTCAAGTCAGGAATCGAGCGTGCATCAAAGATCATGATGCCAGTTCTGTTCTTGATGGTGCTATTCCTTATCGGTCGCATGGTGTTTTTACCAGGTGCACTGGACGGTGTGAACTATATGTTCGAACCGGACTTCAGCAAAATTTGGGATGTTAAAGTCTGGGCCGCAGCTTATGGCCAGATCTTCTTTACCCTAAGTATCGGCTTTGCCATTATGCTGGCTTACTCTAGCTACTTGCCAGAAAAATCAGACATCACTAACAATGCGTTTATGACGGTATTGATTAACTGTGGTTTCTCTATTCTTTCCGGCATCATGATCTTCTCTGTATTGGGCTATATGGCTCAAGAGCAAGGTAAACCGTTAACAGAGGTGGTTTCTGCGGGTGTTGGTCTTGCGTTTGTAACGTTACCTGCGGCAATTAACCTATTGCCTGCACCTTACATTCTTGGCCCACTGTTCTTCTTTGCTTTAGTTGTCGCTGGTTTAAGCTCTCATATTTCAATTATGGAAGCAGTAACCTCAGCAATTATCGACAAATTAAACTGGACTCGTAAGAAAGCGGCAAACGTTGTGATTGGTACTGGTTTCATTGTATCCATGGCGTTCGCAACCAACGGTGGATTGTTACTGCTTGATCTGGTTGATCACTTTGCAAACAACGTAGGTATCATGGTTGGTGGCTTGATCGAAATCGTATTGATGGCGTGGCTATTAAACCGCGTTGCAGAAGTTCGCGGCTATGTAAACCAACGCTCTGATTTCTCAATTGGTCAATGGTTTGAAATCTGCTTACGTTTCGTCACACCAATCATGCTAGCTGTAATCTTGGCGACCAAGCTTTATGCTCTATTTACCGACGGCTATGGTGGTTACGATTTGACATTAGGCTGGGCATTAATTGCTGCGCTATTTATCTTCGGGCTATTAATTAACGCTGTAAACCGCAAGGAGACAACAAAATGACAACCAGCGCAATCATCATGATGGTTCTTGGCTTAGGCATTACTTGGGGTGGTGCGGCCATTTGCATCAAACGAGCAATGAATAAGCAATAACCCTTGTTACCAACAATAAAAAATGCCGGCTACTGAGCCGGCATTTTTCTTTGTAACTGAGATTAAAAGCTGTACTTCACACCAACGGCGCCGCCAAGTTGTAAATCTACACCTTTGTAAAGATCGAGCTCTGGATGAAGCTGAGCGTATACATCCCAGCCCTGAGAGAGATCCCAATTAACACCTAGTGGTACACGCACACCGAATTCATCATCCCACTCATACCAACCACCGACGCCGACATACCAGGTCACCGGAACATTTTGATCAAACGTACCGCGTTTGGCAATGTAATCAAAAGCCATACCGTCGTTACCAATAATCCCGCGGTAAGTCTTATCAATCTCGACAACAACGCTCAGTTGCTGATCGACAGCCATACCAACAGCTAAATCAGAGGTGCCATTAGCAGCCATTGCAGTGCCAGACATCAGTCCAGCTGCCAGTATTATTAGTTTCTTGTTCATAACCACTATCAATTCTTAAAAAAACATCGTGCATAATTCAAACACGACTGGATTTTATAATGTCAATGAAGGGTAAGAAGGATGTATGGAAACACGCAAGAAAGTGAAGATGAGTTTATCGTCACATGAATACAGGTAAGCGCTTTAATAGGAAGAAGTGTCGATATAGGAAGTTTGTATAACTATGCCATGATTAACGTATTGAAATTAGAGTACGCAGACATTAAGAAGGAGGCCGAAGCCCCCTTTCACATAAGCAGTGGACAACTGAGATTAGCCGTGGTTACGAATCCACTCATCCATTTCTGTTTTTAGGTTATCAGACTTAGTACCGAAGATAGCCTGAACACCACCAGCTACAACAACAACCCCTGCTGCGCCTAGCTGTTTTAGTTTGTCTTGGTCGACAGCTGCAGTGTCAGCCACTGCAACACGTAGACGCGTAATACATGCATCTAAACCAGTGATGTTCGCTTTACCACCGAATGCTGCTACAAGTTCACCACCCATGTCTGAGCCTGAAGTTGCCGCTGCACTTTCAGTTTCATCTTCACGGCCCGGTGTTTTTAGGTCAAGAGCAGTAATAACTGCGCGGAACACAACGTAGTAGATAACGGCGTAAACCAGACCTACACCAATCATCAGAACCATCTTTTGAGCATTACCAGACAACACTAAGAAGTCGATAAGACCGTGAGAGAAAGAAGTACCGTGAACAAAACCAAGGGTGTTCGAAACAACGTATGCAGAACCAGCGAGTAGCGCGTGGATTCCGTATAGTAGCGGAGCAACGAATAAGAACGAGAACTCGATCGGCTCAGTGATACCTGTCAGGAATGATGTTAATGCAGCTGACGCCATGATACCCAAAACTTTCGCTCGGTTTTCAGGCTTAGCACAATGAGCAATAGCAATCGCTGCCGCTGGTAGACCAAACATTTTGAACATGTAACCACCCGCTAGCTGACCGAAGCCATTACCAGCAGCACGTGACGCTTCATCAGCAACAAGGTAACAAGTTAACACACCGTTTTGAGCTTGACCTGCAGCGTTGACACATTTACCTGCTTCGAAGAAGAAAGGTACGTTCCATACATGGTGTAGACCAAATGGAATCAGTGAACGCTCAACAATACCGTAGATACCAAATGCTAGCTGTGGGTTTTGATCCGCAGCCCAGTGAGAGAACGCACTGATACCACTACCAATTGGTGGCCAGATGAAAGAAAGGATAACGCCTAGAATGATCGCACCAAAGCCAGTGATGATTGGCACAGCACGTTTACCCGCAAAGAAACCAAGGTATTCAGGCAACTGGATTTTGAAGAAACGGTTGAATGCCCAGGCAGCCAAACCACCACTTAAGATACCGCCTAGTACACCAGTATCGATTTTTTCAACACCCATGACGCCAGCCATTACACCAAGCGTCGCTGTCATAATACCGTAACCAACGATTGCAGCCAGACCTGCTACACCATCGTTATTTGTGAAGCCTAGAGCAACACCGACAGCAAATAGCAAGGCCATCTGACCAAATACAGAACCACCAGCTTGTTCCATTAGGTTAGAAACAATCTCTGGAATGAAACTCAGATGGGCAGCACCAACACCCAGAAGAATACCTGCAACCGGCAATACCGATACTGGAAGCATCAGTGATTTACCGACTTTTTGCAGGTTAGCAAAAAGGTTTTTGAACATGTTCAAGCTCCTGATAAGTATATAAGTATTATTTGGGTACTAACGGCCACCCCCCGTAGCCTAAATGTTAGCACCCAATTAAGATGTAACCACAAATTGAGTATATTTTATGGCTCAAAATATATTATTGATAACCCTCAAAGTTCCGGGACAATAACCCCTTCAAGATCACGAAAACAACAAATTGATTTATAAATCACTGTAAAAAATGCGACTCATAACAATAGACAATGACTTATTTTCTCTCATAAATACGACAAATATCACTAAAGGGAATAAGCAAACATAATCGCAGTGCAAATTCTGAGTTCAATAAACACCTTATTTATAAATTGACGAAAAAATCTAACAGAAGCATAGGCGATAAATAACACTTAGGGTGCTGAAATCGAGAATAAATTAAAATGAAGGGAAGATGAGTTTAGGCTTTTTAGAATATAAAAAGCCCGCTGACTTATCGCGGGCTTTTACTAGAAAGAAATGTTACTTCTGAGATTGCTGAGCGTGGACCTCATGCAAAGGTTCTCTGTCATACATGTAAAACTGTATCGCTGAGTACGCGGCATAAAGCCCTAGCGTTGCAAGAAAATATACAATCTTCTCTTTTTCACGAGATAAATATGATGACAAATCAAGTTGCGCAATCCCGCGACTGTTCTTTACTTGAAGCAGATACTTGCCTAGCGACTTGTTTATCATTTTAAAACAAACCGCGCAGTACCCCAGGTAAATGCCGATATAGGTCAACAGCATAATCACTACCGTTGCCAATAAAATCGGCAGAGCCATATCATCGTTTAATGAAAAGCCCGTTACCTTATCGCTCCACAAACCAGACACGAGAAATGCGAGAACAGACAAGACAACCTGAGTAAACATCTTAGCTATCATCAGGTCGATTACGAATGCGCCTGTTCTACGAAATTTGTCACCAATACTCATTATTTACCAAGTAGCGAGTTAATTTGAGCTTTGTAACCAGCAGCTTCAGCACCGTAAATAGCCTGAATACCAGTATCGCCAACTTTCACCAGGCCACGAGCACCAAGCTCTTGAGTCCAGTAATCATTTTCTTTAACTGCAGCACCATTTTTAACAGTGATACGTAAACGAGTGATACAAGCATCAACGTCAACGATGTTCTCAGCACCACCAAGTGCTTCGATCATGTCTTTTGCTTTTTGGTTGTCGCCAGCGCCGCCTTTTGCTGCGTGGTAGTCTTTCTTAGAGACAACCGCTACTGCGCTGCCTTTGCGACCCGGAGTTTTAATATCGAACTTAACGATAAACCAACGGAAAACAAAGAAGTAAACAAATGCGTATGCGATACCAACTAGAGGGATGAAGTACCAGTGGTTTTCAACACCCGTTACACCTGGAAGAATACCAAATAGCGAGAAGTCAATGAAACCACCACTAAATGTCATACCAACTTTAACATTCAGCATATCCATCAGCATGAACGAAATACCAGCCAATGGCACGTGGATCGCGTAGTAAAGCGCTGGAGATAGGAATAGGAATGTAAATTCGATTGGCTCTGTGATACCCGTTAGGAATGCAGTTAGCGCAACAGAGAACAGTAGACCACCTGCTGCTTTCTTGTTTTCGTCATCCGCTAGTGTGTACATCGCGTATGCTGCAGCTGGCAAACCAAACATCATGAATGGGAATTTACCTGTCATGAAGTTAGTAGAAGTAAACTGAGAGAAATCGCCAGACGCTAGAGATGCGAAGAAGACGTTTTGTGTACCTTTGATCACTTCACCAGCAACTTCTGCTGTCGCGCCGATTTCTGTCTGCCAAAGTGGCAAGTAGAATACGTGGTGCAGACCTACAGGAATTAGAGAACGCTCGATAACACCGAAGATGAAAGAAGCAATGTAGCCGTGGCCAGATGCTGTCATTTCACCTAGTGCCGCACCGATAGCGCCGAACGCGGCACCAAAGAATGGCCAGATGAAAGTCAGAACGATACCGTAGAACAGCGCTGCGAAAGCACTGATAATAGGAACAAAGCGAGCACCACCGAAGAAACCTAGGTAATCAGGCAGTTTTGCATCGTGGTATTTGTTATGAAGAACAACAGTGATTGCACCAGCGATCAAACCACCAAACACACCCATACTTAGCGTATTAGCAATACCTAGCGTATCAGCCAAGACACCCGCGTATTCACTACCCATAAGGATAACAGTGTTTGCGTCTGCGTTGATCATGTTTGCAACGACTAGCGTTTTAGCGATAGCAACGTTCATAACCAAGTAAGAGATAAGAGCCGCTAGTGCTGCAGCACCTTTTTCTGCACGAGCGAAGCCAACAGCAATCGCTAGAGCAAACATGACTGGAAGGTTTGCAAATACAATACCGCCAGCAGCAGTCATAACTTGTAGGAAGCTGTTTAACAGACTTCCATCTTGAAGCACATCGATATTGTACGCTTCGATCATTGTTGGGTTAGTAAAACTACCCCCGATACCCAACATGATACCCGCAGCTGGTAGCAAAGCGATGGGCAGCATAATGGATTGCGAAAGTTTACTAAAGAAACCTTTCATTAGTTTTGCTCCTGATAGAATTTTTAGAATAGTTAGAGGGCTAGCGGCACACCCCCGCAGCCTGAATGCTAGCCTCTATAGAATATATAACCGCGGACGCGATATATTTTCCGGCTCTAAATATATCGCGTAACTGGTACCGGTTTCTAGCAGATGCTTGAGATTAGTTTCAAAGTAATATGCAGATCACAGTCGAAAAGCTACTAAGCAATGCATTACATCATAGATAAAACACTGATTTATTTGAATTTATTAATTAACAACATTAATTTTAAAGAGTAAATAAAATAGCCATCATTGTTACTTTTTATCACAAAATAAATCTCGGTTAATTTGACACCACAAAATCAACAAAATCAGTTAACTCATCGAGTTTATATATATAAGATGGTAATTTGATATAAAAAAAGGGGCAAACGCCCCTTTTTTATCAAAATCTTTATGTCTATCGTAAAAAAAGATTTCTGAAGTTTTCGGTAGTTTTTTGTGCAACCTCTGAAAGAGAAGCCCCTTTAAGCTGCGCGATGTACGCCGCTACTTCGACGACATAAGCAGGCTGATTCTCTTTGCCTCGATGAGGAACTGGTGCTAAATAAGGTGAGTCGGTTTCAATAAGTAGCTTGTCCAAAGGAAGTGTCTTCACCACTTCTTTGAGTTCCGTAGCTTGACGGAAAGTTACGATCCCTGAAATAGAAATGTAAAAGCCTAAGTCCAACGCGGCCTCAGCAAAAGCGAGATCTTCCGTAAAGCAGTGAATAACTCCACCACACTTCTCTGCCCCACCGTTGCGCAGAATATCTAATGTATCAGCGCGAGCGTTTCTCGTATGGATAATCAGTGGCTTATTAAGTTCAACCGCAAGTTCAACATGCTGCTCAAAACGTTCTTTTTGTAACGCCGCAGTTTCTGGCTTGTAATGATAGTCCAAACCCGTTTCACCAATCGCCACTACCTTATTGTGTGAAGCGTGCTGATGAAGTGTATCCAGAGAAAATGCACTTTCTACATCCAGAGGATGAACGCCGCAAGAAGCGTAAACATTCTCGTATGGCGTAATCATTTCCAACATGTTAGGAAACGAGTCCAGAGTTACCCCTACAGAGAGTAACTCTGTCACATTAGCCTGTTTGGCTTTGTTAATAACGTCTTCCACGCTAGTGTGGAGATCGTCGTAATTCAGTTTGTCCAAATGACAATGCGAATCTACGAACATAATGCCTCTCGTGATTCAATTAACCAATTCATAGATAATAGCTCAACGTTTAAGCCCGGAAATGCTTGCAGTTGAGCCTTGAGTTCCATCAGCTTGTTAGCTGATGAATATAAACCGTTGTAGTTTGTATGCTGAAGCTGATGAGCTCCCGGTAAAAGATCGCCTTCGGAAACACCAAATTGAAGCTTTTGAACATCTGTGAGCAAATACCAGGCCCAGTTTATCGCGTTGTCAGGGTTCTTCGCCATGTAAGACGCGCATCGTGATAAGTCTGCCACAACGGATGTCATCGCTTCTATGAAGTCGTGTTCGAATGTCAAATACTCATCCAATTCACCACTACTTTTTGCCGCTAGCGTTTTTATTGGTGACCCCATATTAAGCTTCAAGGCATAAGCGGGGAGCTCGGATGCTCCGTTTTCTCTTAACCACTTCATGGCTTGCTCAGTCGACGGTGGGGTAACAACCCAATGCTGACAGCGGCTACGTATCGTCGGGAGTAAGCGCTCTTGATTATGTGTGACAAGCAAGAACAAACACTTCTCGCCCGGCTCTTCAAGCGTCTTTAACAACGCATTAGACGCCGACTCATTCATCATGTCCGCTGGTTCAATAACAAATAAACGATAACCGTTGAGTTGTGATGACTCATGCGCAAGGCGATTACAAGCACGGATCTGATCAACCGTTATTGCTTTGCCTTCTTTCTCTGGTTTAACCCAGTGCAAGTCTGGATGACTTTGCGATTGAACGAGCTGACAGCTATGGCAAAAGCCACAAGCTTCGCTGTTGTAGTTCTGACACAGAAGTGCGTGGCTAAAGCGCTCAACGAGTTGTTCAACGGCCAAACCTGGCGCACTTTGAATTAACAAAGCGCCGGGAATTCGGTCTGAGTCTAAACCCGCTTTTAGGTTGTCCCAAATAGGATTGAGCCATGGGAAATCATTAAACATGAGTCATTTAAATCCTCGTTCGCGCTTATTGATGCGATAACCACTCATTCAGCGCCTCTTGAATATCATGAGACACTGTCTCAATCGACTGCTCAGCATTGATCACCACAACTGATGGATCACTATTGGCAATATCCAAGTAACGTTCACGTGTACGCTCAAAGAAGCTGATGTCCATCTTCTCGATACGATCAAGCTCACCGCGACCACGAGCACGTTCCAGACCAACTCGAGGATCAATATCCATATAAAGCGTCAGAGCTGGTTTGAAATCACCAAGAGTCGTGTCACGAAGGTTTTTCATAAGTGACGCATCGATCTGACGACCACCACCCTGATAAGCCTGAGAAGACATATCATGACGGTCACCCACGACCCACTGCCCATTAGCTAGAGCTGGCTTGATGACGTTCTCTACAAGCTGAACACGTGCCGCGTAAAGTAGCAGCAATTCCGTCATATCCTGAAGCTCTTCACCCTCGTGTTCTTCTTTGACTAGCGCGCGCATCTTCTCTGCGAGCGGTGTACCACCGGGTTCACGAGTATTGACAATATTTTCGATACCCGCAGTTTTAAGAGTATCTAACACAGTTTGAATCGCAGTACTTTTCCCTGCGCCTTCCAGGCCCTCTATGACAATAAAATTCGCTTTCATCATTTATTCTTTCTTAGTTCTCTTAAATAGGCTCTTACGGCACGATTATGCTCGGCAAGGGATTTGCTGAACACATGTCCGCCCTTCCCGCTTGCGACAAAGTATAAGTAGGCGCTCTCTTCAGGGTTCAACGCCGCAACGATTGACGCTTCTCCTGCCATGGCAATTGGCGTTGGTGGCAACCCACTAATGACATACGTATTGTATGGTGTAGGCGTGCGCAGATCTTTTTTACGAATATTGCCGTCATACTCATCACCCATTCCGTAAATCACTGTCGGATCCGTTTGCAAACGCATACGCTTGTTCAAACGGTTAACAAACACTGATGCGACTCGTTCACGCTCTGAATCAATCGCGGTCTCTTTTTCGATGATAGAAGCCAAAATCAAAGCTTGGTATTTATCTTCAAGAGGCAGTTTTTCCTGACGTGACGCCCATTGAGCATCAAGTATGCTAATTAATTTCTGATGCGCACGCTTTAGTAGTTGGCTTTCTGTGGTACCAGCAGTGTAATGGTATGTTTCTGCCAGGAAGAGCCCTTCTAGCTTTTCACGTTCTATATCCAACTTAGCCGCCATCTCCTTTTCAGACAGCGCTGTCAAATCATGGTTTACGTAAGGCGCTTCTTTTAGCAAGTCCACCCATTCAGAAAAGCGACTGCCTTCAACAAAAGTAATCGCGAACTGATATTCTTTGCCTGTGTTGAGGTGCTCTAACGCTTGATAAAGCGACATCTTGGGCTGGAGTTGATATGTCCCTGCCCTAACTTGTAACAGTTCCGGATAAAGACGCGGAATAAAACGAGTATAATCAGAAGACTCGATAACTTCTGCTTTCACCAAGTCACGTATTATTTGGTTAAAGCTTGTACCATTTTCTACCGTAAATAGCTGAGGTTGCTCAAGTAGAATTGGCTTATTCACGTATTGCTTCGCCTGTGAAACAACGTAAAAAACACCTGCTGCACCAATCAAAGCAATCAGTACAACAACAGCCAATAGTTTTTTAATCACGGAGTTAACTTCCCTTGCAGTCGTTGAGTCAGTTTTCCAATCGGAAATACGTTTTTCTTATTTTGTGTTGTAATGCTCGTTACAGGAGCCACACCTAATAATGAGTTACACATCCAGACTTCGTCGGCATTGAGTACATCGGGAAGATAAAAGGCGTCTACCTTCACATTGATGCTATTCGCCGAGCAAAATTCAAGCACCTTGCGACGCATGACACCGGCAACACCAGACAAACTTAAATCAGGCGTATAAACATTATTATCTTTAACCCAAAAAAGGTTGGCCATTGTAGTTTCAATGACATGATTTTGCACATTTAACGTTACTGCATCGGCAAACTCGGTCCCGTCAATTTCAGATTTCGCAAGCACCTGTTCTAAGCGGTTATTATGCTTGTGACCAGCAAGTAACGGCTGAATACCTAAGCGAGTTTCACACACACCAAGACTCACACCATTTGATTGCCAGGCAGCGTAATGACTGGGGAAAGGAAAATTAGAAATGGTCACGGTTGGCCCTTCAATGCCACTTGGGCTATATCCCCTTCCGCCGGTACCACGGCTGATATGGATTTTCACACCCGCATCATCATCTGACAAAGCCGCATTAATGGTCCATTCAAAAACGAGTTGCCAATTTGGAAAAGGAATGCGTAACGCTTTGAGACAGGCTTCCATCCTTGCAACATGCTCAGGCCAATACACCAACTCTCCCTTCTTAGTCAGGATTGTCGAGAAGCACCCATCACCATATTGAAAGGAACGATCGCTCAATGAGACATGTGTTTGTGGAATTCCATTTACCCAAAACATTCGGCTACCTTAAAAATTGTGGCTATCAAATAAAACAAAACGGCTCAATGCTAAGCATCGAGCCGTTAGAATACAAGTTCCACTTATCTAAATACGGTTAGACAGTGTTACTCTGAGAATAAATGTTACTCAGCAAACAAGAGTTACTCAGCGAACTTTTTGAATACCAAAGAACCGTTTGTGCCACCGAAGCCAAACGAGTTACAGATTGCGTATTCCATACCTTCAACTTTGCGCGCAGTATGCGGTACAAGGTCAATATCCAGGCCTTCTTCTGGATCATCAAGGTTTATCGTTGGCGGAACAATTTGATCCACCAAAGACAGTACCGTGATGATTGCTTCTACAGAGCCAGCAGCACCTAATAGGTGACCAGTCATAGACTTCGTTGAAGAAACGAGAACTTGCTTCGCACCCTCTTCACCAAGAGCACGTTTCACGCCCTTGATTTCAGCCACATCACCAGCAGGTGTCGAAGTACCATGTGCGTTTACGTAACCCACTTGTGTACCTTCGATTTTAGCATCACGCATTGCAGCTTCCATCGCCAATGCACCACCTGAACCATCTTCACTTGGAGAGGTCATGTGGTAAGCGTCGCCAGACATACCAAACCCAACGAGCTCAGCATAGATCTTAGCACCACGAGCTTTCGCATGTTCGTACTCTTCAAGTACCATGATGCCAGCACCGTCACCCAGAACGAAACCGTCACGGCCTTTGTCCCAAGGACGAGAAGCTTTCTGTGGTTCATCGTTACGAGTAGATAACGCTTTAGCGGCACCAAAGCCTGCCATACCTAACGGTGTTGACGCTTTTTCAGAACCACCAGCAACCATAGCATCAGCATCGCCATAAGCGATCATACGAGCTGCATGGCCGATGTTATGTAGACCAGTAGTACATGCCGTAGAGATCGCGATGTTTGGACCACGAAGACCACGCATGATAGATAGGTTACCTGCAACCATGTTTACGATGGTCGAAGGAACAAAAAATGGGCTAACTTTGCGAGGGCCTTTGTCTACTAACGCAGTGTGACCTGATTCAATCAGTTCCAGACCACCAATACCTGAGCCGATGGCAACACCAACTCGAGCCGCGTTTTCTTCGGTAATTTGTAAGCCAGAGTCATCAATTGCTTGCATACCTGCTGCGACGCCGTACTGGATAAACAAATCCATTTTACGAGCATCTTTCTTAGACATGTACTCTGTGCAATCGAAATCTTTCACAAGACCTGCAAAACGAGTTGAGAAATTCGTAGCATCAAAGTGCTCGATATTCACAATACCACTTTGACCTTCTAGCAGGGCTTTCCAAGATGATTCTACTGTGTTGCCTACCGGTGACAACATACCCATGCCAGTGACAACTACACGACGCTTGGACACGATATAATTCTCCGGGAATTGAATATTTCTATGAGAGGATAGAAGAAGTTAGAAAGAACACAGGCGGTCTAGGAGACCGCCTGGGAGAGATAATTACTGAGCGCTGTTTACGTAGTCGATTGCAGCTTGAACAGTAGTGATCTTCTCAGCTTCTTCGTCAGGAATCTCAGTGTCGAATTCCTCTTCTAGAGCCATAACTAGTTCTACAGTGTCTAGAGAATCAGCACCTAGATCGTCAACGAAAGAAGCTTCGTTTTTAACTTCTGCTTCGTCTACACCTAGCTGTTCAACAATGATTTTCTTTACGCGTTCTTCGATGTTGCTCATTTTTTCTTTTCCTTTACAGATTTCGCCTAATGCGATGATTCCGTAGTTTATTCGAACTATTGAAAGTTGCAAGGGGGTCCTTGCTGGTCAAACCACAAAATTAGCGAATTTAACCGAATTTCAATACATTTTTGACTTAAATCATGCACAAATCTTGCGCATAAGCATGACAAGTTCATGACAGTAAAGTGCAACTATAAGCTATTCTTCACAATGTAAAATAGCTTATTTTGCCGAAACTGTCGTATTAAACCATGTACATGCCACCATTTACATGCAAAGTTTCACCAGTAATGTACGCTGCTTCAGGTGAAGCAAGGAAAGCTACTGCTGATGCAATTTCGCGAGGATCACCCAAACGACCTGCAGGAACGTTAGACAAAGTTGCCGCACGTTGCTCGTCATTTAATGCCTTAGTCATGTCAGTTTCGATGAAACCTGGAGCAACAGTGTTTACTGTAACACCACGAGAAGCAACTTCACGAGCCATCGATTTAGTGAAACCGATCACACCTGCTTTTGCAGCTGCGTAGTTAGCTTGGCCTGCATTACCCATAGTACCCACTACAGAGCCTACGTTGATGATACGACCTGCACGCTTTTTCATCATGCCACGCAATACCGCTTTAGACATACGGAAAATTGGTGTCAGGTTAGTATCGATGATGTCATTCCACTCATCATCTTTCATACGCATTAGTAGGTTATCACGAGTGATGCCTGCGTTGTTTACTAGAATATCGATCACACCAAACTCATCATTGATGGTTTTTAGTGTCGCTTCGATAGACTCAACGTCAGTAACGTTAAGTGTCAAACCTTTGCCGTTTTCGCCCAGGTATTCGCTAATAGCAGCCGCGCCACTTTCAGACGTCGCAGTACCAATAACTGTTGCACCACGTTCAACAAGAAGTTCAGCAATCGCACGGCCAATGCCACGGCTTGCGCCAGTCACTAGAGCGATCTTACCTTCTAGATTCATCATGTTGTGTTTTCCTTTTGTTATCGTGTCTTAACGCTAAATTATTTAGCCGCTTCTAACGACGCTACGTCGTTAACCGCCGCTGCACTTAGTGTCTTCACGATACGTTTTGTCAGACCTGTCAACACTTTGCCAGGACCAAGCTCAAGAAGATTTTCTACGCCTTGCTCACTCATCAGCTGTACGCTCTCAGTCCAACGAACTGGGCTATGTAGCTGGCGAACAAGCGCGTCTTTAATTTTTGCCGGATCCGTTTCAGCAGCCACATCAACGTTGTTGATCACTGGAAGCTGTGGCGCATTAAACTCTATAGACTCTAGAGCAACAGCCAGTTTTTCTGCCGCAGGTTTCATCAGAGCACAGTGAGAAGGCACTGAAACAGGAAGAGGAAGCGCACGCTTAGCACCTGCTTCTTTACATAGTGCACCAGCGCGCTCTACTGCGTCTTTACTACCAGCGATAACAACTTGACCAGGAGAGTTGAAGTTTACCGGAGATACCACTTCGCCTTGCGCTGCTTCTTCACAGGCTTTTGCGATAGATTCATCATCTAGGCCAATGATTGCGTACATTGCGCCAGTGCCTGCAGGTACAGCTTCTTGCATTAACTGACCACGAAGCTCAACCAGTTTGATTGCTTGTTTAAAATCAATCACACCTGCACATACTAGTGCTGAATACTCACCCAAGCTGTGGCCTGCTAGATTTGCAGGTTGCTCAAGACCAAGTTCTTGCCATACACGCCAAATAGCCACAGACGACGCTAACAATGCAGGCTGTGTACGGAACGTTTGATTGAGGTCTTCAGCAGGGCCATTTTGAACAAGCGCCCATAGATCGTAACCTAGTGCGTCAGATGCTTCTGCAAATGTTTGTTTTACTACGTCATATTGTTCGCCAAGCTCAGCCAGCATACCTACTGCTTGAGAACCTTGGCCTGGAAATACGATAGCAAACTTGCTCATGTTGTTTTCCTTTAAGCAATGTAAAAAGAAATAAGATGCACTTAAGTGCACCTTAAATTTTGAATTCTCGTGAAACTTAGAACTTCACCAGAGCAGAGCCCCAAGTGAAACCGCCACCAAATGCCTCTAATAGCAAAGTTTGTCCACGCTTGATACGTCCATCGCGCACCGCTTCATCCAACGCTGTCGGAACGGTCGCTGCCGATGTATTGCCATGCTTGTCTAAGGTCAATACAACTTGATCCAGAGACATTGATAGCTTCTTAGCTGTCGCTGAGATAATTCGGTAGTTCGCTTGGTGCGGTACTAGCCAGTCTAGCTCAGACTTGTGCATGTTGTTGGCTTCCAGTGTGTCTTTAACCAATTTAGACAGCTGGGTTACAGCAACTTTGAATACTTCGTTGCCAGCCATGTGCAGCCATTTGTCAGCATCTTGGCCACGCACTGGCACTGGTAAGCTCAATAGTTCGCCGAATTGACCATCCGAGTAAATGTGGGTAGAGATGATGCCAGGTTCTTCACTTGCACCAACAACAACCGCACCGGCTCCGTCGCCAAACAGAATAATGGTCGAACGGTCAGTTGGATCACATGTTTTCGACAATGCGTCTGCACCAATAACCAGTACGTTTTTACACATACCTGTTTTGATGTGCTGGTCAGCTACAGATAGAGCATAAACAAAGCCAGAACAAGCAGCGGCTAAGTCAAAAGCCGGACAACCTTTAATGCCAAGCTTTCCCTGCACCTGACACGCAGATGAAGGGAAAGTATGGCTACTGCTGGTAGTAGCTACAATGATAAGATCGATGTCGTTCTTATCTATACCTGCCATATCGATAGCGTTTTCAGCTGCGTAGAATGCCATGTCAGCAACAGTTTCATCTTCTGCTGCGATTCGACGCTCTTTAATACCCGTGCGAGCAACAATCCACTCGTCACTTGTATCTACCATTTTCTCTAGATCTGCGTTAGTACGCACCTGAGATGGCAGGTAGCTGCCAGTACCTAAAATTTTGCTATACATGAAGACTAATAATGCCTCTCGAGTAAAACCGCTTCCAAACGATCGCTAATACGGCTTGGTACTTGTCGTTTGACCTCGTGTACTGCCTCTCCAAGTGCATTGACAATTGCAGATACATCAGCACTTCCATGGCTTTTAATGACAATGCCGCGCAATCCTAGCAAACTTGCGCCGTTATACTGGTCGGGGTTCAGTGTTTTTAGTTCATTAAATAGCCGAGAAAACAACTTTCTAGCAATCCAACCCTTTAACGTAGACGCCATTATACTGGTTTTAATTTTTTCGATAAAAAGTTGTGCTGTTCCCTCGCTGGCCTTTAAGCATACGTTACCGACGAATCCATCACAAACGATGACATCCGCAACATCATGCAATATTTGATTACCTTCAATATAACCAACAAAATTAATTGCGTCGGTTTGAGAAAGCATTTCTGCGCAGCGCTTAACGAGATCATTCCCTTTTATCTCTTCTGCACCGATATTGAGAACCGCCACACGAGCGGGACGACCCAAATGCTGTTCAGCCAACGCACTGCCCATCACGGCAAATTGAAACAAGCTATCTGCATCACAAGAGACATTTGCGCCAAGATCCAGCATCCAGTTACGTTTTCCGCTGATGGTCGGTAAAGCAGAGACTAAAGCAGGGCGATCAATACCAGGAAGCAATTTGAGTATAAAACGTGACAGTGCCATCAATGCGCCAGTATTACCGCCGCTGACACAAGCGTCTGCTTTTTGCTCGGAAACAAGGTCAATGGCTTTACGCATCGAACTATTGTGGCTATTACGTAATGCTAAAGAGGGTTTTTCTGAATTAGAAATCACTTTCTCACTGTGGAGAATAGTCAAACGGGAACTGGTAGAAGTACCGAGTTGAGATAATTGAGACGTGATCAGGGATTGATCACCAATAAGAATCACTTTTAGCTCTGGGAAATGAGACAGTGCCTGCACGGCGGCAGGCACTGTTACGCGTGGACCGAAATCCCCGCCCATTGCATCAAGTGCAACGGTAATAGTTTGCAAAGGATCAACCTTACTTGTTGATAACCTTTTTGCCACGGTAGTAACCTTCAGCAGTTACATTGTGACGTAGGTGAGTTTCACCTGAAGTTGCATCTACAGAAAGTGCAGCTGTAGTTAGTGCATCGTGTGAACGACGCATACCACGCATTGAACGTGACTTCTTGCTCTTTTGTACGGCCATTGACCCTACTCCTATACTATTGGGTTCAAAGTTGAGAAAGTATCAGTAAATATCGATTACTTTTTCAAGCTTTTCAAAACGTCGAATGGATTCGGTTTCTCTTCCTCAACTTCTTCAGGAAGCTCACCAAAAACCATGTTATTTGAATCAACGCTACAATCTGCTTCATCGTGCATCGCAATTTGAGGTAATGCTAAGATGAACTCATCTTCAACCAGTTGTATAAGGTCTAATTCACCGTACTCATTTAGATCTACCAAATCATAAATTTCCGGTGCTTCCTCTTCTGTCTTCTCACCGTAGTAAGGAGTGTAAAGGAATTCAACTTCACACTGATGTGTGAATACCTCGTTACAACGCTGACATTCTAATTCGACTTCGATGTTAGCTTTACCAGAGATAACAACAAGTCGCTGTTCATCTATCTCAAATGACAATGAGACTTCTGCGTCGCGTTTTACGCCTTCAGTTGCTTCCACTAAGCGTTTGAAAAGACTAGCTTGGATGATGCCATCGTAATCCAATCGTTTCTGTGCCGCTTTCGCCGGATCAACCGTTCGCGGTATTTTTACCTTTTGCATAGGGCGCGAATCTTATCTTCCAAATTTAAATTAGTCAAAGAAAAAGGCAAAAAAGTTGCACTTTTTTACGCTTAACATACAGAGCATTAGCCAGAATCATTTTTAATCGATTATCCTATTGGAAATGCTCCTGCAAATTGTAATTCAAAATGAAAAATTACCAACTGGTTTTAGCCTCAACCTCCCCTTTTCGCCGACAACTGATGGAAAAACTCTCAGTACCGTTTATTTGCCTGTCACCTGATTGCGATGAAACACCGTTAGACGACGAAAAACCTGTAGAACTTGTGATGCGGTTAGCCGCGAATAAAGCGACGTCTTGTACAACAGATCAACCAAGCCTAATCGTCGGTAGCGATCAAGTTTGTGTGATTAACGATAAGATCGTTGGCAAGCCACTCAATCGTGAAAATGCCATCGGACAGTTACTTGCGCAAAGTGGAAACGTGATTACTTTTTATACCGGCCTTGCCGTACATAATACTGCGACTAACCATACCGAGGTTGGTTACGATACTTTCGAAGTTCACTTCCGGGATTTAACTCGTGAACAAATAGAACGATATGTAGACAGAGAAGAGCCATTTTACTGTGCAGGCAGTTTCAAAAGTGAAGGCATGGGGATTTGCTTATTTAATAAGCTGGTCGGTAAAGACCCGAATACGCTCGTTGGCCTGCCGCTCATTGACTTGATTGATATGTTGCGTGTTCAAGGGCTTGATGTCCTTTAATATAAGGACAAAAGGCTGTACTTAACGTCGTTCTCTTAGCGCGAACGACGTGTTCAAATCAATCAGTCATCCTAGACAACGACGAAGGAGCGTGATTCAGGATCTACTTTCCGATTAAGTTAGCGCTGTGGGTGCTGATGTCGGCGACGAGCTCAAAGTGAGTAGATTCCTGATGTCGCTTTGGCTCCTCGGAATGAAACGGGTACGTACAAACTATGCTTTTCTTAAACCAGCGAGCACTTTCTCTAATTTAGGTTCCATCTTCGCGTTAATTTCCATCCATTCATCATTTGAAGGATGTTGGAACTTAATATTCGCCGCATGAAGGAACAACCGATCCAAACCATATTGACCTGTGTAAGCATCAAAACGGCGGTCACCATAACGGTCATCCCAAGCGATCGGGTGCCCGGTGTACTGGGTATGGACACGAATTTGGTGTGTACGCCCGGTGATCGGGCTTGCTTGAATCAAGGTCGCCTGTTCAAACTTCTCCAAAATCTTAAAGCGTGTCTCGGATGGCTTACCGTTTGGGTTAACACGAACAATACTGTTTACTTCATTTTTCAGCAGCGGTGCGTTAACCACTTTACAACTGCTTTTCCACTGCCCCATCACCAGTGCGAAGTAAAACTTCTTCACTGTTTTAGCTCGGAACTGTGCTTGCAGATGACGAAGCGCAGAACGCTTTTTAGCCACAAGTAGGATGCCTGAAGTATCGCGGTCAATACGATGCACGAGCTCTAAAAATCGAGCGTCTGGGCGTAAGGCACGAAGTGCTTCAATGGCACCAAACTTCAAACCACTACCACCATGAACCGCGGTCCCTGAAGGTTTGTTGAGAATAAGCATATGGTCATCTTCAAAAATGATCATATCTTCAAGCTCAGCAACGCGATTAAGTTTCGTGCTCGGCGCTACGTCGTCTTCTTTCTTCTCCATAGTAACGGGAGGAATACGCACCAGATCGCCCGCTTTGAGTTTGTACTCTGCTTTAATACGCTTTTTATTAACGCGTACCTCTCCCTTTCGTACGATTCTATAAATCATACTTTTCGGAATGTCTTTTAATTGGTTGCGCAAAAAGTTATCTATGCGCTGACCCGCCATGTCTTCATCGATGTCGACAAACTGGACTTTAGTTCTTATTTCGCTCATGCGCGCTATTGTAAACGCAAATACTCGTGACTTCACATTATTCTTTCTGCAAAAGAAACACTTGCCAGTGCAGACTGGTCTGAAATCGCCCAAGCTTTTGTTTAAATTATTAAAAGTCTCTATCAAGATTCAGGTTTGTTCTGTGTCTTCATCACTTTACACGATTCAATTGTTTAGGAAACAGCCAGTTATAAATTACGAAATTTGAATTTTGTGGCAATTTTTCTATCGTTTGTACCAAAGCAGATTGCTGATAGCGACGCGCACTGCTATAGTTCACAGCTGCTAAGGAAGGTTTGGTTACATTTTATTCACTACCATTCATTACTCCTAAAGCAATGTGAGTAGAACGTTGAAAGTCAGGTGCTGCAATTGGCGTAAGACACTTCGAATTCAACACACTTGCCACCCTACTCCTCGCATATTCACGTTGAGTACCTACCGCCCAAATAGCGGGTCACAAGTCTTCGTTTCCGACAGAAACCTGAAGAGATTTGTGATAACTGAAGTGCCCCAGAGCATCCCCTTCCAGCCGGGAGGCTGCAAAATATAAGTCATGGGATCAGGCACCGTGAAAAAGCGAAAAAACAGTGGCAAGTCTACAAGAAAGATATAAAAGAAAAGACAACGAGAATTTTCAATGAAAAGAATGTTAATTAACGCAACTCAAAAAGAAGAGTTGCGTGTCGCTCTGGTTGATGGCCAGCGACTTTTCGATCTTGATATCGAGAGTCCAGGACATGAATCAAAAAAAGCGAATATCTACAAAGGACGTATCACACGTATTGAACCAAGCTTAGAAGCCGCATTTGTTGATTACGGTGCTGAGCGTCACGGTTTCCTCCCTCTCAAAGAAATTGCCCGCGAATATTTCCCAGAAGGTTACACCTACCAAGGCCGTCCAAGCATTAAAGAAGTGCTGACAGAAGGCCAGGAAGTAATTGTACAAGTGGAAAAAGAGGAACGTGGTAGCAAGGGCGCCGCTCTGACTACTTTCATTTCTCTAGCAGGTAGCTACCTTGTTCTTATGCCTAATAACCCTCGTGCTGGCGGTATCTCTCGCCGTATCGAAGGTGACGAGCGTACTCAACTAAAAGCGGCATTAAGTACATTAGAACTGCCACAAGGCATGGGTCTGATCGTGCGTACCGCAGGTGTTGGTAAGAGTGCAGAAGAACTTGAATGGGATTTGAACGTACTACTAAACCATTGGGGAGCGATCAAAGGTGCAGCAGACTCTAACCCTGCTCCATTCCTGATCCACCAGGAAAGTAACGTTATTGTTCGTGCAATCCGTGACTATTTACGTCGTGATATTGGTGAAATCCTCATCGATAGCAACACCATTTATGAGCGTGCAAAAGCGCACATTCAATTGGTTCGCCCTGATTTTATTAACCGCGTTAAGAAATACGACGGCGAAGTGCCACTGTTCAGCCACTACCAAATCGAAAGCCAGATTGAATCTGCTTTCCAGCGTGAAGTCCGCCTGCCATCTGGTGGTTCAATTGTTATCGACCCAACAGAAGCATTGACTTCTATCGATATCAACTCTGCTCGCGCAACTAAGGGCGGTGATATCGAAGAGACGGCACTGAATACTAACTTAGAAGCAGCCGATGAGATCGCTCGTCAGCTACGCCTACGTGACCTGGGTGGTCTGGTGGTTATCGACTTTATCGATATGACACCTGTTCGCCACCAGCGTGAAGTCGAAAACCGTCTGCGTGAGGCCGTTCGTTTAGACCGTGCTCGCGTACAAATTGGCCGTATCTCTCGTTTCGGTTTGTTGGAGATGTCTCGTCAACGTTTGAGCCCTTCTCTTGCAGAAGCGAGCCACCACATTTGTCCACGTTGTAGTGGTACAGGTGTTGTACGTGACAACGAATCTCTGGCACTTTCTGTTCTTCGTTTAATCGAAGAGGAAGCACTGAAAGACAATACTGCGCAAGTATTGGCTGTCGTTCCAGTACCAATCGCTTCTTACCTATTGAACGAAAAACGTCGCTCGGTTAACCATATCGAACGCATTCAAGAAGTGAAAATTACGGTTGTTCCTAACTCTGATATGGAAACACCGCACTTCGAAGTTATTCGTGTCCGTGAAGGCGAAGAGTTTGATCTGATTTCTTACCTACTTCCTAAGAAACTGGAAGCGTTGAAAGAAGCGGAAGGTAAAGAACCAGTAGAAACAGACGTTAAACCTAAGCGACTAGAAGAACCAGTACTTAAGGGCTTTGCTGCACCTTCACAATCTGCACCTGCTCCAGCTTCTAAACCAGCACCAGTGGCGAAGAAGAAGGAAAGCGAGGAAGTGAAGAAAGAAGCTTCGCCTGGTCTGTTTAGCCGTTTATTCAAAGCGCTTGGTAGCTTCTTATTCGGCGGTTCTCAAGAAGTAAAAGAAGAGCCGAAACAACAAGAAGAGAAAAAACCTAGTCGCGACAACAAGCGTAATAAGCGAGATCGCAACGATCGCCGTCGTAGTAATCAACGTGATAACCGCGACAATCGAGATAATCGAGATAACCGCGATAACCGTCGCCGTCGTAAGCCTCGCGACGAGCAAGCTACTGAGCAGAATAATACTCAGCAGCAACAAGCAACTGGCAATAAACAGCAAAACCGTAACCAGAAGCGTAAGCCTAGAGCTCAACAAGCAGAAAATGCTCAAGAGCAAAAACCGAATGCAAAAGTAGCGGAAAAAGGCCTTCAACTTGCAGCCGAAGCTCGTTCTGAAACAAAACCTGAAAGCAGCAAAGCGAAACCAAACGCTAACGCTAAAACAGAAAAAGTTAAAGAACGTCGCCAACGTCGTAAACTAAACAAATCGGTTCGCGTTAAAGATCAGCAGGCTGCTGAACAAGCTGAAGAAACACTAGTTAAAGCTACTGAGTCTGTTGAAGCACCAGCAGAGAAACCAGTAGTAGAGGCAGTAGAAACTCAGCAAGAAGGCAAGCAAGCCGAGTCAAAACAGCGTCGTAATCGTCGTTCACCGCGTCACCTTCGTGCAAGTGGTCAACGTCGTCGCCGCGGTCGCGATCGTCGCCCTAACCCATTCCGCCTGCGTAAAGGTGGTGTTGCATCTCCAGAAATGGCGATGGGTAAAGTGATGCCGCGTTACGTTCCAAAACCAGCGCCGAAGAAGGAAGAGCGAGTTAAGGAAGAAGCAGTAGCCGCTGCAGTACCGACAATGCAAGGTGGTTTCGCTTGCCCTGAAATGGCAATGGGTAAAGTGATTGTTCGTCGTGAACTGCCAGTCGTTGCAGAGCCTAAAGCTCAAGAAGCGGTTAAAGTTGAAGCGCCTGTTATTGAACCAATGGTTAGTGAACCTGCTGTTGTTGAGAAAGCACCTGCGACACCAATCGTTGAAGAAAAGGCACCAGTTGTTGAAGTAACTGAACCAGTAGCAGAAACGACAACAACAGAACAACCTGTAGAACCAGTAGTTGAAGCTGTTGCTGAAACCACTGAAACGGTAGAAGAGGTGAAAACACCAGCTCCTGCTGAAGTTCAGGAGATTGTCGTGGATGTGACCAAAGCAGTCGCTAAGCCAAACGCAAGTGCACCAATGACAAAAGCACCGGGCCCTCAAGAGCTGCGTGAAATTGAAGTTGCTGCGGCACCATTTAAAGCTGATCGCTACCAGCCAAAAGGCGCAGGTAGTCAAGTAGCGAAAAACCGAGCTTCTGCAGCGATGACTAAACCAAACTTCAACTAGTTTGAGTTAGTAATTAGCTGAAAAGCAAATAAAAAGGCTGCCAAATGGCAGCCTTTTTTATTTTCCGCCGAATCAACTTTCATTGTTCAATTTAATATCAATGATTGATCACAATTGTGGGTCAATATACGTGTCATTCTTGAACTTAATCACACTTTTCGGTAGCATTCGCCGACTAAAGTTTTCGACACCATTCTAATGCCACTCCTTTACTACTCCGATTTACACTGAGTGAGCGGATGACAAACCCACCTCTCAGTGGCTTGTGCAAATAAGAATATGTGTCGGGATAAACTCATCTCAACGAGAACTTAATACAAACATGTTCGAATTTCCGCAATTTTCAAAGCACTCTGTAAAAAATGATGTGCTCTCAGGTTTAACTGTTGCATTGGCATTGGTTCCTGAAGCTGTCGCATTCGCATTCGTTGCTGGTGTAGACCCAATGGTTGGTCTTTACGCTGCATTTATCGTTGGTTTGATCACTTCTATCTTTGGTGGTCGTCCAGGTATGATTTCCGGTGCAACAGGCGCAATGGCCGTTGTAATGGTATCTCTTGTTGCCAGCCATGGTGTCCAATACCTATTCGCAGCGATTATGCTCGCGGGTATTCTTCAGGTTGCCGCTGGTCTGTTCAAGTTAGGTAAGTTTATCCGAATCGTTCCGCACCCAGTGATGATCGGCTTCGTAAACGGCTTAGCTATCGTTATCTTCCTGGCTCAGCTAGGCCAATTTAAAGCGCCTGACATCAACGGCATTTTGACTTGGTTACCACAAGAGCAGATGATGCTCATGCTTGGTTTGGTTGCACTGACAATGGCGATCATTCATTTCTTACCTAAAATCACTACGGCTGTACCATCTTCGCTGGTCGCTATCGTAACGGTTACCGCGCTTGTGGTTGGTTTAGATCTTGAAACCCGTACTGTTGTTGATTTCTTGCGTACCATGTCTGGTGATGAAGCTGCAACTCTAGCAGGCTCTCTACCAACATTCTCTATTCCAATGGTGCCATTCACGCTCGAAACTCTGCAAATCATCCTGCCTTACGCGATTATTTTGGCTGCAATCGGTCTGATCGAGTCATTGTTGACGCTGACGGTATTGGATGAAATGACAAACACACGCGGCCAATCTAACCGTGAATGTATTGGCCAAGGTATGGCTAACATGACTTGTTCCGTATTCGGTGCGATGGGTGGTTGTGCGATGATTGGTCAATCGATGATCAACGTTAACTCAGGTGGTCGTGGTCGTCTATCTGGTATCGTTGCCGCAGTTGCGTTGTTGATGTTTATTCTGTTCGCATCTTCGTTGATCGAGATGATTCCTCTCGCTGCACTTGTTGGTGTGATGTTTATGGTTGTCATCGGTACATTCGAATGGGCGACATTTAAACTGGCGCGCCGCGTACCAAAACAGGACTTCTTCGTTATCGTATTGGTTACTGTTGTGACCGTACTTACCGATCTGGCTGTTGCTGTAGGCGTCGGTGTTATCGCTTCTGCCCTGATGTTTGCCTGGCAGCATGCTAAACACATCTACGCTGACACATGCCTGAATGAAGAAGGTTCAAAAGAATACAAAATCCATGGCCCTATCTTCTTTGGTTCTGCTGCGAACTTCCTTGAACTGTTCAACGCGCAAGACGACCCGAAAGATATTATTGTCGACTTTGCTGACTCACGAGTGACTGACCACTCGGCAATAGAAGCGATTGAAACGCTGGCAGAACGCTACGCGGTGCTTGGCAAGACACTTCATCTGCGCCACTTAAGCCCGGATTGCCGTAAACTTCTCGATAAAGCGGGCAGTCTGGTAGAAATCAATGTTAAAGAAGACCCTAGCTACAAAGTTGCAACCGACTTGTTAGCTGGCTAATAGCATTGAAAAATAAATAGCAAAAGGGATGAGTCGAACTCATCCCTTTTTATTTGGCTGGCTGCCCAGCATTCACAACTTCTTCAAAATGACTTCTGACGCCTCTTCAATTAGATCCAGTACCAACTCGAAGCCATCGTCCCCACCGTAGTATGGGTCAGGAATTTCGTCATAACTGGAATCAGAGTGACTAAGAAACAAAGAGAGTTTATGTCGGAGCTCAACAGGACAAATATCCAGAAGATCGGCTAAATTGGCTTTGTCTGCCGCCAATACCATATCAAAGTATTCGAAGTCTTCACTTTTAACCTGACGTGCTTTCATGCCTTTAAACGAGTAGCCTCGCTGTTTACCTGCCACCATCGCGCGCGTGTCTGGTGAATTTCCTGTGTGGTAACCAATGGTCCCTGCCGAGTCAACTTCTACCGGAAGACCAAGCTCGTTTGCTTTTGCTCTCATTACCGCCTCTCCGGTCGGTGAACGACAAATATTTCCCATACAAACAACGAGTATTTTCTTCATTTTATTCCCTGAATTATCGGTGGTTTTTCTGAGTCACTTGTTGATCTATCATAGCGACATAATACGACTAACCCAAGTTAACACCGAACCTTGGGTGTAATAAAAGGAATTGAGGTACTGATATGTCTATCGAAGAAAATAAAGAAGCCCGTCACAAGGCTCGCCAACAGAAAGTGAAAGAACAGGTAGACGCTAAAATCGCGGCCGCCCAGGAAGAAAAAGGCTTGCTCCTTATTATTACCGGAAATGGCAAGGGTAAATCAACGTCTGGCTTTGGCACTGTTGCTCGTGCTGTAGGGCATGGTTTGAATTGCGCAGTAGCTCAGTTTATTAAAGGCACTTGGGATAACGGCGAACGTAACCTGCTTGAGAAATTAGGTGTTGAGTTTCAAGTTATGGCGACAGGCTTTACCTGGGAGACTCAAAACAAAGCGGCAGACACTGAAGCGGCGCAATTGGTCTGGCAAGAGTGTAAGCGTATGCTGCAAGATGAATCGCTCGATGTCGTTCTGTTTGACGAACTGACTTACATGGTTAGTTACGGCTACATAGATTTAGATGAGGTTGTGGAAGCACTCAACAATCGCCCTAAAATGCAGTCCGTCGTCATAACAGGACGCGGTGCGCATCGTACTTTGATTGAAATGGCCGACACCGTATCTGAAGTGAAAAACGTAAAACACGCTTTTGAGTCTGGCGTAAAAGCCTTGAAAGGTGTCGATTGGTAAAAGAAGGTCCTAGGTCCTAGATGATCTCACCGGAGACTTTTGTATTTCTTGGTTCGCTTATGTGTTTGTGGGCTTGGAATACGGATTACGGAGTACTGAAAGGTCCTAGGGGAGCCCTCTCGTGGCTCCGTATCTCTTTATTAGCATTGGTGTTTGTTGGTCTGGAATCCGGATTACAGAATACAGAATACAGAGTCACTATCTGTACTCCGTATTCTGTGAGCGAAGCGTTCCGTAATCCAATAATCTTTTCCTAGGCCCCAGAACTCAGGAGCCTAGGACCTTCATTTACTTAACTTAATTAAAAAGATCTTTGATCAGACTGTCTACTGCTTCTTTAGTCTTTTCGTCTTTGATCTTGTCCGTCAGTTTCTCTACACCACGGTCAATTTCTTTTTGTGCTTTTTGTTTCAGCACATCATCGAATACCAGTTTGAATTTAGGGTCTGCCCATTTACCAGACACATTGATTGGAATGGTAATGTCTTTCAGCTCATCGATATTCTTACCACCTTGCCCTTCTAGCGTACCAACAATAGAAGTGCTGATAGTGAAGTCGACCGTTTCGTTTAGGTAATTGGCTTTACCATTACCACGTACACGAAGCAGCGGTGACTGTGCTTTCATATCATCCGTTGATACAACGCCTTTGTTTAGCTTCAACGTCGCTGTCATCGCACTGAAGTCAGTCTTCTTCACTTCCTTAGTGCCTTCAACCGCCTGACCTTTGAATTTTGCGTAGTTTTCCCGGATTAATTGCGCCACGTTGATGCCATGCACCGCACCATCGGCAAAGTTAATCGCCACCGTACCTACTAGGTTCGTTTTAATACCCGTCGGTGTCAGACTGCTACCTTTGACGTTGATATCAATATTACCGGTACCTTCCAACTTATCGTTGTCTGCAACATCCACTAATAACGGCTGTACTTTAACCCCTTTAATCGTACTCGTCGCAATGTATGTCGCTGGTGTTTGACGAGCATCCAATTGTGCTTTCGCGTTAATTGAACCTTGATAAAGTTTTGAGCTGAATGACGTCAGTTCAGCAACGCCACGGTTGACTGCAAAGCTTGCTTTCACGGCCTCCATTTTTGCATTTGCCGCTTTGAAGTTGTCTATCGTGATGTCACCTTTTACATCCAGTGTCTTCAGTGCCGACAAATCAGGTTCTACTTCAGGGCTTGTTTGGCTGGTTTCGCTAGTTGATGCCGATTTGTCACCAGATTGTTGGTTGAGCCCTAGGAATTCATCCAAATCAATATTTGGACTATGCAGCGCAAAACGCACTTTCGGGATATCGCTCAACGTCACATCCGCTTTGCCGTCTAGTTCGATAGCATTTGCTGTGAGCTTCTGCAACACAAAACTCAAGTGGTTCTTGTTCAGATCAAAAGACAAATCAGACAGCATATCCACCTTCATTGGTGATTGAGGCAGAGTATCGCCTTCGAATGTCGATTTAAGTGATAACTTGTCTAATTGTACTTTGCTGATCGCGTTGTCGACACTGAGTTGAGCGGCGCCTTGCATGTCCAACTTCATATCTGCAGCACTGCCTTTCAGGGCATAGCTAAGGTTATTAACGGTATCAAATGCAAAAGTATCCAAAGTGATATTAGCCGATTCAATATTGTTGCTTGGATCGGCGTAAGTGGCATCAAACTTGATTTCCTTTAGCTCATAACTAGCGAGACCTTTAGCTAGCTTAAAGTCCGCCTGACCTTGCGCGGTGAACTTCTGGTCATTCATCTCACCTTTTATAGCGAAATCTGCTGTCGTCCAATTGTCAAAAGCAAATTCAGAAAGGTTGAGAGAAATATCATACAGCTTAGTGTAACTGTCGGCTTGCTTATCCTGAATCTCTAAAGAGCCATTAGAGACCGTTACACCAGCAAGGTTGATCGCCCAATCAGAACCTGACTGCTGAGTTTCTGTGCTCTGTTCCGATGCAGCATTATCCGTTTGTTGCGACTGTTGCGCTTTTGTCAGTGCATCAATGTTTTTGCTGCCATCCTGCTTGGTTTCAAGATAAAACTCGGCGCCATCAAGTGTGACATTACCAATTTCCAACTGCTTGCTGAACAACGGAGTAACCGACACATCTACGCTCACGGTATCCACTTTGAACAGATTTGGCTGACTGAAGCCTTGTGGGTTTCTTAGTTCGGTACGACCTAGCTCAAGACCAATGGACGGGAAAAATTGCCAGCTTAGGTCCCCTTCTATCACTAACTCCAATCCCGTTTGCTTTTGGGCTTGTTCAACGATAAGGGGCTTAAATTGATTAGGGTTTACAAAAATAGTTAAAGCGAGAATCGCCCCAACAACTAGCACAACTGGTATTGCAATAATTAAGAGCAGTTTCTTCATTTGTTTATCCTTGCTCGTGTGTTTTTTAATTCATAATAGTTGATTTGTTCTATCGCTGACAGTTCCATGAAAGCGTTAATTTATCCTTTATTGTAGTGCAACTGATTAATTTAAAAACAAAAAAAAGAAGTAACACCTAAGGTGCCACTTCTTTTTACAAAAATAAAGCGATATAGCTGTTTAGAGGCTTATGCTTTCAAAAGTCTTGCAATATGAGCTTTAAGTACGTCAATCGCGATGCGGTTTTTACCACCACGAGGAACAATGATATCCGCATATTGCTTAGAAGGTTCGATAAACTGCATGAACATCGGACGCACTGTCTGTTGATATTGCTTCAGAACGGATTCCATTGTTCGACCACGCTCTTCAACATCGCGCTTAACACGACGAAGCAGACAGATATCTAACGGCGTATCCATAAATACGGTCGCATGCATTAGGTCACGTAATCGAGGATCAGTAAGAAGAAGAATGCCTTCTAGAATAATGACCTTTTTAGGCGTCAATGTAGTAGTGTGACTTGTTCTGGTGTGCTCAGTGTAGCTGTACTCAGGTACTTCTACTGCTTCACCGCGAACTAACTTTTCGAGGTGCTCACACAGCAGATCGTGGTCTAACGCACTCGGGTGGTCGTAGTTAGTCTTTACTCGATCTTCCATGCTTAGGTGGCTTTGGTCGTTGTAGTAGCAATCTTCCGTGATGACACCGATTTGATGATCGCCTACTTTTTCGCGAAGCTCATTGTAAATGGTGCTCGCGATCAGACTTTTTCCAGAAGCAGAAGCGCCAGCAATACCTACGATGACGCAATGATTATTATCAGACATTAATTTGCACCCGATGATGATTTCTAGTGACATAAAAAGGTAAACCGCGTGATTATAGGGAGTTCACCTCTTAGTTACTAGCTGGAATTGGAGTTTAGTTGTAAGTTTCTAACGACCCGAAGGATTAACCTCCGGGCAAACGTTAAAATGCGCAACTTTCAACCACAAAACTTAACAAACTTAGTTAAGAATTAATTCACCATTGTAAAACTGATTGCATCTGGCTTGGCTTTGCCCTGCCAATACATCGTGCTGCATACACGATCTGCTAGCTGTTTATAATAGCCAGCATGCTCACTGTCTGGTCTTCTCGCCACCGTTGGGACCCCAGCATCAATGTCTTCTCGCATCGAGATATGCAATGGGATTTGACCTAACAGCGCTAAACCAAACTCCTGACACATTTTCTCAGCCCCACCCATTCCAAAGATATGCTCAGTCGCACCACATTGGCTACAGATGTGATAACTCATATTTTCTACCACACCCACAACTGGCACATTCACTTTGTTAAACATTGCTGCACCTTTACGTGCATCAGCCAATGCCAGGTCTTGTGGTGTCGTCACCAATACTGTTCCTGTTACTGGAATTTGCTGTGACAACGTAAGCTGTATATCCCCGGTACCTGGCGGCATGTCGATAACCAAGTAGTCCAACTCAGGCCAGTCGGTCTCGGTAAGCAATTGAGACAACGCTTTCGAAGCCATAGGACCACGCCAAATCGCCGCTTCAGACTTGTCCACCAGATAACCAATAGAATGAGTATAGATCCCATGAGCCAAAATAGGCTCCATCCATTTTGAATCACGGACTTCTGGTTTAGCATCTTCCTGGCCAAGCATCATAGGGACCGAAGGGCCATAGATGTCCGCATCCAGCAGACCAACTTTTGCACCAGATTGCGCGATAGCCAACGCTAAGTTAACAGCAGTGGTTGACTTACCTACGCCGCCCTTCGCCGAGCTGACCGCAATAATGTTTTTTACCCCTTTAACACTATTGGTCACATGCGTTTCCAGAGCCTTAACGCTCAATTCAATTTGAAACGCAAACTCAGGCACAGCGCCGGAGCTTTGCTGCTGCGTAACCCATTGGTGTAGCGACGTTTTAAGATCATTACTTGCAAATGGCAAAGTAATATCAACACCACCTTGTGCTGTTATCGTTACGACACCACTAATATCTGACCAATTATCCACCAGCAGTGGGTGTTGAAATTGATTAAACCAATCACAAAAATCTTGTTTTGAAGTGAACTGATGCATACGCCCTCCTTTTGAGTCCCATGCTACCACCGACCTAGCGTAATCAGAACCCCAAAAAAACTAAGGCATTCCGCAGTTTGACACCTTGGAGTTAGTGAGCTCATGGGGTAGTATTATCCATCAAAAATCTTTATACCTATCAAGAAAAGCGAATATTAAGTATGGCAAACGATCCAAGACCTCTTTCTTCAAGAAAAATGCTGGTAACTTGTGCCCTTCCGTACGCTAACGGTTCGATCCACCTTGGCCATATGCTTGAGCATATCCAAGCGGACATTTGGGTTCGTTACCAACGCCTACGCGGCAACACTGTAAACTTCATCTGTGCTGACGATGCTCACGGCACGCCAATCATGCTTAAAGCGCAACAGATGGGTATTACTCCTGAAGAGATGATTGCTGCCGTTAGCGAAGAGCACCAAAAAGACTTTGCTGGCTTTGATATCAGCTTTGATAACTACCACAGCACGCACTCAGAAGAGAACCGCGAACTGGCTTCGCATATCTACCTGGAACTTAAGAAAAACGGCTTTATTTCTAGCCGCACGATTTCTCAGTTGTTCGACCCAGAAAAAGAGATGTTCCTACCGGACCGTTTCGTAAAAGGCACCTGCCCGAAATGTAAGTCTGAAGACCAGTACGGTGACAACTGTGACAACTGTGGTGAGACCTACAGCCCGACAGAACTGATCAATCCTAAATCTGCCGTTTCTGGTGCGACGCCAGTAATGAAAGATTCTGAGCACTTCTTCTTCGACTTGCCTCAGTTTGAAAGCATGCTAAAAGAGTGGACTCGCTCTGGCTCTCTGCAAGCGGAAACCGCGAACAAGATGCAAGAGTGGTTTGAATCTGGTCTGCAACAATGGGATATCTCACGTGATGCGCCTTACTTTGGTTTCGAAATCCCAGGTGAAAAGAACAAGTTCTTCTACGTATGGCTAGACGCACCTATCGGCTACATGGGTTCTTTCAAAAACCTATGTGACAAGCGCGACGACCTAGACTTTGACGAATACTGGAATAAAGACAGCTCTACTGAACTTTACCACTTCATCGGTAAAGACATCGTTTACTTCCACAGCCTATTCTGGCCAGCAATGCTAGAAGGTTCTGGCTTCCGCAAGCCGAACAACGTATTCGTACACGGTTATGTAACGGTAAACGGCGCGAAAATGTCTAAGTCTAAAGGTACCTTCGTCAAAGCGAGCACGTACCTAGATCACCTAGACCCAGAATGTTTACGTTACTACTATGCGGCGAAGCTAAACAGCCGTATCGATGACCTGGACCTTAACCTTGAAGACTTCACTCAGCGCGTCAACGCTGACGTTGTGAACAAGATCGTTAACCTGGCATCACGTAACGCTGGCTTCATCGCAAAACGTTTTGAAGGCAAGCTGTCTGACAACTTTGCAGAGCCAGAGCTGTACAACGAGTTCGTTGCTGCGGCTGACCGTATCGCTGAGCTTTACGAGACGCGTGAATTTGGTCGTGCAATCCGCGAAATCACTGCATTGGCAGACAAAGCTAACCAATACGTTGACGAAAAAGCACCGTGGGTTGTAGCAAAAGAAGAAGGCAAAGATCAGCAACTGCAAGATATCTGTTCTGTCGGTATCAACCTGTTCCGCGTATTAATGACTTACCTAAAACCAGTCATGCCAGCGCTTGCAGCACGTACTGAAGCGTTCCTAAACCAAGAGCTGACTTGGGAAAACATCGCTGCGCCACTAACAGACCACGAAATCACTAAGTTCAAAGCACTGTTCAACCGTATTGATCCTAAGAACATCGAAGCGATGATCGAAGCGTCAAAAGAAGATGCGGCGGCAGAAATGGCGGCGAAAGAGAAAGCTGAAGCGGAAAAGAACAAGGCTCGCCAAACTGAGCTAGACAAAGATCCTATCGCTGAAGAGATTGAGTTCGACGCTTTTGCTGCAGTAGATATGCGTATCGCTCGCATCATCTCTTGTGAAGAAGTGCCAAAAGCAAACAAACTGCTTAAGTTCCAATTGGATATTGGTGGTGAAACTCGTCAAGTGTTCTCTGGCATCAAGTCAGCGTACAAACCTGAAGAGCTAGAAGGCAAGCTAACCGTAATGGTCGCTAACCTAAAACCGCGTAAAATGAAGTTTGGTATGTCTGAAGGCATGATCCTAGCAGCTGGCCCTGGTGGCAGTGACCTATGGATCCTTGAGCCACACGAAGGTGCTCAACCTGGTATGCGCGTAATGTAACCTAGCCATTACCGAGTTAGACTTGCTTCACAGAATCCCCGCCAACATGGTGGGGATTTTTTGATCAATTTCACAATCTAGTGCATTTATCGCACCAAAAACGAGCAAAGCCACCCATTTAGGTCTATGAGTCCCTGTTTATATATAAAACAGATTGGGAATAATTATTGCATGACTATCTTAGCTAGGGCTTAAGAACTAACAAGGAGTTAGTCATGTTTGTTTTGATTTCGACATTACTGTCTATAGTAATTCTCGCGGGCATTTATCACCTTTCCTCAAAAAGAGAGCAACAGCATGCGAGTAAATATCAGTTGCTCACACTACTACGTGATGTAGTACACCTACTTCGTCGTCACAGAGCTGCGACGCACTACTCTATTCAATTCAAAAAAAATAAAGCACAAGAAATAGAGGAGCTCAATCAGATTTTGACGCAAAAATTGCATCTTCTTGTTGAATCATCGCGTTCAGAAAACAAGCCTATGTATCGAGTCTTACAGATAAATGTAAGCAAAATGCTGGAGCAGTGGAAAGAAAACAGTGTGGCTCGCAATCAGATGGAACATGGTAAGCTAATCCGTCACTGCCTGTTTTTAATGGATGAGGTTACTATCGCTTGGCTAGCTATCGAACAAAGAGATGAACTCCATGATGAATACCATATTAGCTGGCAGGCCATCATAGACAACCTAGAGACACTCACTCAGCTACGTATTTGCATCAGAGACTTCGATGATGAGTACGATCAGGAACGCTTAAAGAACACAGCAGCTATTATGCTTCGTAAGCTCAATCAATTGGCTGTCATCGCCCCGCTCAGTATAGCTTCGCCAGTCGCAGTGCGCTCGATACAGACGCTACACGACTACGTTGAAGGCAGAGTCACAGGACTAACAGAAGAACAGCTCTACGATATTACCTCAGACTTATCTTTAACTATTTTTAATACTTATGACCATGTGCTTTCTACAATTGTTGAAACGCTTTATTTGCCTTTACCCAGACTCACATTAGCGTAACCCCCTAACGATTAAGAAAAACAATAAAAAACCGCAGATTTTTGTCTGCGGTTTTTTTATATGAATGAACAAATATTAAACTTAGCTATCATCTTCTGTAAAGCTAGTAGGCAACTGCTTCTTCATCTCATTCCAGATCAACGCGCTTTCGATACCATAGTGGCGAATGACCACAGGAAGTTGATCACGCTCAGCATTTTCACACGTTTCCAGAAGCTGACGGTAAAATTTTAACGCCAACTCGCGAGAAGCCGGATTTGAGAAGTAGTAGCTGCCAACACGATCATACAGCTTTTTCAAGCCATTAAAGATAAGACCATAAATCTGATTACCAGAATGGAATGCTAAACGTTGGAACAGCATGTAATCGTAAAAGTTAAACGTTTTAGCGATAAGGATCTCTTCTCGCTTCGCTTCGTCTTTTTCGTTTTCCTCTTTAACGTTTTGCACTACTTTCTCTGCGTAAGGAGAAGAAGCAATAAACTCATCCCAAGAAGTAGCATTCATAAGCGCTTCACAAGATTCAATCACGTTCTTGATGGTTCGCTCAGAGCTTTCTTTATTTACTTTGAACGCATAGCGCATGAAGATTGGACTGATATTGGTACGTGCTGCAAGCAGATCTTCGACAATATTCGTCGCATTATCAACATCTAATGTCATCAGCGTATCCAAAATATGCAGACCTGACGTCTCCATGAATTGGTTTACTTTTGTTGGTTTGCCATGCTGGATAGTCAACCATCCATCACGCGCTAATCGTTGAAGAACCTCTCGCAACGTCGTACGCGTAACACCGATCAGTTCAGACAGCTCGCGCTCAGCAGGTAAAATTGAGCCTGGAGGAAAACGACCGTTCCAAATGCTCTCGATAATGTACTTTTCTGCAAATCCAGCAGGGCTTTTCGCCTTTATGACCATTCTACGTTTTATCCAATATTGATTTTTGAGGGTCGATACTACTCATCATACCACTAGTTAACGGTTTGAGAAAACTAACGGACAATATTTGAAACACCCGCATATAGAGCAAAAACTCCACATCGAGTCTCAATAATGAATCACTAATAACCTCTGTCTAACAAGTAAAACCAACATTTTACTTTAAAAGTGTGAACATAATTTCCCGTAAAATAACGAAACTTTGGTCACACTTTCATATTTAAAATATGAAAAATTAATTTGCCTTCACTCAACAAATTTCTGAGTTAAATTATATTTTTTCGTATCTAGTCATCATTTAGAATTCCAAAAGGAGTTTTCTAAAACTTTCATGATATACTGCCGCACGTTTGATCGCGTGCTTACCTAAAAAGTCGTTTAAGTCAGAAGCCTTACTCTTGGTTATTGACTAATAAAAACCTGCGTGTAGAGTTTGCGGTCGAAAATGAGCGGTGCTTAAGTTCAAAGGAAGTAACTTGGCAAGACTACAATAAAACAAAGGATTGTTGTTTTACTAAGTTACTGTTTTAAAAGACTAGCTAATAAGTCAAACAAACAAGTACTTATGCACTATTTTGTAGTGTCTATTCATAAATTTATTATAAAGAGATTTATCATGCCGATATCGCTCGGAAACGCTTTTATCAAGAACTTTCTAGGTAAAGCGCCTGATTGGTACAAAGTTGCCATTATAGCCTTCTTAATAATTAACCCTCTTGTATTCTTTTTTATCAGTCCATTTGTTGCTGGCTGGTTGCTGGTCGCGGAATTTATTTTCACACTAGCAATGGCATTAAAATGCTATCCATTACAGCCCGGTGGTTTACTCGCAATAGAAGCGATTGCAATTGGGATGACTAGCCCTGCACAAGTGAAGCATGAATTGGTAGCAAATATTGAAGTGTTGCTACTTCTAATATTCATGGTCGCTGGCATCTACTTCATGAAACACCTTCTGCTGTTTATTTTTACCAAAATATTACTTGGTATTCGCTCAAAAACGTTACTGTCACTTGCATTCTGTTTTGCTGCGGCCTTTTTATCCGCATTCTTGGATGCATTGACGGTTATTGCTGTTGTTATCAGCGTAGCAGTGGGCTTCTACTCGATTTACCACAAAGTTGCGTCAGGTAGCCCTCTAGGTGACCACGACCACACACAAGATGACACCATCACCGAATTGACTCGTGATGACCTAGAAAACTACCGCGCATTCTTACGTTCATTACTCATGCATGCTGGTGTGGGTACAGCTCTGGGTGGTGTAACCACAATGGTTGGTGAGCCCCAAAACCTGATAATTGCTGACCAGGCAGGCTGGTTTTTCGGCGAATTCCTGATCCGTATGTCACCAGTGACGTTACCAGTACTATTCTGTGGCTTGATTACTTGTGCACTGGTAGAGAAACTAAAAGTCTTTGGTTACGGCTCAAAACTGCCAAACAATGTTCGCCAAATTCTTGTGGACTACGATCGCGAAGAGCGTAAAACTCGTACCAATCAAGATGTCGCGAAACTTTGGGTTCAGGGTTTTATCGCGGTATGGTTAATTGTAGCTCTCGCACTACACCTAGCAGCAGTTGGCCTGATTGGTCTTTCAGTGATTATTCTAGCAACGTCATTTACTGGTGTTATCGACGAACACTCGATGGGTAAAGCGTTTGAAGAAGCGCTACCGTTTACCTCTCTACTTGCGGTGTTCTTCTCCGTTGTTGCTGTCATCATCGACCAAGAGCTATTTAAACCGGTTATTGATGCCGTACTTGCTGTTGAAGACAAAGGAACCCAGCTTGCTCTGTTCTATGTCGCAAACGGTTTGCTATCCATGGTTTCAGACAACGTGTTTGTTGGTACGGTTTACATAAACGAAGTGAAAACCGCTCTTGTTGAAGGCTTGATTACTCGTGAGCAGTTCGATTTGCTCGCTGTGGCTATCAACACTGGTACTAACCTGCCTTCAGTTGCAACGCCAAACGGACAAGCAGCGTTTCTATTCTTGCTGACTTCAGCACTTGCACCACTTATTCGCCTTTCTTATGGTCGAATGGTGATCATGGCATTACCTTATACCGTAGTGTTAGCAATTGTAGGTCTGATGGGGATTATGTTCTTCTTAGAACCAGCAACCGCGTCTTTCTACGAAGCGGGTTGGATATCTCTGCATAATGTTGATTTAACTCCAGCAGTATCTGGTGGACATTAATTTTTAAGTTGATTAAGAAACTTATACACGATAAAAAGCTCTGAGTAATCAGAGCTTTTTATTTTTCAGACAGGATCGAAACCGTGAATATTTTTAGATCACTCAATCAGTTTTCCAAGGGGCGCTTATCTTGGATGCTTCTTCTCTTGTTTATCATTTTCTTTGAAGCATGTGCCCTCTACTTTCAGCATGTGATGATGTTGGCGCCGTGTGTAATGTGTATTTACGAACGTGTGGCTATGCTGGGCATTGGCGGAGCTGCAATTATCGGATTTATTTCACCGAGTAACCCACTCTTCCGATGGCTAGGTCTGATCACTTGGGGACTTAGTGCCTACAAAGGCTTGTTGCTTGCGCTACAGCACGTCGATTATCAGTTCAACCCATCGCCATTTGCGACTTGTGATGTCTTCGTGACTTTCCCAAGCTGGGCACCGCTAAACCAGTGGGCGCCGTGGTTATTCGAAGCCTATGGAGATTGTTCCGAGATTGTGTGGCAGTTCTTCACACTATCGATGCCACAGTGGTTAGTGGTCATTTTTGCGGGTAATCTGGTCTTTCTCGCTCTGGTCGTGATTGCTCAGTTTTTCCCAGCAAGACGTAA
Organism: Vibrio sp. STUT-A11; assembly: GCF_026000435.1. NCBI lineage: Bacteria > Pseudomonadati > Pseudomonadota > Gammaproteobacteria > Vibrionales > Vibrionaceae > Vibrio > Vibrio sp. STUT-A11. The sequence continues at coordinate 1,086,980 of NZ_AP026763.1, read as the reverse complement.
GAACCCTATTCTTTAAACTTCCCAGTTTTCTAAACTTAGAGTCAATAAAGTAGACCCCATGGTTAATGCCATTCGCTTAACAGCGAATGGCATGTTTAAGTCTCCCGTCTTCCTGAACAGCGACGAAGGAGCGTGATTCAGGATCTAACTTCCGAGCACTTTATGGCCAAAGTTATTTCATTAGCTGCTCAGCGCGCTGCTATTAGATTCCTAGTCTCGCTAGGGCTCGCTGGAATGACTCGGATAAGATCATTAAACGATTGGCATTGACCTCGTGGCCGACTTTACACAATCTTTAGTATAAAACCAGCAGAACGCTGACTATTTACCGCAACACTGCTTGAATTTTTTACCACTTTCGCATGGACAAGGATCGTTACGGCCCACACCTTTAAATGGATTGAGACTCTTTGCTTTGTTTCCAACCATGAGCTCGTCTGCACCCAATGCCGCCTCACTGATCATCAAGTCAAGTTGATCAATCAAATCACTCAGTGCCGGTGGGTTCTCAATACCCGCATCTCGCATGTGTTGTTGAGTCGCTGATTCATCGATCGCTAGCATCATCGTCGTGAGCAAAGCTTGTAGCATGCGCTGTAAGCCGTCATTGAGCTCAGTACCTTGCCACTGTTCTTCAATCATCGGCCAAACCGACATAAATCCTTCCGCGAAATCAGCCAGTTGCTCGGGGTTATTGTCTGTCAGAGCGAGTGCTGAATACTCGTTACGTAAAATACGATTGTGCTGCTTGTGAATTTGCTCTTCAACAGCTGGTTGAATGGCTTTAAAGTCAGCCCCGAATAGCGGCTCTAACCAAGTTTCTGGAGCCAAAGGCTTAGTGGTCAGGTTTGCAGCTAACACCGCCCCTTCAATAAACAGTGAAGATTCATCTAGTTGAACCTCACCCTTCTCAATCAATGTATATTGCATGACATCTGGTTTCCCATAAATTTGCCGGCATTATACCCCAGAGCTTTAACTCAAGTAACCTCGGCATACCGGTTTGATAAGTTTGCGCGCTTCGAGTCTTTTAATGACAAACTAGGCTTACATCGCTACAATCGCCCTCCTTTTATCACCAAACTGTACTAGGCAAACTATGCGAGTTGTATTAGGCCCAATGGAAGGCGTTTTAGACCATCTGATGCGCCAAATTTTGACCGAAATAAACGACTATGATCTCTGCGTTACTGAATTCGTTCGAGTTATCGACCAGTTATTACCGGATCACGTATTCCATCGTTTGTGTCCTGAGCTTCTGCAAGGCTCCCAAACCGAATCTGGTGTACCAGTACATGTGCAATTGTTAGGTCAAGAACCAAACTGGATGGCAGAGAACGCTATCAAAGCTGCTGAACTTGGCGCTCGCGGTATCGACATCAACTTTGGTTGCCCTGCAAAAATGGTGAACAAAAGCAAAGGTGGCGCAGCACTTCTACAACATCCAGAGTTAGTTCACCAAGTCGTAAAAGCTTGTAGAGAAGCCGTTCCTGAAAACATCCCGGTGAGCGCGAAAATCCGTCTGGGTTGGGAAAATCCTGAAGACTGCTTTGAAATTGTCGATGCGATCCAGTCGGCCGGTGCAAATGAATTGACGGTCCACGCTCGTACAAAACAAGGCGGCTATAAAGCATCAGAGATCAAATGGGAATACATTACGAAGATCCGCGAGCGATTCTCTATTCCATTAATTGCCAATGGTGAAATCTGGAACCACGAAGACGGCCAACGCTGCATTGAAACCACAGGTGTTGACTCATTGATGGTTTGTCGAGGTGCGTTTAACATTCCAAATTTAGGCAACATGGTGAAACACAACCACCAGCCTATGTCTTGGCCGGAAGTGGTTGAATTGCTGATTTACTACTCTAAGTTCGAAATAAAAGGCGACAAAGGGCTGTACTACCCGAACCGAGTGAAACAATGGTTCGCTTATTTGCGTCAATCTTACCCAGAAGCACAAGATTTGTTCCGTGAAATCCGCACCTTTAATAAAGCCGCACCCATCGTTGAACATATTCAACGATATCGCGATGAATTGGTGTCAGCGACATCAAAAGTGGCTTAAGTATTCAAACATTCAAAAGGGTGACAATTCGCCCTTTTTATATCCAAACTATGCACGAATAGCAAACGGTAGTGTCACTTTACTCGCCATACTTTGCCACTTTTCCCTCGAAGATTGACACTAAAATTATTCTTATAATCAATAACCTCATTGCTATCCCATAAGTTATACAAGCTTTTAGGACTCAGGCCTAATTGCCATAGTGGTAACTCAATGCGGCACTCTTTATCGCTCATGTTTATTGCAACAATGACCGCTTCCTCTTGCAACTGTCTCGCATATACAAACGCGTTATTATGGCAATAAAGCCATTGAATACTGCCGGATTGTAGGCATTTGAACTTTTTACGAATCTCTATCCAACGTCGATAAATACCCAACCATTCAGAGTTCGCCACTTCATGCCAAGGGAAACAACGTCGGTTATCAGGATCTAACCCACCTTCCAATCCAACTTCGCTGCCGTAATAAAGGCAAGGTGTACCGACATAAGTCATTAACAAAGTCAGCGCGATATGAATTTTGTCTTCGCTACGGCTTACAAGAGTGATGAATCGGGCCGTATCATGACTATCAAGTTGATTGAGTTGAGATAACTGGTTGGCAAAAGGAATCTTCGCTCTTGCTTCATCTAACCACTCTTTAAACTCTAATGCATTGATCTGGATAGGGTCGTACATGATATCTTGCTTGGCAATAAATGCTCTTACGGGATGAGCAAAGCCGTAATAATTCATTGCTCCATCTTCTTGACCACCCTGTAGCCACTGAGTTGCCTCAAAAAAATGTTCTCCAAGGACATAGGCATTAGGGTTCACCGACTTTGTTGCTTTACGGAACGCTTCGACGTAATGAGCGTTATTTTTTGCCCCTTCTCCCTCTCCGAGCATATGAATCACATCAAAGCGCCAGCCATCAACAGAGTAAGGGGCTTTTAGCCAGTGTTTGATCACCGCGTGTTTGCCTTGATAAATGTAATCCCGCACCTCTTTGTTTTCGAAGTTCAACACAGGTAAACTGCTGATACCTTTCCAGCCAATGTAGTTGTTGCTGTCATCGTCAAAGAAGTAGTAGTTGCGATACTTGGATTCCAGATTGCCGTAAGCCCCATCCCCTTGCATTTTTACATCGAACCAAGGATGGTGAACCGACGTGTGATTAAACACTGCATCCAAAACAATTTTCATTTGCTTAGAACGTATCTTGTTGCACAACTGAGCAAACTGCTCATTGCTTCCAAACATTGGGTCTATGTTGAAATAGTCAGTGGTGTCGTATTTATGGTTACTCGGAGAGCGGAAGACCGGATTGAAATACAAAGCTGTCACGCCCAGATTTTCAAGATAATCGAGCTTCTGCTCAACGCCGTTCAGGTCGCCACCAAAAAACTCCTTGGCTCCGGTATTCTGGTGCTCCCCAACCGCTTCACCCCATGACTTTACTATCGCTTCAGGATTGTATTCGCCATAGGCTTGTCGAATCGATTTTTCATCCTTACTTGGAGCAAAACGGTCTGGAAAAATTTGGTAGAAGATCTGCTGTTGCACCCATGTAGGTGGCTGGTTATTCACATTTAATTTAAAGTGAAACTCTTTTGGTGGAATGCGCGATTGTACGTCCCTTCCATCCAGCCAGAACTGCTGCTCGCCCACAACGAGCTTAAATACGTAGTGAGTGACATCTCGATCTTTATTTGGGGCAAAGGTTGCTTTCCAGAGTTTAAGTTCTCCTGAAGTACCCGCTGGATGCATTTCAGTCAGATATTCTTCGTTATCAGGCTCGGAACGAACATAAACACGATCAAAATCCAGGCTCTCCGTCTTTAGCGTGACCGTTATAGCGTCTTCGTTGAAAGAAAGACCATCCAACGTCTGACTGTGGAAAATGAATGGAGGGGTCATAGCAGATATTCCTGTAGCGGGCATATGCGATGACTTTACTATAGCAAGAATAAAAATCCTCCTTGTGAAACGGTCCGTTAGTCACGTTTCTCAAGGAGGATCACGCTTGGTCGGCATCGTTAACCGTAATCGAAGTTAGGTAACGTACTGTACTGGCTAATTGAGTAACAAACTATCGTCGGACAGTTCTTCACCACGCACTTTCGAGAACATTTCCAGCAAGTCTGGTACCTGCATATTTGCTCTTTGTTCCCCTGCTACATCCAGCACAATTTCCCCCTGATGAAGCATTACGGTTCTGTCGCCACAAGCCAATGCATCTTTCATTGAGTGGGTAACCATCATCACGGTTAAATTAAACTCGTTCACAATACGTTTGGTCAGATCTATAACAAAAGCCGCCATACGCGGGTCAAGCGCCGCCGTGTGTTCATCGAGTAGCAGCAGCTTACTTTCCGACAAGGTTGCCATTACCAAACTCACCGCTTGTCGTTGACCACCGGACAACAAGCCAATGCTATCCCCCAGCCTGTCTTCTAACCCCAAACCAAGAATACTGATTCGGTCTTGAAACAACTTTCGGCGCTGGGATGAGAGTGCCAGTCTCCAGCCACGCTTTTTACCACGCATGTAAGCCAGTGCCATGTTTTCTTCTATGGTTAATTCACCACAAGTACCAGCCAATGGGTCCTGAAAAACCCGCGCGCACTGAGTGGCACGCTGAGCCACAGTTTGTCGGGTCACGTCTTTACCATCAATGATCACTTGACCGCCAATCATCGGGGTTTCCCCCGTTGTAGCGCCAAGTAACGTCGATTTACCGGCACCGTTAGAACCAATGACGGTAAGAAACTGATGTTCAGGTACCTCTAGAGATACCCCTTTTAGCGCTCGGTTCTCCAGAATCGTTCCAGGGTTGAACGTCACTTGGATATTATTGAGTTCAATCATAATGTCTCCCCTGAATCTTTTTTAGATGCTACCTGTTTAGCATCTGAAACTCGTTGTTTCGCTTTCATGCGCTGTTTAAGTTTTGGTGCTATCAATGCGACCGCAACCAGCACAGCAGTAACAAGGTTTAGATCGGATGCCTGCAAGCCAAACATTCCAGAACTCAAAGCAAACGCGACGGCAAGGCGATACAGTACCGAGCCAACGATAACGGCTAACACCGCCACCCAAATCTTGCGCCCAGGGATCAAGGTCTGACCCAAAATCACCGCAGCTAAGCCGACCACAATGGTGCCAACCCCTGATGTTACGTCTGCAAAGCTGTTAGTCTGTGCAAACAGTGCGCCGGCAAAGCCAACGAAACCATTGGATAGTGCCAAGCCAAAGAAGGTGTAAAAACCTGTGCTGGCACCTTGAGCAGAAACCATTCGGGCATTGACACCCGTTGCTCTTAGACCAAGGCCAAAGTCACTGTTAAGCAAACGAACCACAAAAAATGCAGATAATAGAACTAACACCCCAACCACAAGCGGACGAACGAACATTGAGTCGCCCATCGCTTCAAACGGTGTCAGGATCGTATCCTCTCCGAGTAACGCCATATTGGGCTTACCCATAATACGAATATTGATGGAAAAGGCAGCAATCATGGTGAGAATTGAGGCTAACAGGTGCAAGATACCGCAACGGACAGCCAGAAACGCGGTAACCCAGCCCGTCATAGCACCGGCTATAATCGCCATTCCTGTGGCGACCCAAGGGTTAATACCAGCAACAATTGCTGTTGCGGCAACTGCAGCCCCCATAGGGAAACTGCCATCAACACTTAGATCGGGAAAATCGAGTACACGAAACGTGAGGTATACGCCCAAAGCAACCAGCCCATAAATCAGGCCAATCTCAAGAGCGCCAAAAAATGCAAATGCAGACATAAAACGGCTCCTTTCTGCATGTTCAGATCAATATCGGGATCTGAAAGTAAGACTTCTCACTTCAGTCAGGACGAACTTATCAACTCAAGCTCAAGTTTATTCGAACAAAGTTTTGCTTCACTCAGAGGTTTAAACATTCTTGGTAAAAGTAATAAGCCAATGACATGACTTATTACTTTCGCCAATGCGGTTAACTTGCTCGAATGAGTCGAATACGCCCCAAAAAAGCGACTTATTGCATGCTTGTTGCACGTTCTACGACTGAACTCGGTATTTGGATACCTAGCTTAGAAGCAGCATCTTGATTGATCACCAAGTCAGAACCTGTTGCGACTTTTACGTCTAGTTTGCCCGGTTCCTGGCCATCAAGAATCGCCGCGACATAATCAGCGGTTTGAACACCTACTTGGTAGTAATCAAAGCCAAGGCCTGCGATAGCACCTTTTTCAACATAAGATGTCGCACCACCAAATACTGGCGTCTTAGACTGATTCGCAGCAACGATCATACCTTCAATTGCACTGGCTACTGTATTGTCTGTCGGTGCGTAAATGATGTCAGATTTTGCAGAAATAGCCTGAGTCGCGGATTGCACGTCGGCACTTTTCAGAGCCGTTGCTTCTACAACTTCAATCCCTTTCGCTGCTGCGCTCACTTTTAGAAGTTCGACCAAGGTTACCGCATTGGCTTCACCTGGATTGAAGACCACACCAATACTTTTCACTTGAGGCAGGATTTCCTGGATAAGCTCAACATGCTGGGCAACTGGAGACAAATCAGAAAGTCCAGTCACATTCTGACCAGGCTGTTCCATGGTTTTTACCAGTTTTGCACCAACTGGGTCCGTTACCGCGGTAAAAACAACGGGGATTGAGCGCGTTGCGGAGACGAGAGCTTGTGCAGATGGCGTCGCGATACCGACTAACACATCCGGGCTTTCACCAACAAACTGGCGAGCAATCTGAACCGCGATAGCAGGGTTACCTTGTGCCGTTTTGTAGTCAAACTCTAGGTTTTTACCCTGTTCATACCCTTTTGCCTTCAAGCCGTCTAAGAGTCCCTGACGGGCAGCATCTAATGCCGGGTGTTCTACAATCTGTGAGACCGCAACTGTCGCTGTATTCGCAATAGCACCAGCAGAAGAAAGAACGGCGGTCGCTGATAAAATAGCGGTGGCTAGTAAACGTTTCGTTATCATCATAACTCCTTGATGTGTCTTCGTCCTTGTTCTGCGAACCTTCACCTTTTGGTGTACGCTCGCAAGCCCAAAAATGGGAAGGCGTTTTTGTTGTGTTTGTAATAAAAATCGCTGTGCACTTCTTGTGCATCTTATTTTTATTATTACTACTAAGTCCCAGTAAAGAAAAGAAACATTTAACAGTAAAACAACATTTGTGATCGCGGGATAGAAATCCTGTCCCTCAAAAACAGCGATAAAGAGAAAAATGTTTATCAGGGGGACGGAAAAGGAACAAAAACAAGTGGAGCATGACGTCTATTGATGAACATGAAGTACAAAAAATGGAGTGGTCTGCACACACTCCATTTTCTTAATCTTCGAAATTCCTGGCGACTTTAGAACCAACGCTCTAGCGAAGATTTATCTAACTGACGGAAAGCACGATTTAGGATTAACGCCAACTCTTTGTAACGAGGCTTTGTCTTTATAGGCTCTAATGCAAAACCACTCTCAACTATTTTTTGGTGTAGCTCTCGATACCAGGAAGCCAATGAAGGTGGCAATGTCGTATTTGAACGAGTACCTAACCACCAGATACCCTGTAAAGGCAAGCTAATCGCGAATAAGGCAACGATAATCGATTGAGGCAGAGCACTATAGTTGTTAAATGCCATTTGAGTCAGGACGCTGATCGCAGCAACCGCTGGCATGACTTTAATGCCAAATCGCGTCGCTTTAATGATTCTCTGCTCTGGAAATACGGCATTCAGCTCTTTACGAACCGGCCAGATCTCCATGTAATTTTGGCCATCTTTCAGGCTATGGACTAATCCGACTTTATTACTCATACCACTCTCTCACTAAAAAATAGTTGAACGTTTCAACTGAAGGTGCAAAAAATTGATGAAAATTAATATTATTTCAAATTTTTTTTGTTATCATTGCCCATTATCGCTATCCTTTGCAGGCCCTCAACCTCATTGTTGCCGTTATTTACAATTTAAGCAACTCTGAGGTCACTATCTGCAAGGAACGCGTCATCGTGATGAGTGGGCTCATCACTATATCTTTATATGGAATTAGAACAATTTTTGACCAAGATTAGTGCGCACCCTTGCTGGTATCGACTATTCTTGTGATTAATTTTTCATTCTTTAACTGATTTTGATCAGACGAATAACAGGTAGTCATACATGTCTAAGCTAGTTTTAGTTTTAAACTGCGGTAGTTCTTCTCTTAAATTTGCCGTAGTTGATGCCGAGAACGGCGACGAGCACTTATCAGGTCTTGCTGAGTGTCTTCACCTTCCTGAAGCTCGTATCAAGTGGAAACTTGATGGCAAGCACGAAGCTCAACTAGGTAACGGTGCAGCTCACGAAGAAGCACTAGCGTTCATGGTAGAAACTATTCTTGCTTCTAAACCAGAGCTTTCTGAAAACCTAGCAGCTATCGGTCACCGTGTAGTACACGGCGGCGAGAAGTTCACTCAGTCTGCTCTTATCACTGATGACGTACTGAAAGGTATCGAAGACTGTGCAACACTAGCACCACTTCATAACCCAGCACACATCATCGGTATCAAAGCAGCTCAAAAATCTTTCCCGGCACTTAAAAACGTTGCTGTGTTCGATACTGCATTTCACCAAACGATGCCAGAAGAGTCTTACCTATACGCTCTTCCATACAACCTGTACAAAGAGCACGGCATCCGTCGCTACGGCATGCACGGTACTTCACACCTATTCATCACTCGTGAAGTTGCAGGTCTACTGAACAAGCCAGTTGAAGAAGTAAACATCATCAACTGTCACCTAGGTAACGGCGCGTCTGTATGTGCAGTTAAAAACGGTAAATCAGTAGATACTTCTATGGGTCTGACTCCTCTAGAAGGTCTGGTAATGGGTACTCGTTGTGGTGACATCGATCCTGCGATCATCTTCCACCTACACGACGCACTAGGCTACTCTGTTGAGAAAATCAACACGATGCTAACTAAAGAGTCTGGCCTACTAGGTCTGACTGAAGTGACTTCTGACTGTCGTTTCGTTGAAGACAACTACGGTGAGAAAGAAGAAGCAACGCGTGCAATGGACGTGTTCTGTCACCGTCTAGCTAAATACGTAGCGGGTTACACTGCATCAATGGACGGCCGTCTAGATGCGATCACTTTCACTGGCGGTATCGGCGAGAACTCTGGCCCTATCCGTGAAATGGTTCTAAACCGTCTAGGTATCTTCGGTATCGAAGTAGACAGTGAAGCAAACCTTAAAGCGCGTTTCGGCGGCGAAGGTACTATCACTACAGCGGACAGCCGCATCCCAGCAATGGTAATCTCTACTAACGAAGAGCTTGTAATCGCTGAAGACACTGCACGCCTAGCAGGTCTTTAATGCATAAACTGGCTAGCCAATTGGCTAGCCAGTTTTTCTTCCAAAGAGCTTTCTTTAGGGGCTCAGCTCCTATTCTTTGAAGATCATGGAATAAGAATTGAGCTTTTATCTCTCCCAATAGCAAAGGTACTCTACGAATGTCTCGTACTATTATGCTTATCCCTGCAAGTGCTGGTGTTGGTTTAACTAGCGTAAGCATGGGTGTTCTTCGCGCTATGGAGCGCAAAGGCGTTAAAGTTTCTTTCTACAAGCCGATTTGTCAGCCACGCAGCGGTGGCGATCAGCCAGATCTAACTTCAACTATCGTTGGTCACAACAGCGATATGAAGATCGGCCAACCTATGGCGATGTCTGTTGCTGAAAGCCTGATCGGTAACGACAACATGGATGAGCTGCTAGAAACCATCGTTGAGCGTTACAACCAAATCAATAAAGATGCCGATGTAACTCTAATTGAAGGTCTAGTACCAACTCGTAAGCATCCATTCGCTAACCAGGTGAACGCAGAAATCGCAGCAACACTTGGTGCTGAAATTGTTCTAGTGGCAACACCTGGCACGGATAACCCAGCTCAGCTTAAAGAGCGTATCGAAGTAGCATGTTCTAACTTCGGTGGTACTAAGAACAAAAACATCTCTGGCGTTATCATCAACAAGCTAAACGCACCTGTTGATGAAGCTGGCCGTACTCGCCCTGACCTGTCTGAGATCTTTGACGATGCAGACAGCGCGAAGCAAAACGAAATGAAAGTGATGGAAATCTTCAACACTTCTCCAATTCGTGTACTAGGTTGCGTGCCTTGGAGCATCGACCTGATTGCGACTCGTGCGATCGACATGGCGAAACACTTGAATGCTGATATCATCAACAAAGGTGACATCAACACTCGTCGCATCAAGAGCATCACGTTCTGTGCGCGTTCTCTGCCAAACATGATTGAGCACTTCAAACCAGGTTCTCTGCTGGTTACTTCTGCAGACCGTCCTGACGTAATCGTTGCGGCCTCTCTAGCAGCAATGAACGGTGTTGATATCGGTGCGGTACTGCTAACTGGCGGTTACGACATTCCACAAGAAATCGAAGGTCTGTGTAAGCCTGCATTCGAAACGGGTCTACCGATCTTCAAAGCACAAGGCAACACTTGGCAGACTTCTCTGAACCTACAGAGCTTCAGCATTGAAGTACCTGCAGACGACAAAGAGCGTATCGAGTTCATCAACGAGCACGTTGCGGGTCACATTGATGGCAACTGGATTGAGTCAATGACTGAAGGTACTCAGAAGTCTCGTCGTCTAAGCCCACCAGCATTCCGTTACCAGCTAACAGAGCTTGCTCGTAAAGCAGGTAAGCGTATCGTTCTTCCTGAAGGTGATGAGCCACGTACAGTGAAAGCAGCAGCTATCTGTGCGGAACGCGGCATTGCAGAATGTGTGCTTCTGGGTAACCCAGCAGAAATCCGTCGCGTAGCGGCACAACAAGGTGTTGAGCTAGGCGCTGGCGTTCAAATCATCGATGCTGATGCGATTCGTGAAAACTACGTTGCTCGTCTGGTTGAGCTACGTGGCGCGAAAGGTATGACTGAAGTGGTTGCTCGTGAGAAACTGCAAGATTCAGTATTCCTGGGCACAATGATGCTTGAGAACAACGAAGTTGACGGTCTGGTTTCTGGCGCGGTTCATACCACGGCGAACACTATCGTTCCTCCGTTCCAAATCATCAAGACGGCACCTAACGCGTCTATCGTTTCTTCAGTATTCTTCATGCTTCTGCCTGATCAGGTACTGGTTTACGGTGACTGTGCAATCAACCCAGATCCAACGGCTGAACAGCTTGCTGAAATCGCGATCCAATCAGCGGATTCTGCAACTGCATTCGGTATCGATCCACGCGTTGCAATGATTTCTTACTCTACTGGTGAATCTGGTAAGGGTGCAGACGTTGATAAAGTACGTGAAGCAACCAAACTGGCTCAAGAGAAACGTCCTGATCTTATCATCGACGGTCCTCTACAGTACGACGCGGCTATCATGGAAAACGTTGCTGCTTCTAAAGCACCAAACTCTCCAGTTGCAGGTAAAGCGACAGTATTCGTATTCCCAGACCTAAACACGGGTAACACGACTTACAAAGCGGTACAACGTTCAGCAGACCTAGTATCTATCGGTCCAATGCTGCAAGGTATGCGCAAACCAGTAAACGACCTGTCTCGTGGCGCACTAGTAGACGACATCGTGTACACCATCGCTCTAACAGCAATTCAAGCAACTCAAGAACAGAAGTAATTCTTTTCTCTGCTTGGCCGGATATCAAAGCCCTCGATTCGTTGAGGGCTTTTTGTTGGTTCGTTTATTAAATGACTTAAGAGATAGCGACGAACATCAGCCCACCGACAATCACACAACCGATCATCACTGGCGCGACTCGGTGCCATAACCTCCTCTCACCTAAAGCCATCACCATTGCCACTTTCACTATGGTATTTACCGAAGCAGCAATGATGATACCCAGTGCCGCAGTAGTTAAACTCAAATACTGGATACTTTGACGTCCAAGTGCCAATGAAATTGCATCCACATCAGTGATACCTGATACCGCTGAAAGCATTAGAACACCAGCAGCGCCAAACCAATCTGAGAGCGCATGCGAGAGCAACATGATCACCGCCAGTACAACACCAAAAAAGAGAGCAGATTGCAGAGCAAGAGGATTACTTTGCTTGTTCGATTGCTCAACCTTCTCTATTTGGCTCCTTCTCCATATCCACCAGGCTGGTAAGTAAAGTGCCGCCATCATTGCCAGTACAATTGGCCAAAGCATTTTCACTAATGGTGGGTTAATGACGGACAGTATGATCAGCAATCTTGGGAACATGGTGCCACAACTAATTAAGATGCCACTTGCCAGCAGCGGGCTAATTGCAGGCTGTTCGCGTGACAGATGAGAAAATTGCAGAGTCAATGCCGTTGAAGAACTGAGGCCGGCAAAAACAGACGTAAATAAAATCCCCCGCTTCGCGCCGCCAATTTTAATCGCAAAGTAGCCAACAAAAGAGATACTGGCGATCAATACAACCATCCACCATATCTCGTAAGGGTTTAACGCATTCCATGGCCCATAAGTTTTATTAGGTAAGAGTGGAAGTAAAACAATAGAAATGAGAAGTAAGCGCAGAGCTGCATCTAATTCGTACTCTTGTAACTTTTGCAACGCCTCGTGGAGCTCTCTTTTATTATCCAGAACCAGAGCGGTTATTACAGCCGTAGATGCAGCAAGTACTGCTTCGCCAGCCACCGCTAAACTGCCTAAAACGAACGTCACCAACAGACTTACCAAGCCCGTGATACTGACATCACCGCTGTTCTTTTGCTTCACAAAAAAAGCGATGCAAGCCAAAATCACCAGTGCGATCAACGCAAAGCCGAGCAGTAACGGGGAATAGTGAGAAGCAAGAACTGCAACCAGACCACCAAGTAATCCCACCAAAGAATAAGTACGGATACCTGCGACCCGGCTGCCTTCAACACTATTGCGCTTCACCCAACCACGCTGAATGCCAACAATCGCCCCTAAGAGAAGCGCAATAAGCAAATTCCAGATTTGATGCTCGCCAGATGCAAACTCGCTGATATCCATACCTCACCTCGCTAAAAGATCGGTTCTATATCATTAGTTTATGCCATGTACTGGAATAATCTGTGATGCTTGGGGAAATAACCGATAAAACGGCGTATAAATGCATATAGCTTTGGTAAGGAGATAACAAAGCGCCATAGAAAATGACGCTTTATCAGCAGGACTAATTTGAAAGTGGCTCACGCCCGTGTGACGACTCTAAATCTAACTCAGGGCCTTTTGGAACAACCTGTGTTGGGTTGATTCCTGTATGACTGAAATAGTAATGACGTTTAATGTGGTAGAAATCCGTCGTCTCTGCCACGCCATCGACTTGATAGAGTTCTTTTAAGTAGCCCTGAATATTGGTGTAATCCGCAATGCGCTTTTTATTACATTTAAAGTGGCCAACATACACAGCATCAAAACGTACTAATGTAGTAAACAGACGCCAGTCAGCCTCGGTGATCTGATTACCGGTTAAATAACGATGTGTCGCCAGATGCATATCAATTTTATCTAATGCAGAAAACAGTGAATCAAAGGCTTCTTCATAGGCTTCCTGAGTGGTCGCAAAGCCACAACGATACACACCATTATTCACATTCGGATAGATAAAATCATTCCACTCATCAATAGAGGCTTGTAAATGTTCTGGGTAGTAATCGTATTCGTTCCCCGTCAACTCATTAAATTCTGAGTTGAACATGCGGATAATCTCGGAAGATTCATTGGAAACGATCGTATTGGTATTTTTATCCCATAAGACAGGAACGGTCACACGCCCACTATAATCTGGCTTAGCTTGGGTATAAACTTGATGCATACGCGTATGGCCAAATAATGGCTCAGGTAAGCCCATTTGCCAACCTTGGCTAAGCATATCAGGGCAGACAACCGTGACATCAATATGCGGTTCTAGCCTTTTGAGTTTTCGGAAAATAAGCGTTCGGTGCGCCCACGGGCAAGCAAGAGAAACATACAAATGGTAACGACCAGATTCTGGCTGGAATTCTGCATCCGGCTCATTCTTGATCCAATTACGAAAACCCGCGTCTTCGCGGACAAATTTACCGCCGCTTGATTTCGTATCGTACCAGACGTCGTGCCAAACACCTTCGACCAATTTACCCATCTTCGCTCTCCTCTCGTTCTATTTTCCTCTATATTAGCGATTCGTGACGAACAGAAAACAACCGAGCGTCGGACATGACGTTCAAGAAATTTGAATAAGTGTTCGGTTAGACATAAAAAAAGCGCGCCCCTAATTAAAGAGCCGCGCTTAAGCCCGTCACAGGCTGAATGGTTTACACTTGAACGTGTAGACAAGATACCGCGTGAACGTCGTTACCTTGGATTGTCGGTTTGGTCTTCGCACACTCTTCCGTTGCTTGTGGGCAACGAGTACGGAAGACACAACCCGATGGTGGGTTGATTGGCGAAGGAAGATCGCCTTCCAGCATTTGGATTTTCTTTTGACGTTCGATATTCGGATCTGGAATTGGTACCGCCGACATCAATGCACGCGTATATGGGTGTTTAGGATCAGCAAATAGTGCGTCGGCTTCACCAAGCTCTACCGCGTTACCCAAATACATAACCAGAACACGGTCAGAGATATGTTTTACCACAGACAAATCGTGTGCAATGAATACCAAAGATAGGCCAAGTTCTTTTTGAAGCTCTTTAAGCAAGTTAACAACCTGAGCCTGAATCGACACATCCAGTGCAGATACCGGTTCGTCACAGATGATCATTTTTGGCTTCAAGATAAGCGCACGTGCAATACCAATACGCTGACACTGACCACCAGAGAATTCATGCGGATAACGGTTGATCACATTTGGTAGTAGACCCACTTTCGCCATCATCTCTTTAACACGATCTTTTACCTCTTGCTTTGAAAGCTCTGGATAAAAGGTTTCTAGCGGCTCAGCGATAATGTCGCCGACAGTCATACGTGGGTTCAGTGACGCCAAAGGATCCTGGAAAATCATTTGGATTTCTTTACGCGTTTCACGGCGCTGGACATCTTTCATCTTGGTCAGGTCTTGACCCAACCACACCACTTCGCCGTCAGTCGCTTCTACCAAGCCGATGATAGCGCGCGCAAACGTCGACTTACCACAGCCTGATTCACCTACAACACCTAACGTTTCGCCTTCATACAGCCGAACGTTAACACCATCGACTGCTTTTAGGTTTGAAGGCTTAGACCAAGGCCATGCTGATTTTGCTGCAATGCTAAAGTGAACTTTAAGTTCTTTAACATCGAGTAGTAATGATTTCTCTACACTCATTTTTTCCAAGCCTCCCAATCAGAAAAACAGGCGCGCTGACGACCATCACCAAATGGTGTCAGAATTGGCGCTTCTTGCTTACAACGGTCCATTACACGGTGGCAACGTTCCTGATAAGGACAGCCAGGTGGTAGGCGAAGTAAGTTTGGTGGGTTGCCCGGAATGGTTGGCAGGATCTCACCTTCCGTATCTAAGCGAGGAATCGCCTTCAACAGACCTTCTGCGTATGGGTGACTTGGGTTGTAGAAGATTTCATCAACCGTTCCATATTCCATTGTACGACCGGCGTACATCACCAATACTTTGTCACAAGATCCCGCAACAACCCCCAAATCGTGCGTGATCATGATAATTGCGGTGTTAAACTCGTCTTTCAGTTCGTTAAGCAGATCCATGATCTGCGCCTGAACGGTTACGTCTAGTGCCGTTGTCGGTTCATCCGCAATCAACAGTTTAGGGCGACATAACAGCGCCATTGCGATCATTACACGCTGACGCATACCGCCCGAAAACTCATGCGGGTACATGGTAATACGCTTGCGGGCTTCTGGAATTTTCACCGCTTCAAGCATACGTACCGATTCTTCAAATGCTTCCGCTTTGCCCATTCCTTTGTGAAGCATCAATACTTCCATCAGCTGGTCACTCACCTTCATATAAGGGTTTAGTGACGTCATTGGGTCCTGGAAGATCATCGCGATCTGCTCTGCTCGAACTTTGTTAAGTTCTTTTTCAGGCAAGTTCAGGATCTCTTTACCTTCAAACTTAGCGCTACCAGAAATGATACCGTTTTTAGCCAGCAGACCCATGATTGCAAATACGGTCTGAGATTTACCTGAACCCGACTCACCTACGATACCTAAGGTTTCACCTTGGTTAAGAGAAAAGTTCAAATCGTTTACTGCGGTTACGATACCATCTTGCGTGGTAAACTCGACGCGCAGATCTTTGACATCTAATAAGCTCATCGTTGCTTCCTTAATCTATCTGTAATTATCTGTCTTTAGGATCCAGCGCATCGCGCAGACCGTCACCAACGTAGTTGAAGCAGAACAGAGTCACAACCATGAACGCGGCTGGGAATGCCAGCTGCCAGATTGCTACTTCCATTGTCTGTGCACCTTCTTGTAGAAGTGCGCCCCAACTTGTCATTGGTTCCTGAACTCCAAGACCAAGGAACGATAGGAATGATTCAGTCAGAATCATGCTAGGGATAAGCAGCGTTGAGTAAACCGCTACGATACCCAGTACGTTCGGTACGATATGGCGAGTAATTATCTTCCAGTTACTTACACCACAAACGTGTGCCGCTTCGATGAA
Organism: Vibrio sp. STUT-A11; assembly: GCF_026000435.1. Classification (NCBI taxonomy): domain Bacteria; kingdom Pseudomonadati; phylum Pseudomonadota; class Gammaproteobacteria; order Vibrionales; family Vibrionaceae; genus Vibrio; species Vibrio sp. STUT-A11. The sequence goes on along the minus strand of NZ_AP026763.1, from coordinate 1,070,326 downwards.
CTCTTTACTACGTAGGCTAAGCGTTTGACCACGTACAATACGTGCCATATCCAGCCATGCAATTGCACCAATCGCTACGAAGATAAGAATAATGTTACGGCCGAAGAAGGTTACTAGTACGATAACTAGGAACATAAACGGGACCGCGTATAGGATCTCAAGGATACGCATCATGATACGGTCAACTTTACCGCCAATGAAGCCAGATGCTGCACCGTAAAGCGTACCAATCAATACTGCTACGAATGCACCCATAACCCCTACCATTAGGGAGATGCGGCCACCAATCAGTGTACGAACGTACAAGTCGCGACCTAAGCTGTCAGTACCGAACCAGTGGTCAGCGTTAGGTGAAACGTGCATCGCGTACCAATCGGTATCATCAAAAGCGTGTGAGGCGATCATCGGCAGTATAATCACCGCCAACGTCATTAAAGCCAGGATAAATAAACTCACCATCGCCGCTTTGTTACGCATAAAGCGAATACGAGCATCCTGCCAAAGACTACGACCTTCAATCTCTAAGTTCTCAGAGAATTTTTCAATCGCTTCTAGGTTTTCTTTTTTCGTTAACATAACCAAACTTCCCTGTTAGTAGCGAATTTTAGGGTCAATCATTGCAAGTAGGATATCGACAATCGCGTTGAATAAAATGAATAGGAAACCAATCAAAATGGTTACACCCATTACAAGCGAGTAGTCACGGTTAAATGCAGCATTAACGAACAGTTTACCAATGCCAGGTAGACCAAAGATGGTTTCGATAACAACAGAACCGGTGATGATACCTACGAATGCAGGCCCCATGTAAGAAACGACAGGGAGTAGTGCTGGCTTAAGCGCGTGCTTAAGGATGATGTAACGGTAGCTTAGACCTTTAGCTCGCGCGGTACGGATAAAGTTACTGTTCAATGTCTCGATCATTGAGCCACGGGTGATACGCGCAAATGTGGCAACGTAAAGAAGTGACATACCGATCACTGGAAGCACAAGGTACTTCAAGCCACCATCTTGCCAGCCACCTGCTGGGAAAATGTGCCAGTGAAGGGAGAATAGGTAGATCAGTGCCGGAGCCAATACAAATGAAGGCATTACCACGCCTAACATCGCCGTTGACATAATGGTGTAATCGACCCAGGTATTCTGTTTTAAAGCAGCGATTGTTCCTACCGTCACCCCCATGATCAGGGTGAAGATGAAGGCAATGAAACCTACTTTTGCAGATACTGGTAACGCAACAGAAATCAGTTCGTTAACTGAGTAATCCAGGTACTTGAATGACGGTCCGAAGTCACCTTGGACAACGTTAAACAAGTAAGTCGTGTATTGCTCGAATACAGGCTTATCCAGGCCATATTTAGCTTCGATGTTAGCCATAACTTCTGGTGGTAATGGACGTTCTGTCGAGAATGGATTTCCCGGAGCAAAACGCATGAGAAAGAAAGATACGGTGATCAAAACCAACATTGTTGGGATCGCCTCAAATATCCTTTTTGCGATGAATTTAAGCATAAACTCACTCTTTCAGTCTGTGACAGTGTAAATTAAAACCAAATGTCCAAATTTAGGACACAACATAGGCGCTACATGTGATCTCTCACATGCAGTGCCTAATTTTTTATAATTCTATCTGATTAAGATTTACTCAGTGATGTATAAGTCTTTTGAGTAGATCTTTTCTTCTGCGTTGTTAGCTGGGAAGCCACCAACTTTAGGAGACAGTAGACGTGATTTCACGTACTGGTAGATAGGTGCGATTGGCATATCCTTCGCCATCAGTTTCTCAGCTTCTGCGTATAGTGCTTGGCGCTGTTCGTCTGATGTAGAAGCAAATGCTTTGTTCATGATCTCGTCGTATTCTTTGCTATCGTAGTGAATACCACCAGTGGTGTTGTTGCTCATCATTAGCGTTAGGAATGATGAAGCTTCGTTGTAGTCACCACACCAACCTGCGCGAGCCACTTCGAAATTACCTGAATCTTTAGTTGATAGGTATGTTTTCCACTCTTGGTTTTCTAGCGTAACGTCAAGACCCAGAGTCTTCTTCCACATAGAACCTAGAGCAACCGCCACTTTCTTGTGGTTCTCTGAAGTGTTGTAAAGAAGGTTGAATTTCAGTGGGTTATCTTTGCCGTAACCTGCTTCTTCTAGAAGACGGGCAGCTTCGGCGTTACGCTCTTCCTGAGTCATCTTACCGTAAGCTGGCATTTCAGGATTGAAGCCTGCTGTGATTTCAGGCGTTAGGAAGTAAGCTGGCTTTTGGCCTTGGCCCATTATTGCGTTACTGACGATGTCACGATCGATCGCGTAAGAGATCGCTTTACGTACACGTACATCATCAAACGGTGCTTTCTTGGTGTTGAACAGGTAGTAGTAAGTACACAAGTTACCCACAACTGATAGTGATTCTGGATGTTCTTTCTGCAATCGTTTGAAGTGTTCTACAGGCACATCGTAACTGATGTTAATTTCACCCGCGAGGAAACGGTTCATTTCCGCTACCTGGTTTTCGATAGGTAGGAAAGTAACTTTATCCAAAGTCGTGTGTTCGTTGTCCCAGTATTGCTCGTTACGCTTCAATACCAAGCGTTCGTTTACAACCCAGTTATCAACAACATATGCGCCGTTACCTACAAAGTTCTCTGGTTTGGTCCACTGATCACCGAATTTTTCAACAGTAGCTTGGTGAACTGGCTTAACAGTTGTGTGGCCCATCATCATGACGAAGTACGGTACTGCAGTATCAAGCTCAACAACCAACGTCTGGTCGTCAACCGCTTTCACACCTAGCTCGCTTTTATCTTTTTTACCAGCAACGATGTCTTTCGCATTCTTCATCTTGGTGTATTCCATGTACCAAGCGTATGGAGAAGCGGTTGCAGGATCGACTGCACGCTGGAAGCTGTAGACGAAATCACCGGCCGTAACAGGATCGCCGTTAGACCATTTTGCGTCTTTGCGTAGGTGGAAAGTGAATGTTTTGTTGTCTGCAGTTTCCCAAGATTCAGCAACACCAGGGATGGTATTACCATCTGCATCTTGGTTTACAAGGCCTTCAAGTAGATCGCGAATCACGTGAGACTCAGGAACACCTTGTGATTTGTGTGGGTCGATTGTCGCTACTTCTGTACCGTTACCACGCACTAATTCTTGAACCGCAGCAAGTTTTGGCTCCGAAGAATCAGATTTCGCTTCAGAGGCAGGGGCTGGTGCAGGCTGAGCTGCTTGCTTCTCTTCTGGCTTATCACCACCACAACCAGCAAGAGCTAGAGAAAGACCAGCGCCAATGAATAAAGCGCGCGTGATTTTATTCTTATACATGCGTAAAACTCCAAATTTTTTTGTTAGCATCCATGACCTCTTTGTAGGTTCACAAAAACGGGCTGTGATTTAGATTTTTTTAGCGCATAAACTAAGCACCAAAAGCCTAAAACCATACAAAGACTGCGGCATACATTAGCAATCATTGAAGTTATTTACCATAAAAATGTAGCAAAAAGACCGATAATCCTGCATCTGTCGCACATTTCCAGTAAAAAAATCTAATTAAATATACTTTACCAGCGCAACAGGGAGTTAAACATCTCCTCAATAGATTAAAGTTTCGATTAATCTGAATTAAAACCAATTGGCAGCATTATGCACTAACTTTAAGAACAACATTAACACTTATGACACACAGATCTTCGCAAACGTTTGCTTATATGTTGCTGCACATGTCCCAGTATTGTGCAGATAAATCGAGAAAAATAGGTGAGATATCCGTTCCACAAATGTTTTTTAAAGACACGCAGGATTAGATAAAAAGGAATAAACAAAAAAAGCTAAGTATATGTAATACTTAGCTTTTAATCTTAATATGCGCAAGAAAGCGGACTACACTACTTTTCCCAGCGTTTTGCCGCTTTGTGATCAGTATCTCGTGATTCAATCCAACGATTTTCACTCGTAGTGCGTTCTTTTTTCCAAAATGGTGCTTGGGTTTTTAGATAATCCATAATGAATTCGCAAGCATCAAATGCTGCACCTCGATGGGCACTAGAGACACCAACAAAAACAATTTGATCACCAATGTCCAAATCACCGACACGATGGATAACCCGCACACCAAGTAACGGCCAACGTGTTTCGGCTTGGTTACAAATTTCGACAAGGCTCTTCTCTGTCATACCCGGATAATGTTCGAGATGCAGGCCGACAACATTATCGCCTAAGTTCATATCGCGCACTTTACCGATGAATGTCACGACAGCACCAGAGGATGTCCCCTCAGATAAACCTTGGTATTCTTGGTCGACAGAAAAGTCTTCAACTTGTACAGAAACACGAGGATCCATCTTAACCTCCGGTCACTGGCGGGAAGAATGCTACTTCGTCACCTTCTTTGACTTCGGTATCTAGTGGCACAATTGACTGGTTAACAGCCGCAAGTAGCTTTCCGGGCTCAAGAGCCAAGTCCCACTTACCGTCTTTTTCCATGCCCTTTTCGGCCAAATGAGCACGAACCGCTTCTACCGTTTCAAACTGCCCTTCTAAATCAACACTGTCGATGCCCACCAGCTCTCGCGTCTGAGCGAAGAAAAGTACTTTAATCATGATTCTGCCTTGAAGTGTCCTGACTTTCCGCCCACCTTCTCAAGAAGGCGAACCTGACCAATGACCATATCTTTTTGCACCGCTTTACACATGTCATAAATGGTCAACGCTGCGACAGAAGCCGCGGTTAACGCTTCCATCTCTACGCCTGTTTTACCTGCAAGTTTACAAACAGACTCGATACGAACCTTGCCTTCCGACTCAATCGCTTCTAACTGAACTTCAACTTTAGACAGTAAAAGCGGATGACAAAGCGGAATCAGATCCCAGGTTTTTTTCGCGGCTTGAATACCTGCTATACGTGCGGTAGCAAACACATCGCCTTTATGATGTTGACCAGAGACAATCAGCTCGAGTGTTTCTGGTGCCATGTGCACAAATGCTTCTGCTCTTGCTTCGCGGACCGTTTCCGTTTTCGCTGAAACATCGACCATGTTAGCTTCGCCGGATGCATTAATGTGGGTAAATTGGGTCATTGCTTTTCCTTCACTTAGGAGAAAAGGTTATACAGATAGGTGTGGCATAAAGTTACAAGGGCGGTGACTTGCGTCCATCTGCTGCTTGATTATTTTCGTCCAGCCAGTGCGGCATGCACCTGTAGAACCTGGCATAGCAAAGATGACGGTGTGGTTAGCAAAACCAGCAATTGCACGTGACTGGATAGTCGACGTACCAATCTCTTCATAAGAAACCATACGGAATAACTCGCCGAAGCCTTCTACTTCTTTATCAAAAAGTGGCTTAAGTGCTTCTGGCGTGCTGTCACGAGAAGTAAAACCTGTACCACCTGTGATCATGACCGCTTGTACGTTTTCGTCTGCGATCCACTGAGAAACAATGGCGCGAATCTTATACATATCATCAATGACGATTTGCTTATCAACGACATTGTGGCCCGCTTCCTGGGCATGCTCTACAAGGTAGCGACCTGATGTATCATTTTCTTCAGTACGAGTGTCAGATACCGTTAGTACGGCAATATTTGCAGGTTGAAATTTGCTTTCAGCGTGACCCATTAGTTCACCTATTCTCTAAAGTTAGCTTGGATTCGTTGTTTCGATTCAGGAAATACAATCGAGAAAGCCCGCGAGCTTCCTCTATAAAAATTTGTGTGATGTTAGCCGCCAATGGACGCAAGATGAGGCGTCATTCCAGTGTTGCCATCATGCAAGAAGTGACTGACAGACTTAGTCTGCAGCTGAGCTTGAATACGCTCAATTAACTCATTCTCTTGTTCATCACCTTGCAGAAGGTCACGTAAGTCAATGCCATGCTCGCCAAACAAACACAGATGCAGCTTACCCATGGCAGAAACACGAAGCCGGTTACAGCTCTCACAAAAATCCTTCTCATAAGGCATAATTAGCCCAATTTCACCCTTGTAATCCGGGTGAACAAATACCTGAGCAGGGCCATCATTGTGAGAACGGACTTTCAGTAGCCATCCATTAGCAATGAGCTGATTACGGATCGCGACTCCAGAAACGTGATGCTTATTAAACAAGTCATCCATTTCACCCGTTTGCATCAGTTCAATAAAACGCAGTTGAATTGGTCTGTCTTTGATCCAGTTGAGGAATGCAGGCAGCTCGTGATGGTTGAGATCTTTCATCAACACCACGTTCACTTTCACTTGCTCATAGCCGACTTCAAACGCACGCTCGATACCATTCATCACTTCGGTGAACTTATTCTCACCTGTGATTTGATGGAACATGCGTGGGTCCAGACTATCCACACTCACATTGATGTGCGTGAGGCCAGCTTCACGCCAGTTCGCAACCTGTTTGGCCATGCGATAGCCATTTGTCGTTGTCGCGACTTTCTCAATACCAGGAGTCGTTGCGACAGCATGGATGATGTCAGTAAAGTCTTTACGTAAACTTGGCTCACCACCAGTAATGCGGACTTTTGACGTACCACAGTCTGCAAACGCGGTGACTACCCGCTTAATTTCAGGTAGCGATAAAAAAGACGAGTTTTTTTTGCCCGAAGGTTTATAACCATCAGGCAGGCAATAGGTACATTTGAAATTACAAACGTCAGTTACAGACAGACGTAAGTAATAGAATTTACGATGAAATTTGTCTTCGAATTGTTGCGCCACGGAACACCTTTCCAAACACGGGAGGCGTGGTCATTTCCAACCAAGCCCTTGTGGCAGTATGCCACTGGCTCAGAACACCTATCCTTAATCGAACTTAGTGTTGTGAGCTCGGAGTTATGGCAACCAGAGAAAATAAAACTCTGATAGCTTTGCTGTGTAAAATACTGAATATTTATACGGGAATCCAGACTTGAGCACTAAAAAATATCTCAAGTCACACAATTTACCGCTAAGTGAGTACCGTTAGTGCACTCATTACGTTAAATTGTAGCCGTTTTTACGAATTTTATTAGAAGAATGTAACGTATGAGTATCTATACGGATAACAAAGTAGTCGCAGTTGGCGGTGGCCATGGTTTAGGTAGAATGTTAGCAGCACTGAGCGATTTTCGTGGCAACGCGACGGGCATCGTCGCTACCACTGATAATGGCGGCTCCACTGGCCGAATTCGTCATTGTCAGGGTGGTATCGCTTGGGGTGATATGCGTAATTGCATCAACCAGTTGATCACGGAACCATCAATCAGTTCAATGATGTTCGAATATCGTTTCAAAGGCAGTGGTGAACTTGACGGGCATAATTTAGGAAACTTAATGCTCACGGCATTGGACAACCTTTCGGTACGCCCGTTAGATGCGATCAATCTTATTCGCAATATGCTTAAAGTCGATGTAAATATTCTGCCGATGTCAGAGCACCCATCCGATCTGTCTGCCCTATCTGTCGATGGCAAATGGGTCACCGGAGAAACCAGTGTCGACCACATGGAGACTGACCTTCGCCGTTTAGACCTTTCTCCTGAAGTACCCGCAACAAAAGAAGCAGTGGCTGCATTATCAGAGGCTAACGCGATTGTTTTGGGGCCGGGAAGCTTTCTGACCAGCATCATGCCGCCGCTATTATTACCAGAGCTAGGTAAAGCGATCGCCAACAATAAAAACGCCAAAGTCATTTTTGTCGCGAACTTGAGTCCGGAATATGGTCCTGCCGGCCGTATGAGCATGGAGCAAAAATTAGAGTGGTGTGAACGCGCATTGCAAGGCCGAAAAATCGATGTCGTTCTTGCTGAAAAAGCGGAACAACAAGTGCTCGACCGATGGAATGTTGTCACTGAGTCACTGGCTTCAAGCAATCGTGACTGGCGCCATGACCGCAACAAACTTAAACAAGCCATTGAAGATCAACTTCTCAGCCACAACTAATTTTATTCAGAAACCGTAAAGCCCCTCACTGTACATGAGGGGCTTCACTAATTATCTTCAAATCGATTATAGGTTCCAGGAGCGGTAAACCTCTTGTGTGTCGCGCAGAACGTCGATCATGGTCGTGGCTTCTTCTCCTTCTACCGCCAATTCTCCCAATTTGGCTCTTCTATCAATCGATATCGCTAAATCACATAAACGATCAGCACCAAAACTGGCAGCGCTGCTCTTTAACGCGTGGCTGATTTCTTTCAAATACACCAGTTGCTCGGTACCATCATATTGTGACAAATTTTTAATATAGGTATCGATTTCACCTAAAAAAATATCAAGCAGCACTGGTACATTATCACGACCAATCTCCATGGAAAGGCTTTCAATTTTCTTATGGTTCAGAATATTCATGCTCATACTTTCTGCCGCTCTTCCTTGCTGTTCCACGCTTGTAACTTACGGTAAATCGTCGATGGACTGACATCAAGATACCCTGCCGCTCGGGGAATATTTCCGTCGCATGCTTCAATTGCGCTTTCAATAGCCATTTTTTCCGTTATCCACAGTGGCACAATATCCGACGCAGTCATCTCTTTAGGATCAATCAAAGAAGTGGAAGCTTTACGCGCCAATGGCTGATTCAATGGTGGTGGAAGCATATCCAAAGTAATTTCCTTGCCGTGATTCAACACCACAATATTACGCAGAACATTTTGCAACTGACGTACGTTGCCAGGCCACTCATAATTATTGAATCGATCAATCACCTGTTGGGAAAAGCGCACAAAACTTTTCCCCTCTTCATGAGACATATAGCCCAACAGCGAGTAAGCAATTTCCACAACGTCTTCACCACGCTCACGCAAAGGTGGCAAATGTAATGGTATAACATATAGACGGTAGTACAAGTCTTCACGGAAGCGACCTTCCTGAACCTCTTTCCACGGATCACGGTTGGTCGCACACACAAAGCGCACATCCACACTCTTCATTTTTGATGAGCCTACTTTCTGGAAGGTACCCGTCTGAATAAATCGCAGTAACTTGGTCTGCAAGTCCAAATCCATTTCACACAGCTCATCAAGAAACAGCGTACCACCATCGGCTAACTCCGCAGCCCCCTGACGATCGTTCGCCGCTCCCGTAAACGCGCCTTTTACATGTCCAAACAGCTCACTTTCAATCAGGTCTTTTGGGATCGCCGCACAGTTAATGGCGATAAAAGGCTTGTCCCCTCGTTTACTCGCCGCATGGATAGCTTCGGCGCACACCTCTTTACCCGTACCACTTTCACCTGTGATGAAAATACTCGCCTTGCTACTCGCGGCTGAGTCAATCGTACGGTAAACCTGCTGCATGGTTTGGCTACTGCCGATGAACCCCTGATAATTCTGGTTTCCCGGATTATCGGCTTCATTTTTTAACTTGGTCGCTTTTCGTATCGCATTGTTCACCGTGACACGTAGTCGGTCCGCTTCACACGGCTTAATCAAAAAATCCTGGGAACCGTGGCGCATTGCTTCTACCGCAGTATCGATAGAGCCGTGTGCGGTCATAAAGATGATAGGAACGTCTGGATGACTTTTTTTAACAGCATGCAGAACGTCCATACCAGTCATGTCAGGCAGACGAAGATCAAGCAGGATAAGGTCAGGAATACGATGTTTAAGACTTTCGATCGCATCACGTCCCGTACCAACAATGTTAATATCAATGCCTAATGGCGTGAGGTATGAACGATACAACGCCGCAACGGATGCCGTATCTTCGACCATTAATAGATAACGAGACTTTGGGTCTTGAGTAGTTTGTTGTTGCATAACCTAGCTAACTTTTTTGTAATCTTTTAAACAATAATCGCATTACGCTTTGCATTTTGCAAATAACAGCACTTAGAATAGGGATAAAATTTTTCAATAAAAATGCAGATCAACAAGTTAAGGGTTTGGCATAAATCATGCTGAATTTACCCTGACCCCTCGGGTCACCTAGCCAACTGACGTTGTTAGTGAACGTAATGTTCGCAAATAAAGCCAATAGGAACGACTGCCTATTGGCTTCTTTTTTGCCTGTCGTATCAGGTTAATAGTTACTAGCGTTAAGCTCAGCTATTCGCGATAAATTGGGCACGCAATTTTTCAATCGCATCACGTTTTTCAGCCGCTAACTCAAACTCAAGATCTTGAGCATGCTGGTACATTGCTGATTCCAGTCGGCTGATTTCTTTTTCCAACTGTTGTGGCGACATGACTTCATAAGACTGAGACGGCTCTGCAACTTTCGATAATGGAACCTGTTTGCCAGTGCGCTGACGTTTGGATTTGGTAATATCACCCAATTCCATGATGTCTTTGATATTACGCTCCAACGCCTGCGGTATAATCCCCATCTCTTCATTGTATGCTTGTTGCTTCTCGCGACGACGGTTAGTTTCATCCATCGCTTTCTTCATCGATTTGGTGATGGAGTCGGCATACAAAATCGCCTTACCTTCAATGTTTCGAGCAGCACGACCAATGGTCTGGATCAGCGATCGCTCAGAGCGCAAGAAACCTTCTTTGTCAGCATCCAAAATGGCCACCAGCGACACTTCCGGCATATCCAACCCTTCTCGCAATAGGTTGATACCAACAAGAACGTCAAACTCACCTAAGCGAAGATCTCGAATAATTTCCACACGCTCAACCGTATCAATATCGGAGTGAAGATAACGTACACGCACATCGTGTTCATGCAGATATTCGGTCAAATCCTCTGCCATGCGTTTGGTCAGCGTAGTCACGAGAACTCTTTCATCTTTCACCGCTCGAATACGAATCTCGGAGAGCAAATCATCAACCTGCGTCGCGACAGGACGCACTTCCAATTCAGGATCAAGTAATCCCGTAGGACGAACCACTTGATCAGCAATATCGCCGTCTGACTTTTCTAGTTCATAATTGCCCGGAGTGGCAGAAACAAAAATAGTTTGCGGAGCAAGCGACTCAAACTCTTCAAATTTAAGTGGGCGGTTGTCCAGCGCCGAAGGTAGACGAAAACCAAATTCCACCAAGGTTTCTTTACGAGAACGGTCACCTTTATACATGGCACCGATTTGCGGTACGGTGACGTGTGACTCGTCGATAATTAATAAACCATCGTGTGGTAGATAATCAAAAAGCGTCGGTGGTGGCTCCCCCTCTGAACGACCACTCAGGTAGCGCGAGTAGTTTTCGATACCCGAACAAAACCCAAGTTCGTTCATCATTTCAATATCGAACTGGGTGCGTTGGCTAATACGTTGTTCTTCCAGAAGCTTATTGTTGTCTAGCAGCTGTTTTTTACGGACTTCGAGTTCCGCTTTAATATTCTCAATCGCTTCCAGGACGCGATCGCGTGGTGTAACGTAGTGCGTTTTAGGATAGATGGTGTAACGCGGTAAATCACGCTGTTTGACCACACCGGTAAGTGGGTCAAACACACTGATGCAGTCGACTTCGTCATCAAACATTTCAACTCGCACCGCATCTTGATCGGATTCCGCTGGAAAGATATCAATCACTTCACCACGAACGCGAAATTGACCTCGCTCGAAGGCCACATCGTTACGTGAATATTGTAGCTCAGCCAAACGTCGTAGCATGTCACGCTGGTCGATGACATCACCACGGCGCAGGTGCAACATCATTTGCAGATAAGACTCAGGATCCCCCAAACCATAAATAGCGGAAACCGACGCAACAATAATGGCATCTTTACGCTCCAATAATGCTTTAGTCGCGGACAGTCGCATCTGTTCAATATGGGCGTTAACTGAGGCATCTTTTTCGATAAAAGTATCAGTCGTCGGCACATACGCTTCTGGCTGGTAGTAATCATAATAAGAAACGAAATATTCAACGGCATTGTTAGGGAAGAATGATTTCATCTCCCCATAAAGTTGTGCCGCCAGGGTTTTATTAGGTGCAAGCAAAATGGCTGGACGTTGCGCCTGAGCAATCACATTCGCTAATGTGAAGGTTTTACCTGAACCAGTCACACCTAACAGTGTCTGATGCGCTAAACCTGAATCTAACCCATCAATTAATTGCTTAATCGCACCAGGTTGATCTCCTGATGGCTGATAATCCGAGACCAGTTCATAAACTTTGCTCATACCGTTCCTTAACTTTACTGCAAACTAACTGTATATACGTACACTTTATATCTATACCTTAGTAAATGGAATATACGCCTATCTGAGTATTATCTATTATTATTGCGAAATTGCTTCCTTTATCCATAACGCTATAGCCTTACCTGAAAGGCTCTGATATAGTACGTCGCCCTAGTCAATGATAATTCTCAAATATCATTTTTCATATTTCCACAACTTTTCCCCAAAAAGCAGCATAAAGTAGCCTTATCCCCTAAAGTCTAATTTTTATCCACTTTGACTATTTCTACTGACTTACCAATAAACCCCTGTATTATCTGCCTAATTAGTGCATAATTCTGCTTACAAATGCAAAAGATACAAACCGAGTTGCATATAAAATAACTTTACTCAGATTTCATCAACACACTTATCCACAATTTTAGTGGATAAGTAACCCTAGCCCTTTACTGGCAAGCTATACAAAAAAGTAAAGAGCCAGCTGTGATATTTTTTCAAAAAAATGTATTTTATTACTGTTGTAGCCCGTCGCGCGGTTTGAAAAACAAAACCGCACAAAATAAAAAACATAGTCGTTTTCAATTTGCGCGGTTTATAGGTGGAGCTGTATCTCAGCACTCAGCTGCAGGAGCTGAATTTAAACACCTGCTTTTACTAAGTTAACTACATTACCTAGGTTGTTTTCCCGTTGTGGTTTAACGTCTTTATATCCATTTTTACCATAAAAGCGGATAGTGATTTCCTCGTAGTTGGCATTAGCAATTTTCTCAGCCTGTTCGACCGAGATAACATCTCTAACCGTTTCAATCTTTTCATGCTCTTGAGCAACATCATTCCAAGTACCAACATAACTGTTCTTGGTGCCTGAGATTTTCGCTACCATTTCTTTGCCAACATAAATTTCTGCGCTATCAGAGAAGTTCCACGTTCCGTACAAGGTAACATTAAAGACTTCCGCTATAATTTGGTTACTGTTACTAACCCAAGTAAATTCTATAGTGCGGGACTCCATACCATTCAAGGCGAACATGATGTTCTGGTCATTTGCGGTTGCTTGGACATTATCTTTTAATTGGTCGTAAACACAGGTTATTTGCTCACAGTTAGCCTTTAGCGCTTGTTCTGATAAACCACTACCCACACTCATTTGTTTGTAGTCATTTGAAGCACATCCAGCCAAAGCAGCCACTGCTATTAGAAGGGTTGTTTTTTTCATTGTTATCTCTGAATAATTTGATGATTAATTGTTTTTTTAATGCGTATATGCAACTACGCATTATCAAAATATCATACTTTTATGAAATAAACCGTACAGGCGCAGCAAAGAACGTCTTTACCATCTCGCCTATACGTTTCCCCTTAAGGACGTAACTTACTCCCACCATGTAACCCCTTCTGCGGGCGGGAGGTTATTATCGTCTTTAAACATATCCGATACATAATTGGTGGCTTTAACACTGCAGGTCGTGGTGTCATTTTTAACGCTGGGCGTTATCGATGTGATCACCGCTGGTTCTGAATAGCGGGTCGCATCACCAAACAGCCACAGCGGCGGCTCAATTTTCCCTGTCAGGTTCGGGATAAAGTCCAGCTGGCCATCGAGCATCACCACGCGTTCACTGACCTTAGTCGCGGTAAAAGGGCCATTTCCCGTGCCATCATGGCGGCGAACGGTCATATAGTGAGATTCCCCCACCGTCCACTCTAAGTCTCGGTCCACCATAATTTGTGCCACTAATTCATCGTTGCTGTTGCGGACTACCTGCCAGTCGACCACCTCACCAAACTGGCCAAAGTTCGGCAAGTCATCACACAGCTCGGCGTAATCAAGATAGGTACTGTTGAGCGCGTCCATTTCAGTCGTGAACGAGTAATTGATTTTTTCACCCTGCGACCGCCTTAACATTCGCATGCCAATTCGCCAGGCGCGCGTTCTTGATGTGACGCCTTTAGTAAGCTCCAGCTCTCCCCACTTAGTAATCGCGTTCTTATCGCCTAACCAGCACTTAACGCTGTTTGTCGTCCAGTCTGTAGGGTCCATGTAATACACAATTAACCCCTCGTTTTGGTCGGGGTCATAAAGTGTGGTGGTGATGGTTAACCCATCTCCGGTCATGACGTCCGGTGTGTAGACATGACCTGCACCAGTTTTCTCAAACAGTCGCTTAGGCAGGATCTTGCCAATATCGAAACAAAACTCGGCCATACCAGCCTGTAAGACGGTTTTGAGTGCCGAGTAGATGGTGCCCTCATCGACAAACCCACCATCGAAATATTCCTCAGCTGGCGACCACACGTTTTCATGCATCCACAGCAGCTCATCAATATCGATATCATCATCCGATCCGCCAGAGTTATGCACGATATAGCGCACAGCGGGGGCAATATCTCGAGTAGCGTACAGTTCTTCGGTCCAGCCACCCGCGCCATCGGGCACCGGCAGTTTTCGGGTTTGCAGCACCTTGATCTTGTTGGTGGCCGATGAGGAAAGATTGGAGTCTGAACGAATAGACATAGCCAGCACAGTGCTGTTCGCGTAACTGGAAGCCGTGGGTAGCTTACTCTTTAAACGCATCCACTGCAGTTTATCCAGGTACTTGGTGTCATCATACGACTTGGTTTTCCTAACCAGCATCACCTCGGGACGGATCGCGCTTGGTAGCGTGACAGGGTGAGTTTGGCCGATCTGGTCGAAACTCTTTTCAGTATAGGTGAACGGGAACACCTGCCATTCATCGAGTTCGCCTACGTCTGCATCACGGACCCAGATTTCCCAATCCACGGTGTGATTTTGCAGCCTACCTTTTTTGTCGTATCGTCCCCACCCAGAGCTGCGCAGCATGTCAATTTCAATGTAATCGGTGGTGTATCCTTCAGGGCACGCAACGTAAGGGCCAAGTTGATAATCAGGTAGCGTGTCGCTGGTTACATCCAATGAGATCCCGCTGGTATACGTTCCGCCAATAAAGCCGGTCCAATCTTCATCACCAACACGGATCACCGTCATCTGATAATTGGCGTCGGTGGAAACGACCTCATATAGACCATCATCAGTACTCGTTGTCGTAATCTTCACAGTCACACTGGCCGCTGGCGTTAAATCAGTAACGTCATTGCCTTCCAGATCTTTAAAAGTCAGCTCCGTATCTGACAGAGGCACCGCCAAATAAGTCGAATCATTTGAACCTGCGCCAGATAGCTGAACTTCCTGATTGACGCTAAGGACGCTAAACCCTTTACCGATAATCTTATCCGGCAGGGGTTCACCGGTCGTGCCATCGTTACCGCTATCGACAATCTCGACAATGTCATCAATCAGCACTGAAGTGGATGAAATGCCAGTGATGGTAAATGTGGTACCGGCTTCCCATTTGAGGTTTTTATTTTTCCAGTAGTAAGTGGTCTCTCGCTCGCCGTCGCCGTAATAACTTGATCGTGAAAAACGGTCTTGAACCGTTACCGTGTTCTCGCTCAGAATCACGGCTTTATCATCTTCAACGCTCACGTTTACCGAGGTGCTAGGGCCGATAAAGTCCAGACCGCTGGCGCTGTCCGTTCCGCCAACCTCTTCCGCAGTGTAGATATTGCGATGGGCCTCATGCGTCGTGACGTCTTCACCTGGTTCAAAAAGCTGCCAGTTAACATCATCACTTAATCGACTGATGGGCGTGCCTGCGATGGTCAATCCGGTAGAAGATATCTGGTAATGCCCTTCGCCCACATGCAGCATTAGCGCGAGAACCTGCTCATTATTGTCGTTGTAATACTTATACGGACTGCAAAGATAACTCGGCACGGACTGATGCCGACCAAACCACTCCGGTCTGACGCCCATTAGTTCTGCCTTATTCACTTGGACGTTAATGTCATAGATGTTTTTGCCAGTTGGTACCGTCGAGGAGTTGGAGCCCAGCTGATTCATGTTGCTCATGGCATAAACTGAGTAACCCGCACTGAGTGCCGATATCGCTACCACCAACCATGAAATAGGATCAGAAAATTGGGGCGGGAGCACAACATCAATCGTGTCACTGTCGAGTAACACACGGTTACCCCACTCCTTCGGATTAAACATCTGGCCATTAATCTCGGCCACAAAGCGCGGGGTTTTTAACTGATGCCCCGTTGGGCCTTTATCCCAGCCAGAGATATGACGATCGAGGTAATCTTTAAATGTGGGCTCGTTAATCTGGTTTTCTTCGCGAACCGTCACATCGGCAGCATCAGGATAAACAATCAGTGTGGCCATGTTAACTTTTCCATTGATAGTACTTAGTCACAGGCGCGAGCATTTCGAACATGCTGCGCCGGTGGATAGTGGTTTTGTTGATGTCATCATAAGCGTGAATAATGCGGCGGTCGGGCAGAACCAAACCGATATGGACCCAACGGCGGCCTTTGTACTGTGAAGCCAGCGCCAGGGGGTTAAACTCGCACTCGTCCACATGGTCATGTACGGCCCACGCGGCACGCTGAGTGATTGCGTTATCTTTATGGCTGAGCGCGGGAAACTCCGGCATCAACACGCCCGTGAATTGATGATAGAGCCAACGCACCGAGCCATAGCAATCCCAGCCATCCAGATCACGACCACCCGGCACATACGGGACGCGCTCCGCAGTACTGATAATTTCATTTTCAGTCATAGAGAACCTTTTTGAATCGTTACGAGATGGTCGCCAGTCCTGGGGCGTATTCGACGGTAAATCGAGGACGCGGCCAGGCGCTGTTGCTGAGATAGCCGATACCAGCGGAAACCGAGCAATTGGTGCGAGATGTCATTGCTGTAGTAACTTTGAACTTGATCGGCCTTGCTGCAGGGGACGACAGATCCGACGCCATGTATTGACGCAGAGTAATGAGCACATCTGCGCCAGCTTTGCGCGCAGCCTCTATCAGCTGGCGCGCTTCACCAGTGACGTTATCGATACCAAATTGCAATTCCATTTCAGCACCGGTGGACGACTTTGGAAGGTTCACCGCTAGTCCCGCCGCTTCAAAGGTCACCAGGGTGGTATCTTCGAGGGCAGCGGTAATATTCTCAAACGCCGAAACCAGATAGCGAGTTTCAAAAGCGGTTGAGGATAATTGCAGGGTGATGAATTCGTCATCATCACCCGCACTGGCGTGGTATTGTTTTAGGGCTTGAGACATAGGATAAATCTCGTTTTAAGAATGGACTGGGTTGTGATTGCCATGGCCGATTCGCAGCGCGCCATCAGGCATCGATGGCGCGGGGAGTGCTAGGCAGTAATGGAATGCTCACCAGTGGCGCTGTCGGCTTCTATTGCTTTCATGTTAACCACCATAAAATGCAGTAGATGACTTTATCTTGCTCGCAATATAGCAGCCCTGAATTTCTGAACCTGCATCATTAGGATGAAGGCCGTCAGGTAAAAAAGTAGGGGTCGTTTTTTCAATTTGATGGAGTATTTGAACATCAGAGTGACAGTTAAATACTTCACAACCATACCACTCACCCACCTTTTTAATGGCTTCAACCATGTTTATCATTTCGGTTGAATTTGGAGCTGATGCAACACGTTGAATGGGAGTGGTTAGAAAGACAGGCACTGTTGGATACTGAATTCGTATTCGCTCTAATCCATTGCGCATGCCACCATAAACAACCGTCGTATCAATATCAGCGAAGGCAGCGTCCATTTGTGTTTGAAAATCCCCTTTAGGAGCAAACAATGAGTTTGTACCCATCGCAATTACAATCACATCAGGGTTCTGACTAGACGCTAAGAGATTATCAACCTGAATACGAAACCACCGAGGATCATCTTCTATAGCCCCAAAGTCTTCCCAATGCCCACCGCCTACAGCAAAGTTTTCATGCGACATGCCAAGAATACTGCTGGCAAATTTTGGCCAGTTACTGTCACCCGCTGTGATTGAATCTCCTAGAGTGGCTAAGTACTTACCATTAAAACCACTACTATTAAGCCACTCTTTTAGTGTCTTTAAATTGACGATATCAAAGTCAGCTTGCGGTTCTTTCATCACTTTTTCGGCAATGATGTTAAATTCAGAAATTCTATTTAATAACTGGTACCCAACGACATACTGATTTTGTTGCTCGTGTGAAATGATCACATCGTTTAAATCAGTATCATCATTACTCTTACCTGTTATTAATGTCATCCTTGCATACACAGCATCATTGGATGGTCGGAAATTGGCTAACACTGACCATGTATTTCTGTCTAAGTCTTGCGGTAATGATTTGCGATACGCATTAGGTGGATCGCTTGGGTTAAGAACAGGGTTAAAGTCTTTATCATAAAAATAAATATACCGTGAATATCCACCATTGAGACCCTTCACATAAAATGAATCACTTAATGAAAAGTGCTCGATGGAAAAGAACCCACTGGTTTGGTAGTTAGGGTCTGTTTGAATGGCGCCATCATATGGCGATACTACAGATAAATATCCTGAAATGACGTCCGGGATATAAAGCATGTTTTCTGGTGAAATAACTTTACCAAAACTGCCTTTCCCGTAGTTTCTATCGCCATACCCTTTATTTACAACGCCATCATCACTGGTTGGTTCTTGGGTACATTTGGTCGCATCCACTTCTCTCCCCATGATTTTGGAAATGGTTTTTTCACCTTTAACGTAGACATAGTTTCCGGTGCCATTAATTACAACTTCGTTAGTGTCTGTATCATCAGTTGGTGATTCAGTATTAAGCGTAACCCTTGCATAAACCGCGTCTTCACTAGGTCTTAAGTTTGCGACTTCAACAGGTGTTCCATCCTCATTGACACTGAATTTTTTATAGTAAGCGTGTGGTGGGTTATTTGGGTCTAGTACTGGCTGGAAATTCTCATCATAAAAATAAATATATCGTGAATACGAACCCTTAAATTTATGAAACCAAAGGCTATCACTGGCCACAGACAAATGATCAATACTAAAAAAGCCAGTAGCTGTATAAGTTTCAGACTCAATGAGTCCCCCATCAAATGGTGCTAACACAGGTAAATACCCATTAACCACATCTGGAAGATACAGCAGGTTTTTATCACCATTTCTACCTATAAATGCATCCCGCCTAGAGTAGTTTTTATCCAAAAATCCGAAGTTAACAGCATCCTTTTCCTCTGTCGGGTCATCATTTACAAATGATGCGTTTATCCGAGCCCCAAACAACTCATGAATGACAGGGAAAAATGATTCATACTCCGTTAAATATTCTTTCGCTGCTATCGCAACATTGTTCATATCCGTTGTATCGGACTCTTTGGTAGTCACAATGGTGATTCTGAAGTAAACCGTTTCTTGTGTTTTTCTTCCGTTTACCATCCCTTGAGTGGCGTTAGCTGGCAGAGACTGATAGCTATCATCAATAACATTTTTATCTTTGTCATAATATGTATATGCACGAGCATAAGAATCTCCAACAAGACCGTTAATGTATAACTTATCCCCTACATCAAGGTCGCCCACATAGATAAAACCAGATGTCCAAGCCTTATTCGTCACATCGACGACAACGCCATCATATGGCGCTAAAACCGGCAAGTACCCTCGCTCAGCGTCATTTTTACTGAATCGGTTTTTACCTAGTGCACGTAATGTTTGAATATCCCAGACGGCTTTACCTGTAATGGGAGATGTCCGGTTATCCTTTAATATTTTATTGATAGTGCTGGAATAAGGCGCAATAACCCAAACAGCTCCATCCCAGCCATAA
The DNA here is from genome assembly GCF_026000435.1 of Vibrio sp. STUT-A11. Lineage (NCBI taxonomy): Bacteria > Pseudomonadati > Pseudomonadota > Gammaproteobacteria > Vibrionales > Vibrionaceae > Vibrio > Vibrio sp. STUT-A11. The sequence goes on along the minus strand of NZ_AP026763.1, from coordinate 1,050,580 downwards.
AGACCATTATATTCTGGAATAGTGTCATTCCAGACTTCAGCCAACTGATCAACAGGAGGTGCCCCTGCCAAATCCATTTCAGCTTTGGTTTTATATGTCAATCTACCTTGCGCAAGTGCAGATAATGCAGCAAACCTATCCACAACGTCTTTCGCGATTGACTGGATAGGTGCACCGTTATAAGTGCCAGAAGCTGATTCGTCCTGACTCAATTTTACTTTTAACGCTTCCACCGCTTCTTCAAACGAGATTAATAAATCTGGAAAACTGGACATTAAGGTAACTCCGTCATGGTGGTTTCTAATTGAGCAATCAGCTCAGCAAAAGTGTTCGGGGCCAGCATCGTGTCTAACAGAGTGCCTTCATCAAGCTGTGGCACTTTCTTGATCTGCACTGTTGCTGTGTACTCCCAGAACTTGGCATTGACTGGCTTACGCCTATCTCTAGGGTCTTGGGTGATTAAAACTTCGCATTGCTGCAGTTCATCGCTAAGCGGTGTTTTAATATCCATTAAAAACCAGCGACCGAGCAGCCAGTTATCCAGAGCAGATTCAAATAAATTTGCCATACTGGTTTTCATCTTCCAGGTGACTTTCATTTCAGATGGCCGATTCGTTAGCCTTCTGGCACGTTTTCGTCCGGTGCTAAACTCGGTGACCAATACGCCCGTGGACTGGTTCAAGCTCATATCAGTGAGCAGTGGTCGCGGTAACCCTTTAGGGTATGAGAACTTAACTGCCATATTGCTGTATCCTGAATCGGGTCTGCATGACCTGCGACGTTTGCGTGGATGACGATTGCAGTAGCTTCGCGACCTTGATATCTAAGGTGGTCATGTCACCATCACTGGACTGCTCCACAGTACCGGCACGAGAAGCATCCTCAACCAGATTGAGGGTGAGGTATAAATCACTTCCAACATTGTTAGTCGAGCTATTGTCAGAACGGTCAACACCCGAGACATTGACTGATACCGCATTGTCGTTCGCCGCAGGTGCGCCTACAGATGCAGTCATGGCAGCTCCCATCATGGCTTTCATCTGCTGCATCATATCGACCATCCAGCGGAAGTTATCGGCCTGAGTTGGGTTGAGTACCATCTCGTTTGCTTTGAGTAGCCAAGTACCCTCGTTCTCTCTTGGTACACGGTTGATACCATCATGGGCTTGGCCTGCAAATGCTTGACCTGCCACAATACCTACGGATGCATAACCCAGTGTTTTTACTGCTGCTGAAGCGATGGGGCCTGCAATTGGTCCGAGCGTAAGTGCTTTGGTGGCGGCTTCTTCAGTAGAAATAATCATTGACGGAATGGCCGCCAACTTTTGCGCCATGAAGAGAGCGCGGTAGATACCAGATTGTTCTTCGCCAGACTGCCTCAAAAAATTGGTAGTGATGGACAATTGTTGCTGAGTAAAGTCCAGCGTCTCCATCGCAGTTTGATATTGATAGGCTTTTCGTTTTTCTTCCGCTTCTTTGCTAATATCCGTTAGGTTCAGCTCGTGCTCAGCACGCAAGATCTCACGGTTGCTAAAATACTCACGTTCTAGCGCGTCCATCAATTCATTGTTACCAATAGCCTGTTCATAGGCATTTTGGAATGATTGACTTAACGCTTCCTTTCTGGCTTCGTAGGCATAGCCTTCTTGAGTTTTTGCTTTGTTCTCCATGTCTGCCACAATCGATAGGCGTTGAAGCCAAGCGGTTTGCAGTTGGTCAGATTCTTCATAAAACGCATCAATTGCGGAAGTGTCTTTTTTGTCCTTTTTAGTCGCTTCTTTAGCGTCGAGCGATTGCGCTTCAAGCATTAGCTTTTTAGCTAACTCTTCGTTGATGCCTTTTAGGGAGCCATGCTCCAACTCGTACTTAAGCTTTGCTGCATGGGTCGTTTGACCATAAAGTGCATTTTGCTTTTGCAGATTGGCAAGCATCTTATTGGCAGACTCTAATAACTTGTCGTCTTCTGGAGTCTCTGAGTCAGGCTTATCGAGTGGTCTGTTGCGTATTTCATAGAGCTTATCTTCAAGGTCAATGACAGCTTGTGAGTAGCTTTCCTCTTCATTTCGAAGCGTTTCCAGCTGCTTTAAGCGTTCATCAATATCTTTGGTACCGCGCTTCTTACTCAGTGTTTCAATACGAGCTTGAGTTAAAGCCAGCTTACTATTTGCCTCCTCTAGTGCCTTCGATAGTTCTCGCTGCTGTAGCTTGTCCATCTTGCCAAGAAGAGTATCGATGCGGTCAGAAAAGTTATCCGTTTCTTCTGCAGCGTCAGAACTAGACAACGCAAAATAACCGATAGCCCCTGCCGCCATCATGGCAATACCAGCAGGACCACCCAATATTCCTAATAAAGCAGAGCCAGCACGACTGGCGATATTCAGACGGCTTTGTGCAGCGGCAAGCGCACCTGTCGTCGTCACCAGACGCTGACGAGCTGCGGTTAATTGTGCTTCTGCCCCAATAGCTCGAAACTTTTGGTTATTTGACTGGCGCAGCGTTTCAAGGTAACGAACTTCAATTTGCTGTTTGGCTGCCAGAGATTTCAGCTCGGCATAATTAGCCTGTTCTTGTTTGTGCGTTGCAGCAATAGCTTGAAGTTTTGCTGTTGTGAGTACATAGACGGCAGCGGCTCCTCGCCCCATGGCTGCAGACATGGAAACACCCACAATCGTGGTTACCAGATCAGCATTCTCAGCAAGTAGCGTTAATGCGCCTGCGCTGCTTTCTGCGAATACGGTGAAGGAATCAGAGATAGGTTGCTCAAACGCGACGACGGCCTGTTGATAAGCACGGGCCATTTCTGCCGACTTAGCACTAACGTTGTCTGCCGTTCTGGCGGCTGCACCATCGTAGTCCTGAAGTGCCTTAATCAACGTCTCTTTAAAAAACTGGCTTGTAACCTGCCCGTCAACGATCATCTGACGAAAACCACCAGAAGCCAATCCGGCAGCTTTATCCAGTTTATTTAGTAAACCAGGCATTGGCTCAACCACCTGGTTTAACTCTTCCGCTCGGACAATTGGTGAGGCAAGTGCTTGCGACAGGCCGTACATCGAGTTGCCAAGCTGGTCTGTTGTAGCACCAGTCTGGCTTTGTACGTTACTCATGCCTTCAAAGATGTCTCTGACTTGATTCTGAGTAAGCAACCCAGCTTCTTGGAGGCTCGCTAACCTAGCGTAATTCCCCGCCATTGCGATGAGCGTTTTATTGTGGTCTTCAGAAACCTGATTGAGATACTGCTCCGTTTCAATCCATTCTTGCTGACCACCAACGAGAGCGGTGATTTGAGTGCGGATATCCTGGTATTGCGCCAATGAGTCTTTAGCTTGCTGAGCAGCAAACAGAGCAGAGAATCCACCAGCTAAACCGAGCACCTGATTTTTCAGGCTCCCCATCTCTCCGGTTAGCTTATCGGACTCTCGCCCAAGCCCTGACATCTTACCTTGCGCCTGTCCGGCATTGTCTCCCAATTGGTCGACGACAACGCCAGCCTGCTTTACCTGGCCGATAAATTGCTTATTTTCAGCGTTAAATCGCAGAGTGAATTTAAGATCATTGTTCACGTTGGTTGAGCTCCTCGGCCAAGGTTCGGGCGATCACTTTGAGCTTCTGATATTGCTCTGGCGAGTAAGTGGAGTCAGACAACTCCATATCGGCTTTAACGGCCAGCACATCCATACCCAGACATGCGGTGCCGTTAAATTTGAGAAAGCCGGGAATTGAAAACCACCACTGCACCACTTCTAGGTGCTCTTCCCATAGTTCAATGGGCTCATCGTGGGTGTCCTGTATGTTCTGAACGCCCCACAGTGCTAACTCTTCTTCCCAGCTGTCTTCATCTTGTTTGGTGGCATTACGGCGGCGCATTAACGTGCGCACCGCCTCTATGAGTTTTTTTCTGCAGCCTGCCCTGAGTTAGCCTGCAAGTACGCATCGACAACCGCTTTGATAAAAGCAGGATTGCCCAGCAAGATATCGAGATTCTCGTCGCTGAACGTCATCACCTCGCCGTCTGCGTCACCAATACCAGACCAGCCTTTGACAACCTGCTTAACGTTATCTTTGAAATAGCGTATGACTTTGTCACTTTGGTCGACATCGAGCAGGAGTAAATCGAGAGTAATGTTGTGGGTCTCAACTTTGCCATCATCGACGGCAACAGATACCGTGGCAGGCCAGTTTTTAACAAGGCGTTCCTTTTGAACTTTAAACATGGAGTGCTCCTTTAAACAGTCAGTTAAATGCGTTTAAACGGTGTTTAACGCGTGGTGATTAAGTCCACATTGCCAATTGGAATAAGTGGGATCGATAGGGTTTGAGTGCCATCTTGCTCGCCATACGTTGGACGGCCTAACTGCACTTTGGAACTGGACCACTCGACCTGATTACCTACTGGACCATTGGCAAAGGTAATGCTGTGCGTTGCACCGGCCTCCGCTTTGGCGAACGCATCCCAGGTTGTTTGGTCTGGCGCTTCAATGACGATGGTTCCCGTTGGTGCGTAATCCGTAATGATGATTTCTTCATGCCCAACGTACTCCTGATACACCACCGAGTTAGCCTGGTCATATTCGAGGCTAATCATCTTGAGTGGCGTACCATCAATGGCGAACGAAGAGTTTTGTACACCAATCTTGAGTGGGGTCTGCCACACATCGAAGTTCGCGGCTGGTAACACGGCACTCTCAACCGGGCTAAACAGACCGCTGAAGGTAAACTTGATACCACCGAAGTTTTTCGCCTGGGCCGTGATAGACAACGAGCCACGAGCACCCGTGACTTTATGCAGAGCACCTGACTGGTAGAAATACAAGGTAAGAGATTCTGTCGAGTCTTCATCGATAACATAACGACATTCCGCAACATCGGTCTCGGTCTTACGTAAACAGGCTGACAGTAAATCCGCATAAGGCGCAGCGGTAGCGACAGCACTGCTCGCCGATAAGTCGACAGTGAATTCCAGCGTGACATACAGCTCGGTCACAATCTGTTGTGAGTTACCGAGCTGGCCGTTGTCATATTCCAGTGACTGCGATTCACCAGCCATCGGAGTAATGGAGAACTCGCGCCCAAGCAAGTATTGAGGAGAACCAGCTGCAATGGCATCAACGCCATAGGTGGATTCCACAGCAAAGGCGAGAATTTTCTTTCGTTCTTTACGAGCCATAACGATTCTGATCCTCTGTGTATTCAGTAATAAATTGGTCGAACCAATCTGCTCGACCATTCGAGATGCCCATGAGTCGCCCTGGTCCTAACCAGAAAGGCTCATATTCATCATCCGGTGTCCAACCAAACAGACGCTGGCGAAGTTCTTTGCGCAGCGGCTGCCAGTCAATCGGTTTGCTGTTGGTGCTTTTGGTGACGATAACCACGCCGACCGTGGCTATGCATTCTTGAAGATATGACCCACTGCCACGTACATCCGGCTTAGGGCTGTCACTGACCAAAAACACAAACAAGGCTGGCGTTCTTAGCAGCGCAGACTTCTTCTCATGCAGCTGAGTGAGCGAATCAATTTCTTTCACATCGATCCAAGGCGGCTTACCGTTACTTTGGTCTTTAAGTCGCTCAATGGTGAGTTGAATTAAATCGCTGTCCATCAGATAAAGCCCTTACTGTTTTGGCGAGCGAAGACACTGCCTGATGAAACCATCTGCGCGGTACTGGTTGGGGCTGGGCGTTCACTATCGGAATTAATCCCCAGTTGCACCTTGCCGTTACCCACTTGTTTCAGGTATTCAATCGCATCGCGATAGCGCTTGGTGACTTGGTGCTCATCGCCCAGTTGGTCGTCATACAGGAAGTAGCGAGCCAAATCGCAAGCCATGCGCAGTAAGATGGAAGGCACGCTAGACAATGGCAGTTGATAGCGGCCTCCAATGTAACCATCAATAGTGGCACTCGCGTCGGCAATAGCCTGATCAAGAACGGCATCGACAATGGCACCTGTGCTACCGTCCTTGTCCGTTAGTTCAATCAACTCTTCGAGACTAAAGCGAGTGTTCATGTCGTCGCGAGTACAGTACTTCATCGGTTACTCACCTTTCTCTTCGTCGTCAGACTTACCATCAAGGTTTGCTTCACTTGCCTGGAAGGTTTCCCAGGCTTCGTCGCGTTCTGCTGCAGACACTTTGGTTTGCATCAGTTCACTCAGCGCTTCCGTGGTCGGTTTACCGCTTGTGGTGAAGTGCTCGGTGTTGCTTGGGTCGAGTCGCTGGATCGCTTCGACTAAGCTACCAGGTAGCACGCCCCCATCCACGGGCCCCGAGTCATTATTACCCGAACCTGCTTTGTTGCTTTCTTCCAGCATTTCACTTTCAATAACTGAGACTTTGAGACGCTGGTCGGCTTTAAGCTGAGCCAACTGAGTGTGCGTAATGGAACCAGGTTTGAGCGTATTTTCCCCTTTAGAAAATGCCATCCCTGCGCGGCGATATCCTGTATGCGCGTGACAAATGACACTAACCAAAGAGGCGATAAGAGTTTTTTCAGCCATGACATAAGCTCTCCATAATTCAATGACAAAAGGAAAGCTGGCTAAGGTGACTAAGCCAGCTTAAATCTGACTTACGGCAACCAAGGCACTACAAGCACTTCCACCGCTTTGAAGTTGGTGTTGCTTTCACCTTGTGCTTTGTTTTCCGCTTCAACGACTTTCTTCGCCGCGCTGCGATTCGATGGACCAACAATCAACAGGTTCGGCATGATGCCCAGTGGACGACCTTTATCGGATTTAAAGCCCATCATGGTTTCCATTGCGGTATCGAAGTTCGCGTCGGTTAAATCCGCTTTAGAGGCAAATGCCTGCTGCCAGAAACCAAAGCCCCAGTTACCGCGAGCATCCACGCCGTACAGGAACTCATCCAGCATGTAGACGTGATCACTGTTGGAAGCATCGGTCTTGTTATTCAGGTTGTAGTCTTTGCGGCGCTGATAAATCAGAGGTTTCAGAGGTCGCGAGGTATCGAGTAGGAACCACGCCTCTCCGGCACCTGCCTGCATGTTAGAAACGGATTGCTCTTGGCCTTCATCACCGACTGGGTGGTCAGTATCAAAGAAGTTCTGACCGTCGTAACATAGGTTGTCAAAACCAGCCAACAACAATGCAAACAGCATTTCATCTGGGTGTGTCGCCGCTGCATAACCCATGTCCTGGAACTTCGGCATCAATACGCCATAGGTATCGTCTTCGACGTAGTCACGTGGGATACCTTCCGTCGCTTCAAACTTTTTGTTTGGTAGCGTGTAGCCATGCGACTTCATGCGATTGATTTGACGCTCACCAATCCATTCACGCAGGCGAGAGAACTCACCTAGCCAGGCATAAGTTTCGACTGAAGTTGTTGAAGGTACTAAGGTCGCAATTTTCGGCCACAATTGTGTGTAACCTTGTCGCCCCATCTGGAAGTTGGATTTAACCGCCGTATAGAGAACGCTGAGATTCGCTCCGCTTGTTTTCATCTTTCTCTCCTGAGAACTAATTCACTAAAGGATCACGCGTTAAGCGCTATACCACTGCAGGTTGCACCCACACCAAATCGCCATCGACTTCGCTCACCACACCCGCTGTTGGGCGAGATGCAGCAGAATCATCAATGGACACGCTGTTTTCTGCGCTGAAGTACACTGTGGTGCCAACGTGGCTGTCATCGATGTCACCTGAGTTAAGCAATGCGATTTGTTGCTTCTCGACTTCGACTTTCAATGCACCATCAGAACCTGTGCTGTTGTCGGCGTTAAACGTGGCGATACCAGCAAACTTGGACGTACCACCTGCGCTAGCAAACGGCACAGCTAAACCTGCTGTGAGAAACACCGGAGAACATGCTGCCACCACTGCAGCTGCCGCTAGTGGGTAGGCACCTTTTAAACCTGATCGACGTGCGAAAACTGAGCTCATTTATGCTTCCTCTTGCTTGGTGGCGAGGTACTGCTCTTTGGTTAAGCCTGTCGCTTTGAGTACCGCCTGTTCGGTTTCGGATAGGTCATCTTCATTGACCTGTTCTTGAGGTGGCTTTTTGCCTTGGGTTTGAGTGGCTTTTAATGCGGCGATAGCTGGACGCGCATTGAGCATCGCTTTAAGGGATGCAACACCTTGCTGCTCACCAAACTGAGTGAGGTATGCCATTTCTGCTTCAACCACTTTGCCATCTTGCTTGGCGGTATCGATTAGCGAGGTGATGCTGGTTTGGTCCGAGTCCGCTTTTAAAACAGCCAGTTCACCGACTACGCCGTTATAAGCATCAATAGGTACGAACTTGGATAAGTCGACCTTGCCATCTTGTGCAGATAGCGTTGCCACTTGTGTTTCCAGACCATCGACCTTATCGGCTTTTGTCTGCAGCGCATCGATGGCCGATAACGCCGCCGTTGCCATTTCGTCAGTGAGTTCGCCGTCGACCGTGATACCCAGTCGGGCTAACAGCTTTTTGAGTGCTTCGTTCACGAATGCATCCTCCGTTTCGCCATAGAGATTTACGTCCACTCCGTTCTTAGAGAGACGCACATTGAAATCCGCTGCCAGCGCTGCGACCGACTCCATCTTGGTAATACCAGGATCGTTGGTAATGGCTGCCATGCGTAAATAGAGAGGTTTGCCCGATTTGTCGTAAGGGAAAACTGCCGAGAGAAACGCATACTCTTTCTCGTCAATCATCGACTGGGCTTTGGATGTCCATTCAGGACGGATGTAGATACCTTGACCTTCACGCCACTCGATATCGGTAGAGGCAGTTAGCCAGGCAGCTGCAGGTGCTCTTTTGCCTGTCTGTTCGACATAAAGGGTTTGGTGGTCATAATCGACTAGGACCTTATCGCGAAGTGCTTTGGTTGCAGCGATAAAAGCTTGTGCACCATCAGCATCTAAATGCCAGTGACCGTCTGCAGTATCACTAGGTCGGCCATCAGGCGCTTTGAACTTGCCAGCAGGCAGCAACTGATACCAACCATCATCATGCGTTGATAAATCGGCAGTCAGTACCGCTAGCGGCTCATTGCCCTTATTGGCAGAGAGTACCGCTTGTGCGATTGGGTGAGGTGTAAAGGTATGTGTTTTCATGCCCTCCATAATGAAGGGCATGCGGGGTTAGTTGAGATTCACGAGGGTTGCTGTTGACTTAAAGCTTCTTCTTGAATTGCTAACTGCTTTAACCTGGGGTGAATTTTTAAAACTGTAGAACGCAATTCAACGGGCCAATCAGAATCACCTTTAAACTCCAAAATGCGACAAAGATAATTAATGACTAGCTCCAAATTTCGATAATAAGCGACTACACCGTTTGATGAAGTAATTACAAGTGGAGTGTACTCTTCCACCATCTTGGATGAGGCTTTCCCAATCATTGACTTAGTCGTGATTTTATCTATGCAAAAGACACTAGGTATTGATGAAAAATGGTGCTCATTTTCTTCTGAAAAATTAATAATCTCAGATAGATTATCTGCATGCTCTATGAAAGATACCGTTTCTTTAAGGTTACGTAACAGCTCATCTAACGCTGGACTACGTATATCGTAATCACCGAAAGCTTTGACTCCGTCGAATAAACGATCATGTAAATGAGTTATAGATGAAACCCTAAACAGCCTCTCTTCATCCATAGATTCAATGTGTTTCTTAAACTCTTCCAAATGCTTGAAGTAGTTATTGAATAGATTCTGCCGCTCTGAGATCGCAAGCTGTAGAGTGGCACTCGCTATTTGTTTCTTGGTTTGCTCAGAACGGTGATTCAAACCAATTAAACCCAATATTGGTAACGCAAAGCCAGCAACTGCGACTGGAGCCTTGAACAACTCAAAAACCAGATAATTAACTCCTTCACTAGTCGGTTTGAACTCTAACGTAACTGCATCAAACAAGCTGATGGTGAAGGTAATAACAAACACAAAGCCAAAAGACCAAAGCACAAGCTTAGTGAGTTTAAGACTAAAGAATCGCTCTTCCGGTTGCTCTGCTGATAGTGATTTAAAATAGTTCTTCATTCCACACCCGCATCTCTTAACATGTCGGCAATATCTTTTTGGCAAGCCTTCAGCTCAAGCTGTCTTGCAATTTTTCGTTCTGCTACTTCGTAGTTGAGTCTGGTGCTTTTTGCCAACGACTCCAGCCGACTGTCCCAAGCGGCACTATTTGAAAAGGCGATAATAGAACGCAAGATTTTCGTAAACTCGACCAAGTCTAGAATAAACTCTTTGTTCATTTCGATTCTTAGGTCCTGGTTTAACGATGAACCCTTTGCAATATCATGTCGTATGACATCCTTCATACCAAACATTCTTTGAGCTGAAAACATATTACGAAGCTCTTCTGGCAGACTAACAAAATAGTTCTCGGTATTTCCATCTTTCACAGTGATGCGTTTCATATAGTCATCAGCTCTGGTTAGGTAATAATATGTTATTTCTAATACCTGGCTCTTAACCTTGTAATCACCAGATTCATAAGCGCTTGAAAACAGATTGTCGTGAATCATGCGAATCTTCGTCTTATCTATTTGGTTTCGATGCTCCAAACCATCAACGTGCTTTTTGAACTCTTCTAGATGCTTAAAGTAGTTTGAAAATCGGTTTTGCACTTCAGTCGCAGAAATCTGCTTCTTAGTTTGTTCAGAACGGTGATTCGCCCCGATTAACCCCAGAACAGCCAAGTAGAACGCTAGTATACTTCCAGGTACTTTCATTGCGTCCAGGAAGAAAAACTTGAGTCCTTCTACATCAAGCCTCCAATTCAACGCCGATGTATCAAACAACGTTACGACGAGCGTAAAGAGAAAGACGCCGACGAAAATGACGCTGATAAATTTGACCAGCCTTAAACCAAAAAACCTGACATCAGGTTGCTCTTCTGATAGTGACGTAAAAAAGTTCTTTAGTGACTCGAAACCGTTCTTCATTTTATATCCATGTCTGACGTTTAAGCCAAAATGGTAATCCATGCTCACTTATAAAGTCGAGGTGTGTTTAAACCCCGTTTAAAACTGTTTATTTTGAATTTAACCGCCATCACATGAGGCATTGCACCAATTATTACGTTAACGCGCTTAGAATCGCTTACAGCGCGTTTTATTCTTGGAATAAAAAGTCAGACAGGATGTCGTAGATTTCGGCTTTATCGTCATCGTCCACACCTAACCAGGGACGGGCAGGAATGGCAGCATTGGCAGGTCGCATATCTTCACTGCCACCGAAGTGGTGAATCGCGCCGTATTCGGTCGGTGTACCAAAGAACAGGTTAGAGCCGGTGGCAATGTAACTGAGGTTGCCGCTTAAGATACTGTTCAGGGTTAAGATATCGTTCTGGCGCTTGGGCTTTCTGGCTTGGTAGGCTGGCGATAGTGGTGCCCATAGCTCACCATCGGGACTAACCTGATCGCGAAAACGTTGGTCGTGGCTGAGCAACAGCATTTCACCAATGTCTTGAAAGGCCGGTTGCAGACTGGTGCCCTGCTTTAAAAGCTGATTAAAGCGACGCTGCAGCTTTTCCTTCTCTTCAAACTTGAGGGTGTAATTCACACCAGCCATTAGATTTCACCCATAGAAAGCAATACGTACTGCTCATACACTTCAGGGTCGGCGTGGCTAATCAGGACTGTGTATAAATCACCAATGCGATCTGCCTCTTCGCCTTTTGCTTTGGATAGCAGCGCATCGTACTCCTGAAGGTTTTCAAGAGTCACTGGCGGTCTGGTGAGTTCGAGTGCTTGTTCGTAGATATTCATAATATAACTTTAAATCGCCTTGTTAACCGTGTCTGTAATGAAGCTAAATACTTCAGGATACCCGTCATTCAGCGCTTGTGGCGCAAACAACCATGCGACAAAGTGCTCCGCAAACCATTCAAATTCATTCTGCTCGGAATACTGAGTAATGCCGTAAGCGACAGGCGCTGCAGGTGAACCGGCTTTGAAGTGGATTTGGTGGCCCATCTCATGCGCCCAGGTATTCACCACTCTTGCCGAGTCTCCATACATCGCTTTCACTATAGTAGACAAACTGTATTGCTTGCTTGTTGCACTCAGAACCATGGCGCGTTCCATGGCTTCTCTTAGTTGCTCTGCTGTAACTCGCTTTAGCGTATCCGTGCTTTTCGCTTTCACCACTACATGGTTCCAGTGCTTACTGGTAAAGCCATTGGTACGTGTGGCATTGCGATGAAAGAAGTTCAGGATTGGAGCTCTTTGCCCAGACTGCAGATACTCTTCAATCGGTTCGACGAGTGCCCGGCCTTTCGCCTTTCCAGATAATTCGCTCTGTTTGAGTACCAGAGTTTTGACTTCATACTTGCTTAGAAACTCAGTAAAAGCTGTTAGCTGTGGGCTTACCGTTTGCTCCAGAACGCGGCTGATTTCCGAAGCATTAACACCTTTAACCGTAGAAAAAGCACTTTCGACCGCTCGCGTTGGTAATCGCTCTTCCAGAGGCGGCTTGGCCTGAACGAGCGTTTTGGCCTTCTCGGTTAACTCTGCGCTGGACTTGGGCGTGTAGTCAAAACCTGGATCTACACCTTTCGGTACTTGATGCACTTCACCAGTAACTTTATCCACCCAATCATAATGCTCAATCTTTGGTGCCTGGCTTACTTCAAGGCCAAGGCGCTCCAAGGTTCGCTTGCTGGCGGTGAGCTTTTTGCACTTACAACCAAAGCCGTTGATTGGTGTGTGCGTCTTCCACCATGGGTCATCCAGTAGCAGCACCATGTTGTTCCAGGATAAGTGATCGTGGCGTGGATGCTCAGAGCCGGAATGTTTGTAGATGCCATATGGACGGCGGTGTTTAATTTGCTCGATCTGTTGCTCACGGCCAGCGGTGTAGCTTTGGCGAAGGTTGGTTTCATAAATGACCTGGCTACGCCAATTCGCATGGCCGTTATGCTCCCATCCATGCTTGGCAACAATGTGTTTAAACTCACTTTTAAACCAGTTTAAACTTTTGCCTTCACTAATGGCTTTATCGACCGCTGAGCGAAAATCTGCCAGTAAATCATCTTTCATTGCGCCAGCAACGATAAAGCTACGGTCGTGCGCCTGCTTCCACATGTCTGCCCAACGCTCAGTGGGTACATTGACCTTATTGCGAAAGTAGGCAATCTGCTCTTCGAATGGCAGCGAGCCGTAGTTAACTATCCCGACCATGCTTTTCTCTTACCCACTCATAGGTGCCAACAACCAAACCAAAAACCATTCCAATAACCAGCCCGATAACGCCACCAAACCCAGCGCCAAGCGTAAATACGTTTAACAAAGACTCGTCCATCACTTCCCATCCTCCACATCATTAATGCCTGCCAGCTCTGCCGCCGCCATGGCCTGTGCCATAAGCTCACCCAACTCATCGATACTGATTTGCCCTTGCAACCCGAGGATGTCGTCGCGCAGCTGCTTGAGCGAAGTGGCGTTTTCGACTAGCTCACGCACCGGCTCAATCATGCCTTCCAATAACGTTGCGGACTGGCTGTGCAGATTGGCGAGCTGGTCATCGACCACATCTTTATCTGACTGAGCTTTTAGCGCGGCCTGATTAGCGACCTTGCCAGGAGCATTTGGCTCTGGTGGTGTTGATGCAGATGGGCTCAGAACTGCGTCACCCTCTTTAGCCATCGGGATTTGGGTTTTATCGTGTGCCCACTGCAGTGGAACTCGCATACCAAGACCAACCAAGCCAGGCAACGAATCAGATAGATGCTTCAAATCTTCCGCTTCGGTCAGGTCAAACTCGAAGCGAGGCATGCGGCGCTGGTGCTGATAGCTCTTACCGTTTAGCGCATAAAGTGGATACACCACATCGCGAGTCAGCGTGGCCGCGAGTCTGGTTAAATCAAAATCGCGGATCTCTTCTCTTACTTCGTTATGCACATTACCCAGCGCATTGGTGCTGCTTTTGCCATCGGCCTGAGAGGTCAACGTTCCGCCTAGAATCGCTTTGGATTGCGATTTCTCACACCAACTTATCATTGCCATAAATGGATCAGATTGCCCTTCTGCCGCGTTTTGGAAATCAATATCCATCCCTTTAGGAATGATGCCACCAGCGTTATGGCCAATGCTCATCACCGCCCTCATCAGAGTCGCTTTTTCTGGTTCTGTCGCGCCCTCTGGGTATTTACCCAGACGGATTGGTAAACCATAAATCTCTAGGAACTCAGCCAAATCGCGCACGCTGTAGTTCTTAAACAGGAACGGCCATGCCAACACACGCACCAAGCCACGGCGAGTGAGATACCCGGATTTCGCTTTAGCGGTATGGCGTATCCAACCGAACGGCTGCAGCTCAGCCCCTTCATGGCTGCCATCACGTAAACGCAGTTGGTTACGGTCGTCAGGGTGAGTTTTGAACCAGGAAGGATCGCGATGATGCACGTTTTGGATATAGTGCACCCCACCCTCATATTCCCAATCCAGCTCAATGTTGGAAAAGCTTTTTAAGGTCGCGTCACTCAAATCAAAAATGGCATCGTCCAGCCAGGTCGCATCTTCCAATATTTCCTGAACCAATTCGGCATCGGCTTTTTCTTGTGCTGTGGCGTTACGCGGTGGTTTGATATTCCAATCCATGCCCTGCAGGGCCATACGACGCTTACCTAACTCACTTTGAATATGAGCGTCTTTCTCTTCCATATCTTCGGCAAGTTCACACTGCGCTTTTAAATCACCTTGCTCAGCATCGCGCATTAAGCGAGCCAGTTTAGCTGGTGTTAAGCCAGAAGATGGATGGTCAGCAAATTCTCGATGCAGCGTTGCCAGTTTGGCATCGGTTTTGGTTTGTGGCTCATCAAGCACATCCATCTCAATAGGACGGCCCCATAAGTCCACGATATTTGATTGTCGTTTAGCCATAAGTAATCCTTGCCTGCTTGCTACCAGGCACCACGCTCAAACGCATGGTAGTCGTCATAGTCATCGTCGTTAGAATTGGGAATGGGAGTGAATTCGATGGCACTGCCTTCCATCCAGCTAGCGCGAACGGCCATGGCGAGTGCAACCGCAAAGTCACCGTGGCGCTTATCACCCTTGGCACCCTCAAGGTCTTTGGTGCGTCCTTTATCTATTTGAGGAACACCATTGACGACCTTGATATTCGATAAGTCATCAAGAATGTGTTGGTGTCTTGGCAACGTTAAGTTGAAGTCGTCGAACTCGGCTTTTAATTTCGGCATCCATTCGCCGTACCATTTCGCGCTTAGGTCTACTCGATCAATAACTTCGGTTCCGTACTTAAGCGCAGCGGCTTCTGCTAGGTACCCACCATTACCGGTCGCATCAAAAGCACCCGCACGAAAACGTGGTAGTGATTCAATGATGAACATCATCACTTGCTTTTGAACTTCATAAGGTGCGTTTTTGACTTCCACAGTAATCGGTACTGACTTCCTTAATAGGCTGTCGACTGCCAGCACAACAAATACCGACAAATCGCCTTTACGCGCAAAGTCTTCACCAAAATAATGCGTATTCTTAACCACTAAACCATCTAGATACGGCTTTAACTCTTGTTCACAGAATTGCTGAGTTTCAAGATATCGATGCTCTGGGGACCACTCCATCCAATCATCAGTACAAGTTAGGCGCAGAATAGGCAGAGAACGGTCGGCTATCATTGCCTGCTCAATTGAGATGCGAGTTAGATAGGTGCCTCCAGATTTCTTAGGTATACAACCGTATTCCTCATCAGCTGATTCCTTGTTTGGGGCATTTTTATATAAACCGTCACGCCATTTTTTCTCTAACTCTTTGCTATACGGCTTTCCGGTAACAAAACAAATTCGACGGTATAGGCCGTCTTCGAGAGCATCATCCAAGGTGATACGATGAATTGAGTAATCCTTTTTCCCTTCTTTCGCCTCTTGGATGTATTGGTTGAACGGGTTATCAACGCCATTGTGAGTAGAGATCAATCGCACCCTTGCACCCCACATAGTAAGCGCCAGTGCCGCTTTCAATAGCTCTTCCAAACTCTCATGGAAACCTGCTTCATCAATCACCACGTCGCCTTGCAGACCACGCAAGTTTGAAGGCCGAGAACTCAGAGCTTGAATTTTGAAACGGCTATTCGGGAAGCGAATCATGTAAGCAAGAATTTCTTCTTTCTTCTTGCTATCCCAGAAAGTTTGCTCGTAGACATCCGCTTCAGCCAGCTCGTTAAATGCGCGAGCAAACAGCGCGCAGGCGGCAATATATTCAAGCGCCATTTCTTGTTTCGAGCCAACATAGAAGACATTTCGTCCCCCACGCTTTTTAGGTTTGGCAGCGGTAATCACGTTTCGCCCAGCCTCTGCCCAAGTAAGACCCGTTCGACGACTTTTCTCAGCAATCATGATGTCGCTTTCATCTTCAAACCATTCTTGCTGGTACTTCAGAAAAACGGGTTCTTTTGATGGGATCTCAAATTCATCAGCGAGTGGGACATCAACACCTAACTCGGCCATCTTGTCGGCAAGGTCTATCTTTGTTGCTTTGGACGTTGGTACGAGGGATTGTTTAGTCATTACGCTTTACCAAGTAAGATGCCACGAATACGTTCTTCAAACTGCTCACTCATGCCATCAACACCATGCAGTTCTTCAGAGATCGCATCTGCTGCTTCTTCAGCAAACTGACGACGAATCTCCTGCTCTAACTTCACGCTACCCGTTTGTGCTTCTTGCAGACGTTTAATCGCGAGAGCCAGCTGCCCCATCGTTTTAGGGTCGATAGGTTGGTCTGATTCCAGCTTATCCATCTGGAATTCAAAGATGTGTGACTTGCCGATCTCAATCAAAGCGCGTGAAATATCGGTTTGTGGCATTTCACCAAACTGGCCTACCCACTGCTTAGTCAGCTCTTGCGCCTGAGCGTAACGCTCCATCCCTTTGCGAAAGGATTGGGCATAACGGCTCATCGCATTACGCTTGATGTATTCAGGGTCTTCGGATAATCCTTTCTGGTCGATTTCATCATTAATCAGCGTACGGATACGCTCCTGACTCATTCGGCCATCACGTAAAAGCATGTTTAACTGGCTTTTAAGTTCATCCGGCAGTTGGTCAATTTTACTGACGCGGTGCTTAGTGTGTTTCTTTGAATCGCTCATAAAGCCCTCTTAAACGACGAGTAAACGATGACAACGCCGGGCGAATAATCGGGCGACAACGGATGTAATAACGAAACTTCGCGTATTGGAACGCGCTATAAGACGCCACCCACAACAAGTAAATCTTCATTGGTTCTGACATAGACTCACCTGCTCTTTATGGGCTTGGACGTTTCACACCAGGATGAACCGCTTGCCCTGTGGCAATATCAATCCCACGCTGTTTAATCGTGGTGACTAAGGTGCCATTGATGTCTTTGGTTGAGATCAAGCCCTGCTCTTCGAGCCAGTAGATTTCGGCGCGAACGGTGTCACGACTGACTAGGTGACCATACGCATCTAAGCTGTGGTCGAGCACACTATCGTTGGCGGTGTAGCCCACTGATTCATTGAGAATGCGCAGCATCACCAACCGTCGGTCTTGCTGCAGAAGTTCAGCCATTGCCATTGTTTCTTTCCTTTAGTTCGTTTTCGAGTAGCAACTGAGCCAGATGATTAACGGGTTTAAGCTCAGCCCTTAGTTCTCGGATTTCTGCCTTTGCATCAGAGAGCTCGATGCGCAGCTGGGTTACTTCTTCATGACCAGGTAAGGCATCCACTTTCGCGTGCATGGCTGTCATTTCCTGCCTGACGGCAATCAGGTCTTCGGTTTTGGCGTAAGTCTTTTTGAGCACAAACACCACGATGATCCAGCCAAGCGTGATGCCACTCATCACCCAAGGGGTAAAGGTTCGGATTAGCTCCAACGATTCAGGCTTCACGGTGCCTCCATTTCAGCCAGACAATCCACGCAGTGCGTCGCGTCTGGCTTAATCGCTAATCGCGCTTTTGGGATTGGCTCCAGGCACTCAGAGCAAATCACAACATCAGCAATTTTCTTCTGAATGCCCTGCCCGCGCTCGCGCCGCGTTCTTGCGTTATTGATACACCGCTCCAACTCGCTGTGTTGCTTCTCGACCGACTTGTCGATCCAATCGCTCATTGAGTCAGTCCTTTATCTTTCTCACGGTGGCGTAAGCCCATGTAGGTCACAGCTAAGCCAAGAAGTAGCGAGGCAACAGCTAAGTCAGGTGATTCAGTTGTGATCAGGTAATAGCTCGCTGAGCCACAACTGACGAGTGCCATTAGTGGACGCGACCAACGTACGACTTTGTCTGTCGCCGTGTCGCCCTTTCGAATGGTGTCTTGGGTTTCATGCTGTTCGGCTTGACGGTCTTGGGCTGCGATTTTGGCGCGTTCGGTGAGCTCTTTTTCAAGCTGAACTCGAAGTGTTTCAAGCTCCAGTTGCTGCTCTGGGGTGAAAGACTCAAGCACATAACTGACGGATGCCTGCTTTGCTTCTGTGGTGGAGAACTCTTGATGGGCAAACTCTACCGCATCTGCAACCTTGTCCACTGTAGAGTTACCGCCAAACAAAGAAGAGATCCCACGAATGGCCGCAGGACCAACCTGTAAAGCCAGTGCGGCTATTGCTGAAAGTGACATTGTCTAAAATTCCTTATCTTCGAAATTAAATCCGCACCTTCCGTTGCTGTCGCTTCTCTAAGGTGCATGGAGATATCGCAAGCTGTGACACCACTCCAACCCTTGTTGAAATAGCTTTGCAGTGTTGCGTCATGACTAAAAAGGGGTGGAGAAGGTGGAACTGGACGACCTCCTTCCGAATAAATACGCTCTGCATCCAATCGCTTTTGCTTGCCACGGCGCTGTGCGTATTCGGTGTTCTTCATCCGCTTGGTCATCAGAAGATTTCCCAAACGGCATTGGTTAAGCTCACCAATCGGTTGTGCCAACCCTCAATGAAAGTGGTTTGGGAATAGTTATTTCTGAGGATGCGAGCATAAAAACGAGCACGGCGTAGACCGTATCGGGCACACAAGTACTCGACATCACCAGCATGAACCGCCGCACGTGTTTTGGGGCCAACTTTGCCATCAGCCTTAGTGCCGCTGATTTCTTGCAGCATGCGGATAGCATTGACCGCCCCGTGCTGAACCGCAGAATCAAACGCATACAGCGCAATAGCACTCGACCATTCAGGGCAGTAGGCAGGCTTCCAATAGTTGGTGTAATAAAGTCGAACAATCTTATCGAGCGTCAGTGCATCAATATCCACACCTGGGAACGCGCGCTTACTGATGCCTCCCTTAGTTTCTCCACCGAGGTCTTTAGGGTTATTTACGTAACCTAAGCCAGGTCTAGGTGTTCCATCGTGGTAAAGCGCACCTTCTTCGATAAGCACGAACTCAACCGCGTGACAAAAACTTTCCGAATATCCCTTGGTCGAGAACGAGAAGGCTCTCGAAATGCTTTCAGGCATGCTCATATCCTCACGAATTGCATAAATTCCGTTGATTGTTATGAACATTTTGATTTGGGTTGGTGGGGAGCAGGAATTCACCCGCAACAATGGAGAGTTGAGAAAAGATCAGGTAAAAAAACGCCCCCATAGTTGGAGGCGTTGATTATTCAAATAGGCTGAATTGGCGGCGCTGGATTTCGACTTGTCTCATTCTGGCAATGATTTCGTAGATGGTCTTGCTGGTCAGGTGGTGACGCTTGGCTAACTGGGGAACGTTGCGGCCATTGAACTCATTGAAAATCTCCATGTCTCGGATTTGCTGTTTGAGTTTGTCACCGCGTGGCAAGTACACCTGCATACCGCCCATGTACTCGCCAATGCTCATCACCACTTTTAACGGTAAGTCAGGAGTTTCGATACCAGCTTGCTTTAGCTCGTTAGCCACAACACCATGCAGTTCCAAAAGCATTGCAGGCCAAGCTGCACTGCCTTCTGGTAAGTCACCAATATGGTCTAGCACCTTGTTATCGATTTCTTCGTCACTGAACATTTCACGCTGAGTCATTGTCACCCTCCCACTTCATATGGGAAGTATGAAACAGTGAAAATGATCCTCAAGCATGAATCTTGACCAGTAAGATCCTTAACGCCCTAATAATTCATCAATTGACATGCTAAACATTGCGGATTCGTTTAACTCCCCGTTTCTTTGTTTACATTCCAGAACTACTGAACCATACGCCCCGTATCCGTTTTTTGCCTTTACTGTGATATAGAAGGTTTCTGCTAAAGCGCTGACTTTTTCTTTAACTAAGTATGCTGTTTCTGGGTCTTTAAGCTTTTCTCGGTGATAATCAAAACACTGCCTAGATACACTGGAGTCAAACAACGCGTAAACCTTGTCCTTTTGGTAGTTTGGCAAAACCATCCACCCACCAATAAGAACCGCTGCCAGTAAAATTACTAGAATTGCTTTCATCTTATATCCTTAAAATTGAAAGCATTATCTTAAAGGCGAATTAAATTAAATGTAATGTGCAAAGTCTCATAACAAAAAAACCACTCCGAAGAGTGGCTGTAGTTTTAGTCAAAGAATAAGGTTCAATAACCAAGTTCTCGTTTTGAGATAACGGAGACGGAAACACCTTCCGCTTTTGCCGCGTCTCTAAGCGTATAGCCTTTATCTATACGCTCCCGTCTCAGCTGCTTTCCATGCTCTATCGCATCTAGAATGTCTTTAGATACATATCCAGCACCTAAACATCTTTCACACGTTTGGACTTCACTGTAGTGCTTAGAGCTATCAATTCCTGTGTTAATGAAAGCAATTGACTGCCTTTGACCTTTACAAGTTGGACATTTATACATTGCTAAATCTACCTTTGACTTTGTGCATTCCATCCAAGTTCTTTCAATCGACTAGCAATAGAGCTTTCCTTGCCTAATGGGTCTTGTCCCGCCTTGATCATGCGTTCAGCCTGTTCAAAGTACCAAGCTGAACCATCATCTTTTGGCTGATTCACTTGCGGCCCTGATTGCTTGCCATCTGGAGAGCCACCTAAACGCGTGGCTGCAGACTGATAGACCTGCTTTAGGTAGTTGTGGTTTGCCAAGGGTTTTGAATCGCTATAGCTAGAACGCTTTTCATGAATCTTACTCACGGTTTCCGCTAAGGCTGAAGCCAGGACATGATCGGCTCTATACTTCTCCAAGACTTCTCGCAACAGCTTCACCGCTCTCGCATTGGATAAATCCTGCTTGGCCGGACGGAACAATCCCAAATAACTCAACATCGGTTTGGCGACAAAATCAGGTAACTTTGCCACCTCTCCCAAAAGTTCTCGACCTGCATCATCCTGAACCAGCGCCTCTAGGTGCAAGTTGGCATGACAGACAGGACATCTCGATAACTTCATTCAGAACCTCCTAATGTAATGTGTCTATCGCTAGGTTGAACTGAATAGAAATAGCTCCTTCAAAATTGGGGTTTGAATACTGTTCCATGTTCTTAGTATCTACACCTTCCGTTGTAATCGCGAACTCTACACCATGCTCTAACACCGAAGTCGATACACTCTCAATTAGCGTTCCTGATGCTTCTGCAACATTATCTAGGCCATTAATTATGATTCCGAGTTCCTGACACGAGATTGTGGTGTCCCCACCTTCGCCAACGATATCGATGCTAATTCTTTTATTTTCGATAGTGTGTTTGATGATGGCTTGTATCACTTGTTTAAAATTCATTTTGAGAGTTCCTTGTTCTTATCGAGATTGCTCTGGTAAGCCTCAACTAATGGGGCGTAACCAACTGGCTTACATGTTTTGGCGTTAATCGGGATGCACCACCCTTTTAAAGTCATGTCATCTATCATCACGCGGTAATGCCATCTTTTAAGCGCTTCTAGCACCTGTGTGGCTTGGTCTTCATCACACCAGGCAATGCAGTCCACTTTGTCTTTTTGATTTTTAAGAATGCGCTGAGTGTATTTATCCAGAGCACTTTCAGAGCGGTCACGAACAAAGCCATGGATTGCCATCGAGATCCAAATGGCACGACACTTATCAATAATGGTGTTTTTCGACTTACCTGATTTGGGACTTAAACGCTTTTTAAATGGTGTTTTACCTTTAGGTAAAGTGCGTTTAAATCCTTTTGCCTCTAGTGCCGAAAGTACTTGTTCAAGCTCTTTGATGTTCATTTTTCTGCACGAGGTTTTGCCTGTTTCGCTTTCCAACAGCAGGCGGTAAACATCGTCCTCCAGAGCCAGCTCGCGTTTGGCGACATGGATGATTTGGATAAGGCGGTTACGGTTAGCCATTTTTACACCACTCCTCAGCACCATCACCCCAAGCATCATTTAACTTTGGTGTGGCTATATGATAGTTGTCTGTTACATGCATCTTGGCGCAAAGGTACAGGTCAGCAAGGGTGAGTTCATGACTATCAATAAACCCCGCCTCATACGCTCCAATAATGCTGTTAACAAACTGCATTACCGCTTCACCTTTGACCTTATCTTCCGCAGATGGCGATGGCTTTTTTAACTCTGTTGGTTCCTTAGTATTGCGGGCTCGATAGATTGCACCAGGGGCAAGTAAGATTTCTTCATTGGCAAGCTGACTTAATGGGAAGCCGCCACACTCTCCACATCCACAGTCACACTCATCTTTGATGGCTTCACGGACGAAATCATAGATACCTTCTGCAGTTTCAACCCATTCGTGGGCGAAACCTTCGTGAGTCTCTAGTGCCACAGCCTTTGGACTGAACTTAATTACTTTAGCCATTGCTAGCCTCCAACTTTTTACTTTCTTGTCCTGGAACACCATGGTTGAGCACTACGTTCTTTGATTCTTTGAAGCCTTGGTATCGAGCTTCGTTACCTTTCTGGCCTGCGCTTTTAGCTGCTCGAACATTTGCTTTTTCAAGGTTTGCAGATTTTTTAAAGCTTTCGATCTGCAGCATCTCATCATCACTTAAGGTAAAAGCTTCAACTTTTTTATAAACACCAATTACCCACCCCTCACAAAACTGATCGGCGCGAATTGTCTTATTGGCTTTTTTCATTCTTTTGCTCAGCGTAGACATAAACTCTTTACGTGCCGCCGTAAGCTGACGTTCAAGAACGGTGTAAACATAGCCTGCTATCTCTGGACGTTGATCGTGGCCGATAAAGACCATCTCCATACGTGTAAATGTTGGCTGAAAATACCCATCACAACCAAAAGCTTCCTTAACCAAATTAAATAACCCTGCGAGGTAAGCAGGTGGTGTCTGAATTCGCAATTGAGATGTAATGGTCTCATCACAAACGCCATTCAACTCAGGATTGTCAGCGCCAATGTTATGCTCAATCATCAGCTTTTGAGCGCGAGACAACGCTAGAGATGCTTCGTGTGGGTTTGAAGATTTAGCGAGGCGAAGCAGTTTTTTAAGCTTATCCAATACTTTGTTATTCATTGTCGCCCCCAATTGACGGGAGTTCTATTTCTTCACACTCAGCCATTGAACAGTTGCTAGCATTAGTTGCTAACCACATGCATATAACCTGATCAGCAGTCAGCTCTGGGAACTTCTCAAGCACTGCCTCGCAGGCTGGTAACATTGTTTCGTGGATAAAGTATTGTTCACGCATATAGTGCGCTGCGATAACTGCTCGGTGCGTTTTGCTCAGCTCTTTAATTTTAATTTCCATGATAATTTCCTAAATTTTGGGTAAAAAAATCCCCGCGATAGCGGGGATATACATCTGTTGGCTACCGTTCTAAGTGCTCTAAGGCATCACTGGTTGGGGCGGACCATCGCCCTTGCACCCATCGAAGGGCGGCTATCACACCGTCTTCGTTGGTATCATCGGGGTATCCCGTTCCTTCGATTTCAATCAGCGTCTGCGCTAGATCGATTTCTTTCTCGACGGCCTCTTGGTCATAAGGGCTGGTAAACTGTGTCATGCTGCCTCCTGTTCGTAACGCCACGCCCACTTCTGACAAAACTGAGAGCGGCTCTCTGCCCAGTGACGGTTCTCTGGCTTAACTGCGTAGTTTGCTGCTACCTGCCAGGCAAATGCGGCGTCTTTGAGGTAACCTACTTTTTCTAAACTGGCTGCATGCTCGGCATAGTCTGGATAACTACTTTTTTCCTTTATCATCGAGTCCTTCCTTAGAGCTTTGAGATATCGAGAGGGAACTGCTTGTACTGGCCGTTTTCCTGACGCTCATAAATACGCAGGTAAGTACTGGTTCCCGTGACTTGCACTGAATCAGCAATCGCTTCCATGGCTTCCATCCAGTCAGGCTCATCGATATTGAGTGAGCGCAAAGAAAGCACAGAATTCAAATCAATGTGGCCTTGCTTGTTAACTCGAAACGCATGTTCCACCAGCGCTTTAATGTGGTCATTCGCACCTTCTGACCAACGGCTGATACAGCTATCAATCTTGCTCTTCGCCACTTGAATACGTTCATCGAATACGCGGTGCTCACCCACAGCACGCATCAGCTTGTACTTGCCATCAAACGACAGCAATGAAACGTTGCCTTTGGTGCCGCCGTACTTCACGTCGTATTCCTCTGCCGAAAGGTCAACAAAATCACGAATCTGGCTCATTGCCATGGCTTTGAATTCAGCTAAAGCTTGTTGAGCGGCCTTGGCTTTCTCCACGATTTCCGTGACCAAATCATCACGTAACTTATCGATATCTTTAACCTGAGACTCAGGCACTAAGGTTCCATTGGCTTTTAGGCGATAGCCTTCTGGTACTGCTACTTCTGACATTTGGTAATTCCTTGTGGTTTCGCGCATTCAGGAAGCGCAAGTAAGACTCTTTTGGTGAGCTTTTCAGCCAGTTGGTTAATGCCGCTGCAATCACCTTCGTTGGTGAGAACCGCGTAACGTACCTTGTTGTTTTCTGTATCCAGCGATACATCGATAACCACTTGGGCACTTAATGCAGTCGACATGGCAGGTCTCCTTGCTTCCAGTTCACGGTACAACCGTCAACCTGCAGTGTGTAAACCGTGGAATAAACGCCCATTAAAAACTGTTTAATCTCTACGGCTTTAGCTTTCATTTCAGGCGTTGGCTGTTCGATATTAATAATCACGCCGCGTGGTGTTTTCATTGCTACTACTACTTTGCAACCGTAATGGCGGAGCTTCTTGATAACGTGGGAAGCCTGTCTTTCTTGGTTGCTGATTGTGTTCGTTGTAATGGTCATAAATCACCTTCCTTGTGAACCAGTTTCCTCCTTTATATAGGAGGAAGCTGATTCACTTCGGTTATTGTTTTTGGCTATTTTTTATACTTCGATGCCCAAAGTAACTGGTTGTATTTGGCTGCAAGTTTTATTAACTCCGCCTCCAGCAATTCGTTTAAGCGAAGCGAGTTGCCTTTTGCTTCTCTCTTCAAAAACGCCAATTGGTTATCTAGGTTGTAGATGTCGTTTTCTTCCGAAACTACGCTGATAGCTTTAGTGTTGGTGGTTTGCTCCAATTTCGAATGAGGACAACCTGAACGACAAGCCTTGTACAACCGTACTCGCTCCCTGTTGGACGAAGAAAACGGACGCTGCTGGTTATCCGCACACTCGTGTATTGGGATGTCACCTTTGACAGGACAAGTCACTGTCCGTGTCAGGTACATACCCTCAACTTTAATTCGGATATCCTCCACAGAACCTGGATAAACACCTCGAAGTGTTTGGCTGAGTTTAGATGTACTAATACCCAGCTCCTTAGCAACTTTGTTCTGAGAGTTACCAGGCTTTTCTATCTCTGCTTTTAACGCATCCAACCAAGTTTTTTCACTCATCAGGTTTCCTCCTGAAAAGGAAAGAAGCGCCCTTTAATCATCACTCCATCGGCCGTAATTTCTGGACATGCACTACTCAAGTTAGCGTTCAAGCGGTAAAGCTCTCCGTCTGGGCCATTAACCTTGCGGATGATCTTCGCTTTCATCAACGGACGTAAAAAATTGCGTCCTGTTGATAGAGCAGCTGAAGACGTCGCGCATAAGTCATGAAGAGAAAAGACTTTGAGCACTCGACATGAATTCCATAACCGTTGATTTACTTTGGGGCGATTCGGTCTTTTCTTTTTTAAGAACCGATTAGGAATTGGGCTAGGGTCGACAACGCGATATCGACTCTTTAAAAGGTTTGGCCCCTTATCCACTAACTCCACTCGCCCTAACTCAACTAGCATTGAAATAAGGCTCTTGGTTCTTGAATTGTTTAACTCTACTGCCTGCACTATCTGCATCCCGGTGAACTCCTTGCCACCGAACTGCTTGATATACGACCAAGCAAGCTGTCGCTCTGTCATAACACCCTCGCTAAGCTCTCATACCGTGGAAAGGCTGATCGCCCCACGCATCGAGCGTGACAAGATCGAGGTCATTGGCGATTGCTAAAGATTCAATTTTTTGCAGACCAATAGTGATTCGACGTAGCTCACCACCAGTTGCCATGCGGAGGTGCTCTAACAAGTCATCCTCAACTTGAATATCATGCTCAAGCAGAGATTCAGCCATGGTTCTGACGTCACTAATGTCGGCAGGTTTGAATTCGACCCATTCAGAAATACGGTTGTAAAACTGTTTATGGCTGCTAATACGACGTGCAATTTGGTCCATCCCGATGAGGATGATTGGTACCTCAGTACCATCATATAAATCACGAATGGTTTCGAGCAGACGCTTGTCATTCATCAAGTAATCCGCTTCATCAATGAACAAAGGGCGCTCGTGCATACTCATCTGCTCAATGATGAAATCCACATTTTTGCTGATGCGATGCATTGGCTGTGCGCCAAGTTCTTCAACAATTCGTTGCAGCAAGCTGCTTGTCGAATCATGCGCTCGGGTACTGACATAAATGCCATTGACCTGATTGTAGAGGTAGGTTGTTGTTGTGGTCTTTCCTAGCCCGCTGGGTCCATGCAGCAAACCGATACCAGGAACGCCATATGAGCGTTGTAACAACATCTCTAATGCGATCTGTGTAGCAAGAAGGTTTTTAACTGGTGCAACTACTGGTTTCATTGCTAAACTCCTTTATAGCACTTTTAAGTTTTAACTTTTACTGACGGTGTTTATATGGCGCATCATGCTTGGCGGCGGTGCGCCATAATATTTTCAATAGCCTTGCGGCTGAATTTGTTCTCTGGGTTCTTCAAATACTTCGTTAAGAATTCCTCCTCTTTTTCAGTTAACTCACGTTCAAGAGATTGACTGGCAATGTATTTCGCCTTCTCATGAATGTTCCTGATTGCCATGCCTTTCTGTTCTCGAACCTGTTCTTCTTGTTGAATTAGGTGCTGTCTTGCTATCTCTAAGCGCTCCAGCTCATCTTCACTTCGAGAGGTGTCTTTTTGCTTAGCTTTGTTGGCTTTTGATAGTGCGCCTAATACTTGGTTGTCTACCGTTTGAGCTGGTAGGTCCAAACCTGCCAGGTTGTTTTTGGCTTTATCAGCGGCCAGAGATTCAGCGTATTGAGTGTCAATGCCGAACTCACTCTGCAGGCGCTTAGCACTTTTTCGGAAGTTGCTAATTTCTTTGTTGAACTTCTTACGAGCGGCTCTGAACGCTTCAGGTGAAATGCTCTTACCGACCAACTCATCGTTAACCGCTTCAACGTAAGTACCGATGTCTTCCAACGAGTAAAGCGTTGCGGAACCAACATCAGATGGGTCCAAAAATACGCGTACTTTTTTGCGATCCCAGTCTGGATTCATTAGCTCTGGAGCTGTGTACCTAACTGATTGTGCTTTCACTCCACCGCGTACTACGGTTGCTTCACCAACAAAGTTGAGTAGAAGATCGATGCTGTGTGGATCTGAAAGTTTTCTTGGCTTGTAGCCACTAGATACATAACGGTTAAATGGCGTATCACCTTTAAGCCCTTCGTGCGCAGTGTGGTTGTATCGATGCTCTAGCCAATCGTTCATGACCTCTTCTAATTGAGCGGGTGTTAATGCCAACTCTAACGCTTCTTTTTGTAGCTTCTTCTTGCCTTCACCAATTCTCTGAGCAAAAGCTTTTGCTGCTTCAATCTGCTGTCTGTCAGAGACACTGTGACCGATGTAACCAGGCAGTAACTCAAATAGAGCTCGGCTTAGCGTTCCGAAAAATCGCTCGACATATGGCTTTTCCCAACCAGAGAACGGATTAGCCCTCGACTGATCCAAATCCAGCATCTGCATTACGGTACTAACTCGATTCGAGACGTAGTCAGAACCGTTATCGGTACGAGCTACACCACCAGGGTTAAGGATGCCCCAGTCGAGGATGCATTTACGCAGTAGCAAGCAAATGCCTTCTGACGATGAAGTAGGAGCAAGCAACAGTTTCACTCTGCGACTGTAGACATCGATCGCGGCAATAATGCTGTGCCTAACCAGCTTGCCATCCACGTTTAGTTGAACGTCTGTTGGCGTACTATCGAACTCCCAGCAATCGTTAGGAGCTGAGATCCATGGGTACATTTTCCCGTATAGAGGTCGATGCTTGTTGTTGTATGCGTCGGGGTTGGTCAAGTTGGTAAACTTCGCCCCATTACCCGCAAGCCACTTATCTCGCCAACGACAAACAGAGCTGGCCGAGGGAATATTCCAATGCGGGAACGCAGACGACTTTTCCTTTAGCATTCTGTGCATCACATTTGGTCGCTTCGCTAAGTGAGGCTTGTTAGTAATCAGCGCAATTAGGTAATTCTGAATTTCTGGTTGTTGCTCGATAAGCCCTGATTTTTTATTGGACTCATACTTACCAGCTAAACGTGCAATACCTTCCTGCTCTAACTGCTTTTTCCAACGGCGCAACGTACTGAAACTGACTTGGGATACCTCTCTTAGAATCCAGTTATCCAGCTCAAGCAGACCGCTGTTGTATGCATTAACGAACTCGTGCTCTCCAGCAACTAAGTTGTTGGCCAGTTTGAATGGTTCCAGAAACATAGCTCTCAACTCTACAATCCGTGCTCTGGCGTTAGCTCGGTTCTGCTGAGACTCAGGTAAGCTATTTAAGGCAATAGCTGACTTCATTCTCGCTTGACGAGTTGATGCAAAAGACTGCTTTTCACCACCTTCGAATAATGCAACGTCTTTTACGGCTTCTTGCGTGGCTTTATCTGACTTAGCCAACTTAGAAACCATCATTTTTTGCAGGTAAGATCTGGTTTCTAACGGTAGTGAAGATATGTGATATTCACTGCCCTTACCCTTGGTACGCTTCTGAGATTTCCATAGCTCCTTCTGTGCTTTTGTTCTTACATTCCTATCGGTACTAGGTAACCCTGGCAGCCCAGCTAGCTCAGTTGGAGTAAACCATTCCTTATTCATGTGGACCTCCAACCAAATCATGCCCAATCGTTTCAGACAGCTTTTTCATAATATCCATGTAAATTCTGCCCTTAATTTTCTTTTGGGATTCCGGTGCATGTATTTGAATACACTTCTGCACCGTCCTAGGCGAGTAACCCTGCTCGATAGCCCAACTGCGACAGCTATAACCTTTGCGGATTAAAGCTGCATGTATGTCTCTTGCAGTGACTATATCCATGCTTTCAGTTACACTCTTGTTCTCGTTCGCACTGCGAACTCTTAATTAAAACGAACTACAGTACGCACTGCGCACTGTGGTAATGATAATAGTGCGTACCATAGTTAATTTCAACACCAAAGTACGCATCCGTTTCAATTAATGCGATCTTTAGCTATTAAAGAAATATATCTCTTTGATTTGATTGGATATTTTTAAAAACGGATCTTCAGATGACAAAACGGATCGATGATCCGATTCAACCAGAGGGAATCGGATCGGTAGCTGTGCGCTTGGAACAATTGATTGGCGAAGAAAGCTTACGCCAGTTCGCAAAGCGTACTGAAGTAACAGAAGGAGCTTTAAGAAAGATACTTAAAGGCTCGATACCCAACCTAGAAACAGCATTTAAGATAGCCTCAGCCTGTGGTGTATCTATTGATTGGTTGGCAACAGGCAAAGAAAGCAGCCAAGATGGCAAAGCAGCTGACGCTACTCCAGCTAAGCCTTCTCCTATCAATCCAGTGGAAGTGTTTGAAGAGGAGTTTTGCTTAGTACCAGGCTTCCATATTCAGGTTTCAGCTGGTAATGGCTGTGATGCATTTGACCAAGAACCTAAGCGCTGGCTAGCTTTTAGAAAGAAATATCTTAAGTTCAAGAGATTAAACCCAGAGCGCTGTGCTGTTGTGTTCGTGAGAGGCGACTCTATGGCCGACACTATTACAGACAACGACTCATTGTTGGTTGATAGGGATTCAACAACTCCTATTGACGGTAAAATATACGTGGTTCGCTTAGGTGATGAGCTTTACGCCAAGAGAATCCAGAAGAGCTATGACGGCTCACTGACACTTATCAGTGACAACAAGGATTACGCTCCAATCGAAGTACCAAAAGACAAGCTAGATCAGTTGTGCATCGTAGGCCGTGTGGTTCAGAGAGCTACAGACATTTAAATGAGCTTTAAACGCCAAATCGGATGCTCTTTATCAATTTGAGCGTTTTCTCATTTTTTGCGCTAACTAGAAAAATTTCAGCAGATTTTTTTCATTTCTAGTGGATTTTGTTTTTTCGAGCTGATAGTATCCTCAGCCGTTGAAAGACGTGGCCTTCCGACTTATTTCGGCCAAATCCTATCTATTCCTTATGTTTTTCATATTAGATGGTAGGTTACAACTGTTGACAGTAGATTTGGGGGTCGGTAAGATTTGCCCCGCTTTCAAGCAAAGCAATTCCCCCTTAGTTCAGTTGGTAGAACGGCGGACTGTTAATCCGTATGTCGCAGGTTCGAGTCCCGCAGGGGGAGCCAAATTCGAGAAGAAAGACGTCCCAGGACGTCTTTTTTTGTATCTAAATCTTGCCATTTCAAGGAATTGCATTCTCTTAACGCCTTTTCCGAACTCGTACTAGCTTAGAAGTTTAGATACCCAATTGAGCGAACATACCACTGAGCAAGTCTCCCACTTTGACCATGTAGTGTATCCGTTTAGGTAACGGTATCGAACTGATATCAGAGGGAGTCATCACCTCTGATGATGGAGGTTGTGACGTATCAACGCTTTGATTGAGTTGAGCGCTGTGACTCTCTTGATTTGGCTTATCCGCGGTTGGTAGAAGCAAAGCGACCGAAAAACAAAGCACAGCAACGATTAAAGCAATAAATCTAAACTGACCCATGAGGAACCGTACAGGCAAAAAAATACGGTTACTCACCCTAACCCGATAAGGCGACATAAGTGCCGTAAGCGCACCTCTAAAAGAATCCCATTATCATAATTAGGAGGCTAGGCATTGAGGGTAGAAGGAAAATTTTTTCTTCTCGATCATGATGTCTTCTCCAAACATTGAAGTAATCTACCTTCAAATTGGTCATCTAGAGCAGAAGAAATCAGTTCAAGGCGGCTTTCTGAACACTCGTCTAACTCAAACTCTGCGAGTCCATCTGCTGTTAGGTTGTAACCAAAAATACCGCTTCCGGTGATAAATACCGCTTTCATTCGATCAACCTTGAGGTCGAGCAGCAACAATCTCAGTTTTTGATGATCGAACACTTTCTCGGCAGAGATACGCCAACCGATACTGTAGAAGCCTTCCCCCTGATTAGTTGCTTTTAGAATACCACTCTCGGGCATAGGCAACTCAGGAACAAGCGACTTTTTCTCGCGCTCACGATGAAGAATAGAGGGCATTTTTTGCTCATTCATACGAGTCTCTCCCTCAAATTCTGCAAAAGGGATAGCGCCATGTTCAGAAAAAATCACTGTTGTATTCGATAACCCCAATGTTGCCACATAATCGATAAGCTTTTGCTCGTCTCCTTCTCGATAAAGATCGCGTTTGTTTCCCACCACCGTGTCGGCAATAGCAATTTGTTGGTTAAAAGTTTCATGGTCAGTGTAGTTAGAATCCGACAACTTACGCGCATCGACCAGAGTAATGTTCTTTTGCAAAGCAAGGATTTGGCGATAATACTCGGTTGATAATACCTGCAACACTTCTTTAGGATGACCAAGTCCAGTAGGTTCAATCAACAAGCGATCTGGTCTTGCTTCAGACAGCAATTGATTAAGGGCGATCTGCATCGGTAAGCCTGCTGCGCAGCACATACATCCGCCAGGAACTTCACGAATAAAGACTTGATCCTGGTCTGTTTTCTGACCTTGTAACAAGCTGCCATCAATGCCTACCTCTCCAAACTCATTGACCAGAACTGCCCAACGTTCGTTGCTCGGTTTATTCGCCATCAAGTGCATAATCGCGGATGTTTTTCCTACACCGAGAAAACCAGTAATGATATTGGTCGGTACACGCGAGAGCAGAGGGCGATTAAAGTTCATTGACTATTCTCCGATAGCCTTGCACTAACTCGTGATTGGCAGAGACCACCGATTCGGAAAAAGCTGAATATTCTGGTGGTACCTTTGAGATACTATCCAAATCAAAATCAACACCAATATTGGTCATGGGTGGTACATGGAAATGCGCGGTTGGATCAATAAAGGCTGTTGAGGACACCTGTGGCATATGGCCCGTTGGGTTTCTTCTTAACATAATGCTTCCAGTTTGTTCATGGTTCTTTCTGTGCGGTAAGCCACTTAACGATTGAAGGATAAACGCATCGCTGCGGCTGGTTTATCGATGACTTTGTTATTGGCATAAACTAGCGCGCCATTGACCCAAGTCTTTTGAATTTGAGCTGAAAATTCATGTCCAGCAAAAGGCGACCAGCCACAGTGATATAAACTGTTTTCGTGGCTAACTCGTGTTGGGGTATGAGCATCAACTAACACCAAATCAGCGTAGTAACCTTCGCGAATAAAGCCTCTGCCTTGAATGCCATAGCGAATGGCCGGGTTGTGCGCGGTTTTTTCGACTACTTGAGTCAAGCTCATATGGCCCAAACGGACATGATCGAAGAGTGTAAGTAACGCATGCTGAACTAACGGCAACCCCGCTGGCGCCTGCTCGTAAGGCACTTGTTTTTCTTGCCAGGTATGAGGAGCGTGATCTGTTGCAATGATATCTATTTGACCAGTATTTAACGCTGCCACTAGCGCGTCGCGGTCATTAGGGGATTTGATTGAAGGGTTGCATTTGATCAGGTTACCGAGTTCTGCATAATCTTTGCTACTGAACCATAGGTGATGGACACAAGCCTCCGCGGTGATTGATTTATCTCGAATATCACCCGCGTCAAACAGTGTTAACTCCTTCGCCGTTGTGATGTGCAGCACATGCAGTTGGCTGTGATACTTTTTGGCAAGTCCTACCGCATAAGAAGATGAAGCGTAACACGCCTCTTCGTCACGTAAAATGGGGTGGTCTTCGATGGTGAACTCAGATTTCTTAAGTCGTTGCTTTTGATGATTTTGTTTAATGACAGCGCTACTTTCACAGTGAGTCACAATCAGTACAGGAGAGTCACGAAAAATTGACTCTAAGGCTTGCGGATCTTCGACCAGCAAATTTCCCGTTGATGCCCCCATAAACACTTTCACACCACAATGTTGTCTGGGGTTAAGTTGTTTAATTTGTTCTAGATTGTCTTCTGTTGCACCAAGATAGAAAGAATAATTCGCAAACGAGCTGTCTTTAGCGAGAGCAAACTTGCGTTCTAACGCTTCAATAGTCGTCGTGGCAGGACTAACATTGGGCATTTCCATATAGCTTGTGATACCACCTGCTACAGCTGCGCGAGATTCGCTTGTAATCGAGCCTTTATGCGTTAATCCCGGCTCTCGGAAATGCACCTGATCGTCAATCATTCCTGGCAGTAAATACCCACTTTGAGCATCAATGATTATGTCTCCTGACTGTGCGGTGATTTCGCGGGCAATGCGTTCGATACGCTCATCGACAATACGTAAGTCGGCTTCAATGATGACACCTTCGTTTACCACGCGGGCATTTTTAATCAAGGTTGTTGGCATAAGGCCTCAAGTTCTCCTTAATGAATTGGAAAAAGAAAAGTACACCGACGGTAACCATCAAGGTGACATTTATGATCGGTCGTGGGCGTTATTTTTTGGCGCAATCATCACAGATACAGGAGATCTCAAATTGAGGGCTGAGAACAGTGAAGCCTTCCTTCCTGGCATTCGCACATACACTGGAGATAACCTTTGGTTCAACGGTTACTTCACTGACCTTTCCGCATTGAGAACAAATCAAAAATTGAGGAATACCGTGCTCATGATTGCACTTGATATGAGAACAGGCGATGTACTTATTAAATATATTGAGCTTATGAGCGAAATGTTCAGCCTCAAGGAAATCCAAAATACGATAAACCGACATCGCTTGCATATTTTGAGCAAAATGATAATTGCAGTAATCGGCCAGTTCGTAAGCGGAAAGGGGCTTGTTCGAATGCAACAGCGCACCCAGAACCAATTTCCGTTTAGTAGTGAGTTGTTTGCCTCGAGCTAGGCAGATCTTTTCTGCCTGCTCCATAATCCCGTCAACGCTGTTGATATTTCGCATTTGTCTAGATGAAATCCAATGTAAGCAGTAATCGTCGCTCTCCTGGCTCAACATTAGGAGAACGATGTACCAGCCCATCATTTTCGTTGCCTTCCCAACCGCTGCCTTTGAGTAAGGCGACATCACCGGGCTGCATTTTTCGTATTGAGCTTTCAGAGTCGTACAGCCCTGACAGATGGTCGGGTTGACCAAGGCTACCTGCACCGAGCTTAGTGCGGTCAATGACTTCGTTAGTCAGCCATTCCGTCGCTCGACCGGTATAAGTGGTGACAAGTCGGCAAGGCACGCGATCAAAATGAAATTTCGGGCACATCGGGCTATCTAAGCGAGTGAGCCTCAAACCTGCTTCTTTTACATCAAACAAACAGCAGAACATATCGACGATTAAGGCGATATCTTCACTCAACGCCTTCGCACATGAATAACCGTCTAATTTGCTTTGCACCCATTGTGCGGCGTCACCTGGAGTGACACTTTGGACCAATGCTAATGGTTTCTCGTCTGAAAGCATCTGCTCAATATTGGTCGTCATTACCTTTACGAGCGTCCGCTGCCAGATAGCAATATTGTGTTCTGGCTTATAAATGTCAGTCAGAATGCTCGGAACTTGTGCAATAGAAGACGTCTGTTTTGAACAGATAGGTGGTGCACTTTCAATGATATCGATACTCATCACTCTACCTCCCAAGACGAAAAGGGATCCGGCAACGCTTTCCAAAAGGCTTCACCCGCCTGGACTTCCTCCTCAGTGAGCAAACAATCATCGAGCGCCTTTATCATTGCGGCTTTATCTAACCCTTGACCAATAAACACCAGCTCTTGGCGCATATCACCAAATGGTTCAATCCAGTTATCCTCTATGGCCTTGAGATATTCAGGGTCACTCGGCCATTGTGTTTTTGGGATCGCCTTCCAAAACATTCCTGCAAAACCATAGTCCGCGACCCCGCCAGCTTGATTCCACTGTCCTGCGAATTCTGGGCGGGTAGCGAGCCAAAAATAGCCTTTTGAACGGATTAAGTTGCCAAAATGAGATAGGTTATGTAGCAAGTCATAGAACAGGTCGGGATGAAATGGGCGTCGCGCCTGATAGCTAAAACTGCTGATGCCATACTCTTCGGTCTCCGGAATGTGTTCACCTCGCAGTTCTTTTAGCCAACCCGGTGCTTGCTGTGCGCGTTCGAAATTAAATAAGCCCGTATCCAACACATCAGAGATATCCACCTGCCCATTTTGTATGGCAATAATTCGAGCATGTGTGTTTAGAGTTCTCAGAATCGCTTTCAAACGCTCGACCTCTTCGGTACGAGCGAGATCGGTTTTACTGATCAGAATGACATCCGCAAACTCAACTTGATCTATCAATAAGTCAGAAACACTGCGATGGTCTTCTTCACCTAAATGCTCGCCAGTCTCTCGAAGAGATTGCGCGGCTTCGTAGTCACGCAAAAAGTTCACTGCGTCTACTACTGTCACCATGTTATCTAATATCGCGACATCAGACAGCGATACACCATTTTCGTCAGCAAAGGTAAATGTTTCAGCCACGGGGAGTGGCTCAGAAATACCTGTAGATTCGATCACGAGATTATCGAAACGGCCTTCCTTGGCCAGTTTGGTCACTTCTATCAGCAGATCTTCTCGAAGCGTGCAGCAAATACAGCCATTGCTCATTTCCACCAATTTTTCTTCTTTGTGATTGAGCGACACTTCGTTTTTCACCGTCGCGGAATCAATATTAATTTCACTCATGTCGTTAACAATCACCGCGACTCGCTTGCCTTCGCGATTATTGAGAATATGACTCAGCACGGTCGTTTTTCCTGCCCCAAGAAAGCCGGAAAGTACAGTCACAGTAATCTTTTTCTGACTCATTTTACTCACTCCAAAGTTGATATTATTATTTTATGTTTCTTGTCGATGCTCTGTGGTTACTCGCAACTTATGCCGGACGACCCAAATAATGCTCGATAAAATAAATAATCCAGTGGCGATACAAACCATTGTTGGCCCAGTTGGGGTATCCAGAAGATAAGAGGCACGTAGACCAATCACACTGGCACTACTGCCAATCAGCGCAGCAAGTATCACCATCATTTCAGGCGTTTGACTAAATGGTCGAGCGGTCGCTGCTGGAATAATAAGCATGGCGACAATCAGCAATACGCCCACCACTTTAATGGCCACGGCGACTACAACGGCGAGTGCGATGGTTAGAATCAGTTGTTCTCGTTTTGGTGAAAAACCACTAGCCAGTGCCAGATCTTTATTTAGCGTCGATAGAAGAAGCCCAGACCAACGCAATCGAATCAGGCCAATCACTAATACCGTACCTGTCCAGATAATCAGTAAATCCGTTTTACTCACAGCCAAAATGTCGCCAAACAAGTAAGCCATCAGATCCATTCGAATGCCGGAGAGAAAAGAGACAGCCACCAGGCCAAACGCCAGTGCCGAATGCGCCATTACCCCTAACAGCGTATCCATCGCGAAGCCTCGACCAGTGAATGAAGAAACAGTGATGGCCATGAGTAGCGCAATAAACAATACGCCAGGGAAAATCGGTAGTGAAAAAGAGAGCGACAATGCGACACCCAGCATCGAAGCATGAGCCGTTGCATCGCCGAAATAAGCCATGCGGCGCCAAACAATAAAGCATCCTAAAGGCGCCGCAGCCAACGTTACACCAACGCCAGCTAAAGCTGCGCGCCAAAGAAAATCATCCAACATGTAATGAGCCTCCACTAATGTTGTGTACGGAGCTCTGATGTCGGTAGACTCCAAGGACATCATCATCGTCTAGGCCAAAAAGTGCTTTGTATTCTGGAGATTGACTAACCGTTTCCGGAACACCTTCACAACATACACGACCGTTTAAACAGATAACGCGGTCGGTTCGTTTCATCACCACATGCAGATCATGGCTGACCATAATGACAGCACAACCGCTTTCCTGACGAATGGCATCGATTTGTTGATAAAAACCCACAGTTCCACGTTGATCGAGCCCTTGAGTAGCTTCATCAAGCAGCAATAGCGTTGGTTCTTCTAACAATGCACGGGCTAGTAAAACTCGTTGCAATTGTCCTCCTGATAAGGACACCAGTTGCTGTTTCTCCAAGCTTTCGACACCTGCCCGCCCTAACACTTCCTTAATAGCCTCTTTTGAACGACGCAATGGCAGTGTTAAAAATCGATTCACCGTCATAGGCAAAGCTTCATCAATGTGAAGTCGTTGCGGTACGTAGCCTATCTTCAAGTTGTCAGCACGAAGCACTTGACCACTCGTCGGAAGCACCGACCCAATTAAGGTTTTTAATAACGTTGATTTTCCAGAACCATTAGGCCCAACAATCGTTACGATTTCGCCCTGATTCACCGACATATTGACACGGTCCAAAATCAGGTGTTGCCCAAACCTGACAGACAACGCTTGTGAAGAAATCAACATCTACTTTCTCTCAATAGGATTACTACTAGCTGCGCGATAAATTTTTAAACAGCAAAGTATAGGTTTCTCAAACCAACAGATATGTTATAACATAACATTTAGATTTTTCAATGTGTACCATGTTTGATTAAAAATAACCAGGAGAACATCATGCTCAAACAAGCCTTATCTGGCATTGTCATCGCTTTAGCAACCGCCTCTCAGGCTTATGCTCAAGTCCCGAAAGTGGCCGTAGACATCGCACCGTTACATTCTTTAGTTACACAAGTAATGGATGGTGTTGGTGAACCCGACTTGCTCATTCGCCCCGAAGCATCACCTCATGACTATCATCTACGCCCATCAGAAGCTAAAGCGCTTTCACAGGCAGACATCGTGTTTTGGATTGGTGAAGGATTAACACCTTGGTTAGAAAAACCACTTTCAAGCTTAGCTAACTCCTCTACTAAGATTGAAATGATGGAAGTCGAAGGAACCACACTCTATGGCTTCCGAGAAGGTGCAACATTCGAAGCACACGTACATAGTGAAGAGGGACACGACGAACACCATGAACATGAAGAACATAAAGAACATGAAGAACATGATCATGACGCACATCATGATCACCATCATCATGGTGACCATGACCCGCATGTATGGTTAGACCCTAAAAATGCTGAAGTTTGGGTAGAAGCTATAGCGAGTGCATTGTCGAACGTTGATACTGAACATGCGCATATTTATGAAGACAATGCAAAAGCAACCATCATTCGTTTACACCAATTGAGTGGTGCTATAAATGAACAGGCTCAGTCACTCAACGGTATTAAGTTCATTGTATTTCACGATGCTTACCAATATTTTGAGCAGCGATTCCAACTGCTAGCATCTGGTGCGATTTCTATTTCTGATGCATCAAAACCGAGTCCGGCACGAATCTCAAAAATTCGCCAAACGGTGAAAGATTTGGGTGTTACATGCGTGTTTACCGAGCCACAATTTAATCCTGAGCTGGTCAACACAGTATTTGAAAATTCAACAGTGAAAACGATAGGCACAATGGATCCTATTGGTGCGAACATAGCTCCAGGAAAAGATCAATACCACTCTTTACTGATGGCGATGATAAATAGCCTTAAGCAATGTCATCATTGATATTCATGTAACCTATTAGCCCCCAGCTATACTCTGTCTTTCACTGTATCTAAACTCAGATACATGTTATCTACAAAAATGTAAATAACGGGTAGTGGCGGCTTGTAGGCACAATCCTACAAGCCGCATTGCTACATCAATCGATGTCGCTGAAACACCAATGACCGTGAAATGTCTCAGACCTAAATGCCGGTGCACCTAGCCGACAGCATCGAGTCCCGGAGCGATGAGTTAAAGTTTCCCAATCAATAAAGATCTAGTCCTAATTTGGCTCACAAATCATTCACCAAACCTCTCATTAAGATAAAAACTCATCTATCTGAATCACATAGACGGCTATTTTTCCGCCGTGTATATAAAACCACATCGTTCACTGGTTGTTATTGGTGTCACAAAACACGATAATATTGGGATCGGATTTTAAGAACGTAAAAACTATGACCGAATATGTTTTGTTGTTAGTCGGCACTGTGCTGGTAAACAACTTTGTACTGGTAAAATTTTTGGGCCTCTGTCCGTTTATGGGCGTGTCCAAAAAACTGGAAACAGCAATTGGTATGGGCTTAGCAACCACTTTCGTGCTAACCCTCGCGTCGGTGTGTTCGTATTTAGTAGAAAGCTACATCCTAAGCCCATTAGGTATCGAATATCTAAGAACCATGAGTTTTATCTTGGTTATTGCTGTTGTGGTTCAGTTCACAGAGATGGTTGTGCACAAAACCAGCCCGACGCTGTATCGCCTGCTGGGTATCTTCTTACCGCTCATTACCACCAACTGTGCGGTACTGGGTGTTGCGCTACTTAATATTAATGAAAACCATAATTTCATCGAGTCAATCATTTATGGATTTGGTGCAGCAGTTGGCTTTTCACTGGTATTGATTCTATTTGCCTCTATGCGTGAGCGAATTGCTGCTGCAGACGTCCCGCTTCCTTTTAAAGGCGCGTCCATTGCGATGATCACCGCTGGCTTAATGTCGCTTGCCTTTATGGGCTTTACAGGTTTGGTGAAGTAAAACGATGAGTACAATTCTAATTGCGATCATCGCACTCGCTGTGCTTGCTGCGATTTTCGGAGCCATCCTCGGATTTGCATCTATTCGTTTCAAAGTTGAGGCGGACCCTATCGTTGATCAAATCGATGCTATTTTGCCTCAAACTCAGTGTGGCCAATGTGGCTATCCAGGCTGTCGCCCTTATGCAGAAGCGATTGCGAATGGTGACCATATCAATAAATGTCCTCCGGGTGGTCAGGCAACAATAGAGAAGTTAGCCGATCTAATGGGTGTAGAACCTGAAGAGTCGGCACACGATCTTGAAAACAAAGTTCCTACGGTCGCGTTTATTCACGAAGACATGTGCATTGGCTGTACCAAATGCATTCAGGCTTGTCCTGTCGATGCCATCGTTGGCGGAACTAAGGCACTTCACACCGTTATCAAAGAAGAATGTACTGGTTGTGACTTGTGTGTTGCTCCTTGTCCAACTGACTGTATTGAAATGATTCCTGTGGCAACCACCACAGACAGCTGGAAGTGGCAACTTAATACCATTCCAGTCGTGGATATTACGGATGCTGCCCAAGATGCAGCGAACGTGAAAGATTCAATTAATTAAGGTTTCGTATGTTGTCTTTGATTGAACAAATTCGTACTGGGTCGCTTTGGGATTTCCCAGGCGGTGTGCATCCGGCAGAAAACAAAAAACAATCTAATAAAACAGAATTACTCCACGCAGCGATTCCGGCTGAGATCGTACTGCCATTAAAACAGCATATTGGTAAAGCAGGTAATCTCCTCGTTGCCGTTGGTGACACGGTATTGAAAGGTCAGGCTTTAACACAATCCGAATCCGGTTTTACCGTTCCTGTGCACGCGCCGACATCCGGAACAATCTCTGCGATAGAAGCCAGAACGGTTGCTCACCCATCAGGGCTAAGTGAACTGTGTGCTGTTATCACGACCGACGGCAAAGATACCTGGTGTGAAAAAACGCCCGTCGCTGATTACACTCAAGAATCCGCTGATGCGTTAATCGACGTTATCCGCCTTGCGGGTATTTCGGGTATGGGTGGAGCGGGTTTCCCAACCGCGAAGAAGCTCCAATCCGGTGTTGCTCGAACAGAAATTCTGATTGTGAACGCCGCGGAGTGTGAGCCATATATTACCGCCGACGACAAACTCATGCAGGAACATGCCGATGAACTGATTCAGGGCATTGAAATTGTCGAGCATATGCTCAAGCCAAAACTGACCATCATTGGTATTGAAGATAACAAACCCGCAGCCATTAAAGCACTGGAGACTGCCGCTTTAAACAAAGATATTGTTATCCGCGTAATCCCGACCAAATACCCGTCAGGCGGTGAAAAGCAGCTGATCAAAATTCTGACCAATAAAGAAGTGCCTAGTGGCGCGATCCCGGCAGATATTGGCATTCTGGTGCAAAACGTGGGTTCTTTGTACTCAATCAAACGTGCCGTCATTAATGGCGAGCCAATGATCGAGCGAATTGTCACTCTGACAGGTAAAACCTTCAAGAAGCCGCGCAACGTCTGGGCGCTTCTGGGCACACCAGTACAAGATCTGTTGGATGAATTTGGCTACAAAGCCGACAAAAAGCTCCAGCGTTTGATCATGGGCGGCCCAATGATGGGCTTTACTCTGCCCCACTCTCACGTGCCCATTACCAAAACGGCGAACTGTATTCTTGCGCCAACTCGCTTTGAGATCTCTGCCAGTCAGTATGAGATGGAATGTATTCGCTGTGGCCAATGTGCTGAAGCCTGCCCTGCGTCACTGCTTCCTCAACAGCTGTTATGGCACTCCAAAGCGGAAGAGTATGACAAGCTTGAAGAGCTAAACCTGAAAGACTGTATTGAGTGTGGCGCTTGTGCTTTTGTATGCCCAAGCGAAATTCCACTGGTTCAATATTATCGCCAGGCAAAAGCAGAAATTCGCACCCGAGCACAAGAGTCCGAAGCGGCTGAACGTGCAAAACTGCGCTTTGAAGAGAAAAAAGCGCGTATGGAGCGCGAAAAAGCAGAACGTGAGAATCGCTTCAAGAAAGCGGCTGATGAACGCCGCAAAGATATGAAGTCTCAAGGTGGCGACGATGCGATAGCCGCTGCGATTGCGCGTGTGAAAGCTCAAAAAGCTAATGCAGAAGAGAAAGCAGAGCCTGCTGTGAAACCAGCGGTGGCTGCTGCGATAGCAAAAGCGAAAGCCAAACAAGCTGCCGCTGCAGAAGCGGGTGCTGCTGAGCCAGACAATACCGAGATGGCAAAACTGCGTGAAGAACGCAAGCGCTTGGCTCGTGAACGTAAAGCAGAGAAAGAGCAGAGCGACGATTCAAGCGATAAGGCTGATGACAAGAAATCAGCGGTTGCCGCCGCGATAGCTCGCGCCAAAGCGAAAAAAGCACAGCAAGAGGAAAGCACACCTTCAGCTGAGCCAGAAGACAAAAAAGCGGCGGTGGCGGCAGCGATTGCTCGTGCAAAAGCGCGCAAGGCCGGGCAAGAGGCAGAAGCAAAACCTGCTGAAGATGAAGCCCCAGCTGAGCAAGCAGACGACCCGAAAAAAGCTGCTGTCGCTGCTGCGATTGCTCGTGCAAAAGCGCGCAAGGCAGGACAAGAAGCAGAAACAAAACCTGCTGAAGATGAAGCCCCAACTGAGCAAGCAGAAGATCCGAAGAAAGCCGCTGTCGCTGCAGCCATTGCCCGTGCGAAAGCACGCAAAGCTCAGCAAGAAGCAGAACCTACTGAAGATGAAACACCAGCTGAGCAAGCAGAAGATCCAAAGAAAGCCGCTGTCGCTGCTGCGATTGCTCGTGCGAAAGCGCGTAAAGCTCAGCAAGAAGCAGAAGCAAAACCTGCTGAAGATGAAGCGCCGGCTGAGCAAGCAGAAGATCCGAAAAAAGCCGCTGTCGCAGCTGCGATTGCTCGTGCGAAAGCACGCAAAGCTCAGCAAGAAGCAGAGTCGAAACCGACTGAAGATGAAGCGCCGGCTGAGCAAGCAGAAGATCCGAAGAAAGCCGCTGTGGCTGCTGCCATTGCTCGTGCGAAAGCGCGCAAAGCTCAGCAAGAAGCAAATAAAAATAATACCGAGGAGAACGAGTAATGTCGTTTTTTATAGCCAGCTCACCGCATACCCACAGCCGTCGTAGCACGCCTGATTTGATGAAATGGGTGGCACTGTGTGCGATCCCTGGTTTAGCGGCTCAAACTTACTTCTTTGGCTGGGGAACATTGATCCAGCTTATTTTTGCTATTGTTGTCGCGATGGCTCTGGAAGCACTGGTGATGGTCGTCCGCAAGCGTCCGCCAATTCGAGCACTGCGTGATAACAGTGCCATCGTTACAGCTTGGCTGCTGGCGGTTGCCATTCCACCTTGGTCTCCTTGGTGGCTTAGCGTGATTGGCTTAGTCTTCGCGATTGTAATTGCCAAGCATCTCTATGGCGGTCTTGGTCAAAACCTGTTTAACCCAGCGATGGTAGCTTATGTTGTGCTGCTTATTTCGTTCCCGGTTCAAATGACAAGCTGGAGCGTACCAACATCACTTATTCCCGATTACGTCAATTTCGCCGATGTGTTATCACTTATTTTTACTGGATTTGATAATGACGGTCTATCGCTGCAGCAAGTACGAGCAGGTGTCGACGGCGTGACAATGGCAACACCACTCGACGCTTTTAAAACGGGTCTACATACTGGTGCAACCCCAAGTGAAATTCTTTCACAGCCTATTTTTTCAGGTTTGGCGGGGATGGGTTGGCAATGGGTCAATGTCGCTTACTTTATTGGTGGCCTGGTGATGATCAAAAAGCGCATTATTCAGTGGTACATCCCTGCAGGGTTCTTGGCGAGCCTGACCGTGTTTAGCCTGGTGTTCATGCTGCTCACTCCGGGAGAAACGGCGTCACCAGTCTTCCACTTACTATCAGGAGCGACCATGCTGGGTGCCTTCTTTATCGCGACGGATCCAGTATCAGCTTCAACTACGGTAAAAGGTCGCCTGATTTTTGGTGCTCTTATCGGCGCACTCGTCTTTGTTATTCGTAGTTGGGGCGGTTTCCCCGATGGTGTTGCATTCGCTGTTCTGCTGGCCAACATGTGCGTGCCACTGATTGACTACTACACCAAACCTAGAACTTACGGTCACTGAGGTAAACATGTTAACCGCAATTAGAAAAAATGGTCTGACACTCGCTATCTTTGCTTGTGCCACAACAGGTCTGGTAGCATTGACTCAGTACTTAACCGAAGATCAAATCAAACTGCAAGAACGAAAACAGTTGTTGTCGGTGCTGAATCAGGTCATTCCTGAGGCCATGCATGACAACGCGTTAACCCAAGCATGTACTATGGTTAGCTCCCCAGAGCTTGGAACACTACACGCAATGCCCGCTTATATTGCAACGAAAAATGGTGAACCAACCGCGATCGCGATTGAGTCTATCGCCCCAGACGGTTACAACGGTGCGATCAAAGTCATCACAGGTATTGATAACCAAGGCAAGATTCTGGGGACTCGTGTTCTTAATCATCAAGAAACACCGGGGTTAGGTGATAAAGTCGACCTACGAGTGACGGATTGGATCCTGAGCTTTAGCGGAAAACAAGTCACGGAAGAAAACTGGAATTCCTGGCGCGTTCGTAAAGACGGTGGTGATTTT
The DNA here is from genome assembly GCF_026000435.1 of Vibrio sp. STUT-A11. NCBI lineage: Bacteria > Pseudomonadati > Pseudomonadota > Gammaproteobacteria > Vibrionales > Vibrionaceae > Vibrio > Vibrio sp. STUT-A11. Next base: position 1,005,926 of record NZ_AP026763.1, on the reverse strand, counting down.
GATCAGTTTACTGGCGCAACGATTACACCTAGAGCGGTAGTCAAAGTAGTAAGAAACACCGTAAACTACGTCAATAACACCCGGAATGAGATTCTCAGTCAGCCCCTCGACTGCACAGGAGGCAACCAATGAGTGAAAACAAACTGCTGATGAAAAACGGCATGTGGAACAACAACCCAGCATTAGTTCAGCTGCTTGGTCTTTGTCCCCTTTTAGCCGTCTCATCAACGATCACAAACGCACTTGGCCTTGGCATTGCTACGCTATTGGTGCTGGTCGGTTCAAACGTGACGGTGTCTCTTATCCGTAACTACGTGCCAAAAGAGGTCCGTATTCCGGTCTTCGTTATGATCATTGCTTCACTGGTTACCTGTGTACAGCTGTTAATGAATGCTTACGCGTACGGTTTGTATCTTTCACTCGGTATCTTTATCCCGCTGATCGTAACCAACTGTATTATTATTGGCCGGGCAGAAGCCTATGCATCGAAAAACGATGTGCTCCCTTCGGCTTTAGACGGCTTATGGATGGGCTTAGGCATGACCAGCGTATTGGTCGTGTTAGGCGCAATGCGTGAGCTTATTGGTAACGGTACGTTATTTGACGGCGCAGATTTACTATTAGGCGACTGGGCAGCTTCGCTTCGAATTGAAATATTTCACTTCGATAGCAGCTTCCTTCTGGCTCTACTGCCGCCAGGCGCTTTCATTGGTGTTGGCTTGCTGATCGCCTTAAAAAATATTATCGATAACTCGATTCAGGCACGACAACCAAAAGAAGAAAAACCAACCATTGAGCGTGCCCGCGTCACTAACGCATAGTACGCAGAATAAAAAATAAGGCTCTACCGTTTGTAGGGCCTTTTTGTACCAATCACAGTAGATAAGTGAGCAGAAATAGCGTAGGAAAAATGCTTGAGAACAAGGCGGAGATTTTCGATAAGTAGTTAATCTACAATCAAAATTGACAACGCAGTTATCGAGTATTTTAACCAGCTAGAATGACCAGTTATCTACTACGATTGGTATTAATAACCGCCAAGACGGTATTGGAAGTCAGCAATGAACAAAGTCAAAAGAATTGAAATTTTACAACGATTAAGGGAAAACAATCCAAACCCTCAGACCGAGCTAAACTGGAGCTCTCCCTTTGAACTGCTTATCGCTGTATTACTCTCAGCACAGGCGACAGATGTGAGCGTAAACAAAGCCACTGACAAACTGTTCCCGGTTGCCAACACGCCACAGAGCATGTTTGATTTGGGCGTCGATGGACTAAAAAAGTACATCAAGACCATTGGCCTGTTTAATTCGAAAGCAGAAAACACCATCAAAACCTGTAAGATCTTACTAGAAAAGCACAACGGTGAAGTTCCGGAAGATCGTGCAGCGCTTGAGGCTCTACCAGGCGTGGGAAGAAAGACGGCAAACGTTGTTCTCAACACCGCTTTCGGCTGGCCCACCATTGCCGTCGATACTCATATTTATCGTGTGTCTAATCGTACCAAATTTGCGATGGGTAAAACGGTCGACGATGTAGAGCAAAAACTATTAAAAGTGGTGCCTAAAGAGTTTAAATTAGACGTACACCACTGGCTTATCTTACATGGCAGATACACTTGTATTGCCCGTAAGCCCCGCTGTGGTAGCTGCATAATTGAAGACCTGTGTGAATTCAAAGAAAAGACCAGTGATTAGGTCAACCTCTTTTAGGGCGGGAATCCGCCCATCCCCCTAACTCCTTTTTCTTCAAAGCTCAATCTAGCTTTTAGACAAATTAGATAATCAGAAATAGTATTCCAATGCAAACTCAACAAAGTCATCTTTTCTGGCAGAGTAAAATAAATCATCCGGTGTATCGTTCTCAAATAACCAGGCTTCAAATCTGCCGGTAAAGTGATTACTTAGCCGGGTAGACGCCTCAAGTTTCACTACATACACATCACTGTTATCCAAGTCCTGAGTGATGCCAGTAAGAACTTCCGTACTGTCCTCATCATTAAGTGCCAGACGTACCCCGGCAAAAAGGTCATTTTGCCCCAGAGCCGATGTCTCATCGCGTGAATCAAAAAGATACTCAGAGATCAATCCTACATCCCAGATACTGCCCAGGGCCCCCACCCAGGTATACTCAAACCCGGTCACTACCGCAGTATGGTTTTCCTGACTGTCCCGATACACAGCCTCCAGCTTCCACAGCCAGTCTCCGACAATCCCCTGAAGATCCAACCCGGTATGTTTCATCTGGGCATAGTATGGGCGTAATTCACCGGCTTGATATTTTAAGTACGGATCGCGGTTTGTGCCCTGAAGATAACTGAGTCCAATATCCCAGTCCCCTAACATGCGCGAATAACGGGCTGCAAAATCAACATGCTTTTCTTCCCTGGATGACTCGTATAGCGGATCATCCGCATCTACTGTCAATGACGCTCTCAGTCTGCCATCATATCCGGCAAAAGTTCGTTCGCGAAAATACGGTAACAACATCAGATCCGCGGTTCCCCAATCTTTTACTGTTGTAAAGTGAAGCATCGGTTGCCCCAATTTTTCTTCACCGTCCACGGCTTCAATAGCATCCGTCTGATTCACCACATCCACCAAATGGGCCGATTCTGTTACACCCCAGAACACCTTACTGATCCCGACTCTAAGCTCATAATCCCCCCACACACTGAGGTACAGCATTTCTCGGATGTCGGCATGACTGCGTTCGTCATCCATCGCGTCATAGCGGTAGAATGGCGAAAAGGTAAAGCTCGCATCTCCATCATTCAGTTCCCAGTACCATTCCGGGCGCATCACCAGTGATGACTGTACATTATCCTGCCCCGACAAACCGTCTGAGAAAAACTGCCTGTGTTCCAGATTTAGCTGCCCGCTTAATTCACCATCCGTCAGTGATGTTGCGTTAGCGGAAAAAGTAAACACCGTCAGAGCCACGGCTGAGATGCAGGCCATAAGCCGACCTGCAATATTTATCTGTTTTCTCATAGGCACCCCTTCCGTTACCTCACGCGTTTAAGAATATTCTTACGGAAGTCTTTCTCTTGTAATCCAGTATCGAAAGCCAGTTTCACTGTACTGAGAATGGTACTCTTCCCTGTCTGGTGGTTAACCATCTCCATGGTATGAGCCCGCCAGTGCTTATTCAGATACTGTTTGTAGTCTGAGAAAGTCAGGGTTTTCAGCAGCGCCCCCTTACGGTCATAGAACTCTACCTTTAATGGCCGGTATTCCGTCTTATCCAGCCATACTAACTGTTTGGTATATCCGGAGTTTTTATCTTCTGGTATCTGTTGAAGCACATAGGTCGGTACATCGTTAACATATTCATCTTTCAGATAATCAAACTGGTACTTTTCAATCTCAAACGAGCTCAGGTCCTCGTACGCAAATTCACTGCCCATAAACGGGCCGGATTTATTTCTGGAAGAAATACGTTTCACCCGTTTCAGAGCGGGAAGATAAAGCCACTGGTCATCCGCCCCAACCACATGGGAATGGTTAAGAAATGCTGTGCCTTTTACATCCCTTGGCTCATCGAAAATAGTCAGTCCTTTATCCCCATCATCTTCAACCTCTAGAGATTTCATGCGCATCAGGCGGGTACTGGTTTGGCCTTGCGCATTTTTCAGCAACATTTCTACCGTCGCGGTTGAATCCTGCCAGCCCAAATCTTTTGCTTTACGCTGCTTGGCTATCTCTAGCCCTTTAGCCGGATCAGCGTACACGGGGGCAGTTAATGTTGAGCATAAAACTATCAGGGAGCTAACTATCACTCCTTTTATCAGCTTATGGTTTGAGCTTTCAGAAAATAGATTTTGCATATCAATACTCCTTGCCAGCAGAATTCTGCTCTGCTGGCCGATAATTACGGGTTGGTTACAGGGTTAGTAGATGTTGACGCCGATGGTGCTATGACCGTTTTTTCAGACTTTCTGTCGAACAGCATCAGCAGGCAAGGCAGAAACAGGAAGTCCACTACCAGGGCTAACAAGATCACTATGCCACTAAGCTGCCCCATATCTGAGTTCAGACGGAACATGGACATGGATAGCACTCCAAAACCAGCCCCCAATACGACGGTGGTGACCCAAAGTGCACGTCCCACTGTATGGAACGCGTAACGAACCGCATCTTCAGCCGATTTACCTTCCCGGCGGGCAATCTGGTATTTGCTTAAAAAATGCACTGCATCGTCAACAACCACACCAAGCGTCAGCGAGACAACAACCGACAGGCCAAGGTTAATTTCACCGGAAATCAGAGCCCACACACCAAAACCAATAATCGCCGGAGCCATATTCGGCACTATGCTGATTAAGCCTAACCGCACAGACCGTAACGCAAATATCATAAGTACAGAGATTAGCACCAAGCTGATTGGCAGTGACATCAGCATACTCCGCATATTGATTTGACCTATATGGGCAAACATCAGTGACGGGCTCGAAGCCACCACTTCGTAGCGAGGAATATGAGAATTCAACTCGTTTCTTGGTGCATTCTCGGAAAACCACTGACGGATACGGTTTTCTAAATCCACCAGCTCTACGCTGCCCAAGTTTTTCGTAGTAAGCTGCATTTTCAGCGATGATTTGTCGATGCTGATCTGGTTATTCAAATCCAGACCATAAGGGAGCGACATTTCGTACATAAGCAGATACTGCGCCGCCAGTTGTCGATCTTCCGGTAAGCGGTAATAGCTCTCATCATCCCCATGCATGTTTTGGTTTAGACGCTTGTAGACATCAGATAATGATGCAACATGATCCGTCTCCGGCTGAGCTCTCAACCACTCCGTAAAATCTGCAATGGTCTTCAGGAAATTAGGATCTGCAATCCCCTGTGGTTCATTGGTCTTAACCGCAATGCTAATGCTATCCATCCCACTGATATGCTCCTGCATAAAATCAACAGCCTGACGGAACTCACTCTGCTTGTGAAAATACTTAACAGCTTCATCATTAATCTTGTTCAGAGGAACCAGAGCAGCTGTGACCGCGATAATTACCACAGATAACGGCAGCAAGACGTTACGCTTATTCACCACATAATCGCCAAGGCGATCCATAAAGTGAGCCTTATCGCTCTCAATCACCGGTTTGACTTTTATCGGCAAAATCCTAAGTAAAGCAGGTAAAAGAGTGACGGAAAGCGCACACGCCAACATAACGCCTAAGGCGGCAAGGTTACCGAAATCTCTTAACACTGGTGAATCGGACATATTCATCATAAAGAAGCCGACAGCAGTGGTTACTGATGTGATAAGAACCGGAACGAAATTCAGCCTTAGACTATGAATAATTGCTTCTGCTTTTTGTACACCTTTTTGCATCTGGTGACGCATGGTCGCAATAATATGCACACAGTCCGCCACAGCCAGTGTCAGCACCAGTGTGGGTATATTGACTGTAGCTGTGCTCATAAACATACCTGCCCAACCAGCAAGTCCCAATGTCGCAACAACTGAGCAAATGATAACCACCAGAGTGGCTAACACACTTAGCACTGACCGCAGCATGATGGTAAGAAAGACCAATACCACCAACAACATAGCTGGAATCAGAGTTGAAGAATCCTGCTGTGCTGAAGACATAAATGCGTGATTCATAGCAATGATGCCTGTTTTGTAAAACTCCGTATCAGGGTATTGTTGCTGGTACCTTTCAACGAGTTCACTGGCGAAACTGTACACCTCTTCAACCTCATGTGACTTATTCACCTCAGGAAGCTGCACGGTAATATTGATGACCGCCACATCACCCGATTCAGATACCAGAGAACGCTTAGTAACCGGTTCGCTCAAGGCAATTTGTTTTACCCTTTCAATGCGTTCTGGTGTATGTGCATAATCTTCCAGAAGCAGGTCCTCCACCAGGAGATCATCTTCGATGGCTTCGGTATGCTGGTAGTTAGCCAAGGAATCAACACGGCTGGAGTAAGGTACCTGCCAGGCGTCTGTTGTGAATTCCTGAATAAGAGTTAAGGATTCTGGGGTAAAAACCGTGCCACTCTTAGGAGCGATTACTACCGCAAGATTGTCGGTTTTAGCAAAGGTGGCCTGAATTTCATCAAATGCCTGTAGCTGCTTATTGGTTCCATCAAAGAAGATATTGTAATCTCCACGGAAATAGAGGTTCTTGGCGCCCATGGCGGTGGCAACAACCAACAGAATGGTAATGAATAGCATCCAAACCGGATTGGTTACCGGCCTGGCTAACCACGGTTTAAACTGAGCGCGATTACAATGTCTCATCACAAACTCCATAACATGACGTTTCGTCAAATAAGTTTTTTTAAAAAATCAGCCGTAGCTGATCAGTATTGTTTATGTCAAAAAATCAAATAACTACTTAGTCTATTTCTAAACAAACAAAATTTATTGACGAAACGTCATTTAATGGTCGTTTAAAATCCCGCAGTGCGGGATTCGTTACCGAGTTAGCGGATAAAAACCGTTCAGCACTAGTTAGATTAGCACCCGACAGTTTTTAGGTACGCCAGCTCTTCACTAAACAGCTCCTTCTCAATCCGCCGCCAGGATTTATGATAATCCCACTCGGTTGAAAGGGGTTGCCAGCGCAAACCATCAAGTAATACATTCGCATTAAAGAGTGCTGAATAACGGCTTTCCATCTGATCAATACATTCACTTCTTGCTGTCTGTGCTAACGCATTAGCACCAAAAAGCAGAGACCAGTTAGCAAAAAGAACGGCATCCGCTCCCATCCCGCTGGAGTATTGTAAATCTCCCTTTTTTACTGCGGCATCTATTATCTCGTATGCAATTTCGAAGAGCTTTTTCTCCAGTTTTCCACGCTCTTTAACCCTTTCTTCAGAGGCTTTCTCTGTAATCCACGGGCTTTTAGATATCATAATCAACATTGATGCTACGGGCTCCATACGTATGTATATCTGATAACAGACGTGTAATGCCAGTACCTTTTCTCGAGTACTTCCTTTAAAACTCTTTACCCGGGAAAACAGGGCAATCTCATATTTCATCGTATGCTGACAAAGAGCCACTACCAGATCTTCTTTGCTACAAAAATGATTATAAATCGTCCCCTTTGAGTACTGACTGGCAGCCGTAACTTTATCCATTGTCAGGTTTGTAACTCCCTGCTCCTGAATAATGGATTTAGCTAGCTGTATCAGCTCTACTTCTCTGTCAGAGATGGCCTGCTGCTTACGGGATAACCCCGTCTTACAACCATTGCCGCCTTTATTATCATTTCCGTTAAAATGAAACATGCCTCTTGCTCATCAAGTGATATTGGAATAAGCCGATTGTACCACGAATACTAATTAACATTTCCAGATAAAAATGACGCTTCGTCACTTTTAACACATCGTCATAATAATGCAAAAAACAAGCAATTCAAGTGTAATTTTCATTCAACAGAAGAAGAAAGTTGAAGTCCGTCGAGATATTAGAATTGTTACAATGCTCCCGACACCTTAAACCGAGTTTGATGCATCCGCTTCAAAGGCAAGATCATGTCTTTCTTGCTTTCGAGAATTACTCTGCCACTTCGTCCAGCGTATCGCTTCGACAGTAACTTCAATGCTTAGATTGACCGCAGTACGTTTCCAAAACTATGGCCCCTAGGCGAAATGAGTACTAAAAATTAAACCAGCAATAGATAATCCATGGCGAACTAAAGCTGATTATGATGAGGAGAAAAAGAAGCATGCGAGCGGCACGAAATGCTTCCTTTTTGGAAAGGATTTCTGGCATCATTCATCATGTTTTGAGACCTTAAATCTCTTATATTTACAAAGTTTCCTATTTTCGTAGTGAATCCTAGATGAGAAAATGCTCTATGTAGTGCGCTATTACTGATCATTTACTCACTAACCCACTTACTTAAATGATTTTTTGCTACATATAGGACGACTATAAAGAAGAAAGTATACCCAGATAGTTAATGCTATTTGGAAATGAAAGCTAGGAGTTAAAAATGTCAAACGGTCGAATTCTACACACCATGCTACGCGTGGGTAATCTAGACAAATCCATCCAATTTTACACTGACGTTATGGGTATGAAGCTGCTTCGTACCAACGAAAACAAAGAGTACGAGTACACGCTTGCCTTCCTAGGCTTCGGCGATGAGTCAGAAGGTGCGGTTATTGAGCTGACTTACAACTGGGGTACAACAGAATATGACCTAGGTAATGCTTATGGCCATATCGCAATCGGCGTCGATGACATCTACACGACTTGTGACGCTATCAAAGCGGTTGGCGGTAACGTAACGCGTGAACCTGGTCCTGTGAAAGGTGGTACAACTCATATCGCTTTCGTAAAAGATCCAGATGGCTACATGATCGAGCTGATCCAAAACAAACAAGCAACGGCAGGTCTAGAAGGCTAATACGTCTCTGGTGAGCGGTTGTTGAAAGCATGAACAAAAGGCAGGTGTGAGACCTGCCTTTTATTTATAAACAAAAAGCTTTACTTGATAATGGTTATCGTTTAGATTTAAGTCCAACTTCGATATGTGGGATAACGATAATGATCAGTGAATGGGAAAAACACACACTTCTGGCCGATACCGCCCTTCAATTAGATGACCCTATACGTAGTATTCTTCATTATCAACAGGCGCTTAGATTAAGTGAAGATATCAGTGACTGTGTGGAGATTGAAGCTGATGAACGTCTATTAATCTCTGTTATTTCCTGTCACAACCTAGCGCAATTCTGGCGATGGGCGGGTGACACGGAATATGAACTCCGATACCTTCAACTGGCGTCTGAAAAAGTCCTGACTCTCATTCCTCAATGCCCAAATAAGGACTGTGCCAGCTTTATGGAATCCATCGGTTGCTGCACAAAAGCACTGATTGATTTTATGAAACGTCACCCTAACCCGGTGATTGCCAAGCAGGTTGAAAAAATCGACACCGCCACTAACTGTGAAATCATCGCCAAGTTTCGTCTGAACTAGCAACAACGACACAATTCAGCTTGTGGATGGGTATTTTAAACCGCCCCTGCGGTCAGCAAATGAGAAACGCGAACACTAAACTTGTGTTCGCCCCAGTGAAATGACAACCCGACGGTTTTTATCTTTGCCAATGGGTGAGCTGTTGTCTGCGATAGGTCGACGCTTGCCATAACCTTGTACTTGAATGCGGTCTTCTGGCATCCCCAACGATTTGAAATAACTGCGTAGTGATTCTGCACGTCTTTCCGATAAGCTCTGACTTGCACTTTTACCATTGGTCGAATCGGTATAAGTCGCGACCAGGACCAAATCCACGTCTTGGTTGTAACGAACATAATCTGCGATCTGCGCCAATCTTTTCTTCGACGCTTTAGTCAGCTGATCGCCCTGTCGCTGGTAATGTAGGATCGTAAAAGCAATATCTTCAAAGCTGTACTTCAATAAATTGGCAATGCAGTCGCTGAAGGTGTTGTATTTACTTTGAAACAGTACCGACGACAGTGCGACTTCGATTCTTTGGTCACCGCTCACCCAGTCCTGATAGCTGAATGTCGGATATCGCCCTTTCTCTAGCTCAGACAACATACCCCATGCTGTTTGACCACCAACATAACCATCAAACTGTTGAAAAAATTTGAGGTTGGTAATCCGATCCGCGTGCTCTCCCGGACGCCAAGGCGGTGGCAAAGAAATCAGACTAACGTTACGCGTCTCGCCCATAGGACGCCGCATCTTTAATTCGAAATCTAAATTGATTTTTTTACTCGCATGTGACGAAAACACCGCGTCACCGAAACGTGGGATAGGATGTACAAGTTGACATTCTAGTGGCGTGTTAACAACCATCTGCCATTGAGACTGCTGTGGAGTCGCAACATAGCGCTTGCTCAACTCTGCATAACTGTTAGCGCTAAGCAATGAAGATATCACACCGCTGGTTATCAGCCATTTATTCATCTGGGTACTTTCTCTTAAATGGCAGTCTTTTGCCGCCAATTTGCATCAATTCAAAACCATGGTTTTCAATGCAATATTCCCGCCAACAACATAGCTAAGCCAATTTTAATGGTCTTAACGACAGAGATGATCATAAGTGTTAGAACGTAAAGCAAAACATAAAATCGTCGCTTTGGTGGTGAACATCAGCACATTTCGCGTCAAAGTGACTTACCAGCTAACTAAAAAGCAGAATTGCATTTTTATCCGAGATTGCGGTTTTTCTCATCCGAAGAATCTGTAATAATGCCGCCTTCGTCACACAAAAATAAGCCAACATGACAATAGAAAATGAAGCTCTAACCCTGAAAAAACGTTTTCGTGGTTATTTCCCTGTGGTGGTTGACGTTGAGACTGCGGGTTTCAATGCTCAAACTGATGCACTTTTAGAAATATGCGCCGTTACCCTTCGCATGGATGAAGATGGTGTTCTGCATCCGGCCTCTACGATTCATTTTCATGTTGAGCCGTTTGAAGGTGCGAACTTGGAGAAAGAAGCACTAGAATTCAATGGTATTCGTGACCCATTTAGTCCGCTACGTGGTGCAGTATCTGAGCAAGAAGCGTTAAAAGAAATTTACAAGCTCATCCGTAAAGAGCAAAAAGCCGCAGACTGTTCACGAGCGATTATGGTCGCACATAATGCCGCTTTCGACCTAGGTTTTGTCAATGCAGCGAACGAACGTTGCAAACTAAAACGAATCCCTTTCCATCCGTTTGCCACTTTTGACACTGCGACACTCAGTGGTCTTGCTTATGGCCAAACCGTTCTGGCAAAAGCATGTAAAACGGCGGGTATGGAATTCGACAACCGTGAAGCGCATTCAGCACTTTACGATACACAAAAAACTGCAGAGTTATTCTGTGGCATTGTTAACAAATGGAAGGCCCTTGGCGGTTGGCCGCTTGTTGACGACAACAATAAGTAAACACAATATATTGGAAAAAGTATGAATCCTGTTGTTATTTCTGTTTGCGTCATGCTCGTATTAGCGTTGATGCGGGTAAACGTGGTGGTCGCCCTCACGTTCAGTGCAATTGTGGGTGGTCTTGTCGCAGGCATGAGCCTAGGCGATACCGTTGCTGCTTTTGAAAGCGGTCTCGGTGGCGGTGCTACTATTGCTTTAAGCTACGCGATGCTCGGTACATTTGCCGTTGCAATCTCTAAGTCTGGTATCACTGATCTGTTAGCTAAAGATGTGATTAAACGCATCAATGGTAAAGAAAGCTCTGCCTCGACGACCGGTCTAAAATACGCGGTATTAGTGGCGTTGATCCTCGTTACCATGTCTTCTCAGAACGTTATCCCTGTTCATATCGCCTTTATTCCAATTTTGATTCCACCTCTTTTGGGCGTATTTGCCAAGCTTAAATTGGATCGTCGTCTAATCGCTTGTGTGCTGACTTTCGGTCTGATCACACCATACATGGTTCTACCGGTTGGTTTTGGCGGCATCTTCTTAAATAACATTCTATTGAAGAACCTGCATGACAACGGTCTGGAAAACGTGGTTGCTGGTCAGGTTCCAACGGCGATGTTGCTTCCTGGTTTAGGCATGCTGTTTGGCTTATTCATTGCGATTTTTGTCAGTTACCGTAAGCCTCGTATCTATGAAGAAACAGAATTAACGGTTGTCCACGAAACCAATCATGTAATCAACAAACAGCACATCCTTGTGGCTGCAATCGGTATTGTTGCCGCGTTAAGTGTTCAGCTATACACAGGCTCAATGATCATTGGTGCACTGGCTGGTTTTATGGTCTTTACCTTTGGTGGTGTGATTGCGTGGAAAGAAACCCAAGACGTATTCACTAAAGGCGTTCACATGATGGCAATGATCGGCTTCATCATGATCGCCGCAGCAGGTTTTGCCGCAGTAATGAAGCAAACCGGTGGCGTTGAAACCTTGGTTCAGTCACTTTCAACCAGCATTGGCGACAATAAACCACTTGCTGCGCTGCTTATGCTTATTGTTGGTTTATTAGTGACGATGGGTATCGGTTCATCGTTTTCTACGATTCCAATTATTGCAACCATCTACGTTCCGCTATCATTGGCGTTTGGCTTCTCGCCAATGGCAACGATTGCGCTAGTGGGTACTGCAGCGGCACTGGGTGATGCTGGTTCACCGGCTTCAGACTCTACATTAGGTCCGACATCTGGCCTGAATGCTGATGGTCAGCACGAACACATTTGGGAAACCGTAGTACCGACCTTTATCCACTACAACATCCCACTGATCATCTTCGGTTGGATTGCTGCAATGGTGCTTTAGTATCCGTGCTTCGAAAGAAGAAGTGATACCCTAGTTACGAAAAAACCGCTCATTGAGCGGTTTTTTGTTGTTTAAGCGATTGCATTATTCAGCTGGCATATTCTCGATGATGCGCTCACGAATTACCTTCAACGTTGTTTCGGTCGATAGGTAATCCACTTCGATAGGGAAATAAGCATCATTGATTTGCAGAACCAGGCTTGGGTACGAATTTACACCCAAGCTTCTGGCTAAACTCAGCTGATCTTGGAATACACCCTCTAAGAATGAGCCATCCATATCGTTTTTAAACTGCTGAACATTCAAGCCAATCTCTTTTGCTAGCTGTAAATGCGTCGCCTCTTCATGGGGTGGCAGCGCTCGCAGGTAATATGCGTGCTGAATCGCCTCCAGCATCTGTTCGTAACTGTCCTGGAAGCCCGCAGCGATCACCGCTCGGCAAGACTGGTAAGTACTTCTTACTGGCGTACACAATTTCCAAAAGTCGTAGTTGAACTTAGTTCCTAGCTGACGCTCAATCTGTTGCCAAATCCCTTCAAGCTTTTGTTGCATCTCTGGTGGCATAGGTAAATTTGTATCTGGTGCAAGCCCACCCACCACATACTCAAATTGAATCACACCCGGCAGTTGCTGCTTCAGTTTATCGATGGTTGGTTTGTATCCCCAACACCAACTGCACATAGGATCATGCACGTAGTAAAGCTTTATATCCACTTTAATAATTAAACCTTTAAAATCATTTAGTTAAATCAAACAAGAACATTAAGTGGCGATGAAGTGGCGGCACATTTAAATCTAATTGCTTGGTTTATGCTTCGAAGTTAACGAGTTATCCGGCAAAGGTTCTGGCCTTTGGTCTTCTCACGCACTCCCCACGAAAACAGCGATTTCTTACCGTTAACTTCAAAGTCATTTCAAAATCTCAGAGTAATTATACAGTCTCGTAAATTGAAAAACTTATTTATCTTGGTAATTCACACTCAAGCTAGGTAGCACAAGACTTCATTTGCTTCATAACTGATCGTTCATTTCTTCGTCTTCAATTATGAAAAAACACATGTAATTATTACTAAAAGACTAGATTGTAAACATCGCAGGTGGAAGCACAGGAGGGATTTTAAATGTCTCAAGGTTTGCTATTGTGACATATCTTGCATGGCTCGCTTTAAGAAATGTTTTTCGTAGCGTTGCAAACCAGATACCTATGAAGAGCTTAAAGATGTATATGCATCAATTCAAATTCAACTGACAGTGCTGATTCTGTAGCGAGAACTAAGCGTATACCATGCTTTCAACACAGTTGTCTCCAAAGTACACGCAAGCACGGTCGCTGCTAGCACGTTTGTACCCCAAACCTTGTTTCAACAGAATGAATACACAACGACACCTAAGCGTCATTTGACTTATTTTTCGTAATACCTGTGTCTACATATCTCAGGCCTTACCAAACCTTGGATAGCAGTTTATTTTGCAGTTTGGTTTCTGATATTAGTAGCTTTATCTTTAAAAATAGACTCGATTACCCCCATCGAGTGTAATCGCCCTATCAGCCTGTTTGTATAAGGCATCCTGATAGCTTCTGGTATTGCTTTAATACTACTCCAACAAGCCATGTCAGTGACTAGTTGCTTGTGTTGCTCATTGCGAACTTTGATTTCACCATTATGTACAACAACTCCTGTAACTAACTTAGGCTCTTCTTTCTTATATATCTTAGTCTTGTCTGGATGCATTGTATGGTGGTGACGTTCTATAACTCTCTTTACTGTTGATTTGAAAAGCTTATTTACGTTATTACCTGAAAAAGTAAGGTCATCAACGTAAACGGTCATAACAATATCGTGCTTTATAGATAAAGCTTCTAGCTCTTCAAACATTCTTGAATTTGCCCAAAACGCAAGAGGCATACTAATTCGACTGCCTGTAGGTAAAAACTTGTGAATTGTACAAATATCCGCTAGGACATCAGCAACGTCTGCACTGCACTTCATTACAGAATAGAAGAAAGAAAAAATCATCTTTCTGGTAGTCGATGGGAAAAATGACTTAATATCTGTAGTCATAGTCGGAACATTATCGAGGTGTTTTTCTACATGAGTTTTTGCATTAGATACATTTGAGTGATTCTTTTTCCCTGAATGTAGATAGCCTGGTGTTTCTATCCTGCATAAAAGACTAGCTATTCGAGTATGAATTCTATCTAAGCCCCTAACTGGTTGTTGTATCTTCCGACTTTTACCACCAGTACTTTTTTCTTGAAACTCGTGATAGTTGCCTTGGTCTATAGAAAAAGCTTTAAGTTCATTAAGAGTACAACCAATTAGAATTGATAGTCTTTTCTTGGTTTTTATATTGTAGAAAGGGGAATCTTTCAGCGAGTATTCTTTGCCATTGGTCTTGATTTTAAGCTTCGATTTTTTCATTTTTATTCATCGCCCATTCTGCTACATCAAGGATTTTTCCTGCCAAAGAACTTCTAAGCTTCTTCGCCAGTTTCCTCTCATTAGTAATTTGTGCTGAGAACATAACTAGAGAAGAAATAGGAATATCGAATCTATTTGAATATTTTTCGAGAATATCATTGCCTACAGGTTTTACACCTGATTCTATTCCATCTAAATATTGCTTAGGAATGCTGAGTTCTTCAGCTAGCTTGGTTACAGAAAGATTATGATACTGACGAATCAAACGTAATGCTCTATGAATCATATAAATAGCCTCATATTTCGAAACTAGGGGGAGCAAACATTAGCTATCACCACCATCTAACAGACCTAGAAGAAAATTGAACCAATACCAAAGACGGTATAGCCAACTAAGAGCTTTAAGGAAGCGTTTGAATTGCTTTTGGCGTTTCTCATGCTTTGATGGTTTTGTAATGCTTACTTGCTGATCGCGTTGCGTGTTATTTGACATTTCATGTCCTCCGTAATCCCCAAGCCCCCTCGCCAGTACGAAGTAAAAAGCTTGGTTTCGTCCAATTACAGAGAAGGGATTGATCAGCACATGCCCCCGTCTCGACGAACCTTGATTTCGTCCCAAGGTTCGAATTCCCACATGTTCTGAACGGTGCTCATCATGGTCACTGCTAGGCATGTATGGGTCAAAAAGACAGAAAACTTTCGTTTTCCCACGAGCTAAATAAGCTCAATATGTGACGAGGATATCCCACACCACAACGTATTGAAAAGACTATATCAAGTTGCTTTGGTGTGCAACTTAAGTGCTGTAATTTATATTAAATAATGTGAATATGATGACATTTACCTTCTTTCGTCTCTTCTTCAATCTATCAGTGAGGATAGATTTGTAGTGGAATCGTGAATTTGGTCAGGAAACAGGAGTTTTTCATACTTGTAGTAATCCGTGCTTTGCTAAATTAAGTAGAAACTCTAACGAACTTTTGTCCAACAACGTGTCAGCGAGATCTCGACTGGCATGAGATCTCGGCTGGCACGAAACTGTCCCAAAGCTTCTCAGGTCAATCAGGTTACATCTTTGAGCACTTCGGCTTTGACCAAATTAATTTCTAATGTCAGTTATGGCTAATGCCGCTTTGAACTTGCTGAATGAGTAGTTTGATTTAGTACAAGTTAGCTACCTAGTCGAGGCACCTGTGTTCCTGTAAGTTCTTGCGTTTGACTTGAAAGTCATTAACCTTTTGTTAAGTCTAAGTACGTCCCTAATTCTCGATAAGGTGTATGAACAAATTCATACACCTTTCTCTTTCCTAGTCCGGTCTATACCCTATTTATTGGGCTAGTCGAAACCCGGCACGGACTCACCGTATATACTGTGTACTTAAGCTTCTGTACCAAAGATTTTTTCTATTTTATTCACATCTTTAGTTTCTGTTAACGCCAACATTAATAAAATTCTGGCCTTCTGTGGGTTTAAAAGTCCAGAGCCAATAGCATGATCTTTATGTGTAACATAACCACCGCCTGTTCGAGTAGATAAAACAACTGGGTATCCTTTCTCTTTAAGCTCTTTGACTTTATCTTTCACCGCCTTAGGCGTTGAACCATTACCACTACCGGCAATAACAATACCTTCTGATCCTGATTTAATCAGAGCGTCAATTTGCTCTGTCGTCATGTCTTGATAACTGTATAAGATATCCACTTTTGGTAGTTTATCTACTTGGGATATATTAAAAGTATGCTTACCTGTTACTTTAGATGGTTCGTAGTAGAAATGAGGGACACCACCAGCAAATACACCAAGGAATCCTTCGTCACGTCCTTTGAAAGTATCTAACGAAATAGCATTGGTTTTGGTCGTGTAATAAGCTGAGCCAATGTAGTCATTAAGCATAATCATAGACCCTCGGCCTATAGATTCTTCGCTAGTAGCCAGTTTTACTGCGTTTAGTAAGTTCATAGGACCGTCAGCACTAATTGCAGTAGCTGGTCTCATAGCTCCAACAACAATAATTGGTTTTTCTGTTTGATTAACTAAATCTAAAAAGAAAGCGGTTTCTTCAGTAGTATCGGTTCCGTGGGTAACTACGATACCAGAAACATCTTGTTTTAATAAATCATTAGCTTGCTTACCCATGCTAAGGAGAATATCTGAAGTAATATTGGCACTTGAAGTGTTTGCTACTTGAATACCACTCACATCTGCTACTTTGGCAATCTCCGGAACCGCATCAATAAGTGTACCTACTGCTATCTCCCCTGATTTATAACCAGTAACATCGGTTGCCTGTTTTGATGAACCTGCGATAGTGCCACCAGTACCAAAAATAGTGACTTTGGGTAAACTATCAGCCAGCACGGAAAACGACATAAGTGAAGAGATCGACGCTGCAAGTAATAATTTTTTCATTAGTAACTCCATGTTTATGTTTTTATTGCTAACTTTCACTAATCAATTAGCATGCCAACGTGCCAGACCTTGCGTTGTCGTGGAATTCGAACTCTGCAGTGCAACATTATGCACCTTAATAATGCAATTGCACTCATAAGGTTGTGTCGGATGTGTGATATTGGCTTGCTAACGTCCACTGACAGCTAGAGGCAAAAGATTACTGATATGAGTAAGTCAGGCTGAAAAGTATTGTGAGGTAAACCTAGGACCGGATATAGACCGGAGCAGAAAAGACAAAGGCCCATAGATTTTTCTACGAGACTTCTGGAATATGGTGGCCCCTCGCAGACTTGACCATATATGGACGCCTCAGCTTTTACAACACTTTTGAATGATTGGTTCACTACCATATATTCGGCGTCGTTATAGACGCTTTCGCCTGCGCCTTGATGTAAATCCGAAACCTATTGCCTAATCACTACATCGGCATTTAATGCCTTGGTCAACTCAGGTTACAATAGGTACGGTTAACCGTTTGTTCATCAGTGTATGTAAACTTTCTTGAGGTTATTATGCAAAGGCTTTGTTTACGTCAAAGTCATGGCTTCCTGTTAATATTTTCCATGCTATACGAGCTAGTTTATTCGCAAGTGCGACCACAGCTTTATGTTTACCTTGTCTGACAGCTAAAGCGTTGAACCATTGCCCAAGTTTATCTTGCCGTTTGTTGGCAAAACGCCCTACAGCTCTCGCGCCATGAATAAGTAACACACGCAGATCGGCGCTGCCATTTTTTGTGATGCTCCCTAAGCGGATTTTACTACCAGAACTAGATTGAGTTGGTACCAGTCCGCACCATGCAGATAACTGCCTGCCATTTTTGAATTGTAGACCTGAACCTATCTCACTAATAAAGCTCGCTGTTACTAATGGCCCAAATCCAGGAATTGAAAGCAGTGCTTCGTAGCGAGGTTGATTTTGACAAAGAGCTTTAATATCACGCTCGATTTGCTCTATTCGATAATTTAAAGCGCATAAATCATCATATAGAGATTTAAGAAGGCTACGGAGAGTATACGAAAGATCGTTGCTTCCATCTTCTAAAGCATCTATCAGGGACGCTTGAAGTTTTATTCTTCCGGCACTAAAAATAACGCCAGATTCACCTGCTAAACTGCGAATTTGGTTTACTGTCGCCGTTCTGTTTTGGACTAAGCGGGCCCGAACACAGCGTAATGATTTAATATCTTGTTGATCTACCGTTTTTATTGGCACTTTATGGATATTAGGTCGAAAAGCTGCTTCACATATAGCAAGAGCATCATTCGCATCGTTCTTTTGGCTTGAGACAAATGGCTTAACATGTTGGGCTGGAATTAGCTGAACATCGAAGCCTAACTCTTTGAACTTCCTCCCCCAATAGTGAGAGGTCCCACATGCTTCCATTGCAATTAAAGTTCCTTGAGGAAATTGCCTTACTTTATCGAGTAGCTTATTGCGTCTAACTTTTTGATTACTCTTAATTGAATGATCTACAAGACAAACACAGACCTGAAATACATTTTTGGCTAAATCAATTCCAACAACTTTTATATCCATAATGGCAGCCCTTTAGGTTTACTATCAGCATCAAGTTTGGCAGATACCGCGAAACTTGAGTGCTGAGGCGTCCATCACATCACTACACATAGATTTTGAATATCAGAGAATAGAGCACGAGGTCTTTAGGCATTAAAGATTGTGAGCATTAGTTTATTCCACTACCTTAAAAAAGAAAAAAGGAGCCAGTGTGGCTCCTTCGTATTCTTCGCTAAATGTGAGTATTTACGAATTACTCAGCTTCGCCTTCAGCGCGTGCTGCAGCTTCTTTGATTAGAGGCTGAAGTTCACCTTTCTGGTACATTTCCAGAATGATGTCACAACCACCAATTAGCTCACCTTCAATCCATAGTTGTGGGAACGTTGGCCATTGTGCGTATTTTGGTAGCTCAGCACGGATGTCTGGGTTTTGTAGAATGTCTACGTAAGCGAACTTCTCACCACATGCCATAAGAGCTTGTGACGCTTGAGAAGAGAAACCACAGCTTGGCAGTTTCGGTGAGCCTTTCATGTACAGCAGGATAGAGTTTTCTGAAATCTGCTGTTTGATTTTGTCGATAGTTTCCATCGCTTCCTCATTCATAGGTTTTAACTTTGTTTATCTGCCACATTTTACTCAATAACAGCAGAATAAAAACCATATAATTGGTATGGTTTAAAATAAGACTGTTTAGTGGCGGGAAATTCATCTCTTCGTCACAGCTAACATCTTAAAATATTTTCATATCGGGCTTTTAATAAAGTAAAAACTTGCTAAAATACCTAGCAAGTCAGTCGTATTGACTCAAAATAAATAAAAACACTGGAAGCAATCGAAAGGTAACCCTTTCATATCAATGGAGAATCGAGTAATGGCATTTGAACTACCAGCTCTTCCTTACGCGAAAGACGCACTAGAACCACACATCTCAGCAGAGACTCTAGATTTCCACCACGGTAAGCACCACAACACTTACGTAGTTAAGCTAAACGGTCTTATCCCTGGCACTGAGTTCGAAGGCAAAACACTAGAAGAGATCATCAAGACTTCTACTGGTGGCGTATTCAACAACGCTGCTCAAATCTGGAACCACACGTTCTACTGGCACTGTCTAGCTCCAAACGCGGGCGGCGAACCAACTGGCGCTGTTGCTGACGCAATCAATGCAGCATTTGGTTCTTTCGAAGAATTCAAAGCGAAGTTCACTGATGCAGCAATCAACAACTTCGGTTCTTCATGGACTTGGTTAGTTAAGAAAGCTGACGGTTCTCTAGACATCGTTAACACTTCTAACGCAGGCACTCCTCTAACAGAAGAAGGTGTAACGCCACTTCTAACTGTTGACCTATGGGAACACGCTTACTACATCGATTACCGCAACGTACGTCCTGATTACATGAACGGCTTCTGGGCTCTTGTAAACTGGGAATTCGTAGCAGAGAACCTAGCGAAGTAATTGACTTCCCCCTAGTTCAATTTAGTCTTATTCAAAAGCTCGCCAATACAGCGAGCTTTTTTATTGCCTCACTTTAAAACACGCATTTAATCTCTTCTTTTTTCTAAAGTTCTTTCTTGCTAGGCCGCTATAAAAGTATCTCAAGAGGAACATCATGCAAATTCATACTCTAGACAAAGCAGCAATTATTAACGAGCTTCAATTTGGTAGCGGTATTAGTCATGCCGTTCATGAAGGTCGACGTTCAGATTTTGCTCTTATCTTGTCTATGTTCTCTAACGATGTTCGCGACGTTGCTCCCGTTGAAGAAGTGAAAGAGGTGAAAACAAGTGATGAGATCCTACGTCAGCAGTTTTTCCTCTCTCAACCGCAAACTTTGCGATCCGACAGCAGTAGTTATGAACTTGCTGCCGTGCAAGCTAAACAGTTTCACGGTGCTGGATTGCCTTCCGCGAAGCTTAGTCATTACCTCAAACCAGATGCTCTAACCTACCTACCGGAAGACACTTTTAACCTTCCCGAAGAGGTCTACCACAACCTGTCAGGGCACGAACGACGCCGTTTAGGGGAAAGAAGTCAGCCTCTTATTTCTGATGCTGGATTGTATAACCAGCTTGTCACCGCTCAGCGCCAACACCAGATCCAAGCTCAAGTTTAGTGTTCAAACTTTCACCAGACAATTACACTTGTAACACATACGAAATGTGACGACTTACTAATTCCCATACAATAGTCTTCCCCCAAAAGCGTTAGTTTGAAGCTTTTCACACTGAGCTGTTTGAAATTAATCCATGCTGATAGCACAAACCACTGGTTTATACGGAGCAGTGAAGGTGTTATATGGATATCAAAGAATCAATTATACTCGTCACATCAGCAGGTTCAGTCATCGGGCGAACATGCTCTAGCCACTTTGCCCACCTCGGTGCTACCTTGATTTTATGTGATCAAAACGCCGACACGCTGAAGGAAAGCTACGAGCAGATCAGTGCGTTTACCAATAAAGTTTTTGCTATGCACGTATGCAGTGACGACACGACTTCGATCAACTTGTTGTTTGACCAAATTGAGTCCGAACTTGGCGCTACGCCAGATGTGGTGGTCAATTGCTGGACCAGCTCCCCAATGCCAAGTTTAATGGCACCTGAACCAATGAGTATATACATCGATCACCTATCTTCTGCCGCTCGTTTTCTTTATACCTACGGACAGGTTGCTGCTGAGCGTTTCCGAAGACGGAATAAGAAAGGGGTTATCGTCAATGTAGTTTCCCATGACAACCATGAAGATTTGACAGGTGTGGAGAGCATGGCAGCCTTGGTATCCGGATTCACCTATAGTTGGGCAAAAGAACTGACTCCATTCAATATCAGAGTTGGTGGTGTTATTCCATCAGTAACTCATACCAAAGAAGACTTAGACGATATCCATTGGGCAGAAATACAGGATGAACTGGTACGCAATACCGAGTACATAGTCTCTAATGAGTACTTTAGCGGCAGAGTCGTATCAACCGAAGTCTAAACACTCAGTCAATTTCAAAGGTCATAACTTGCCCTCAATGTATAAGCACATTTCAGGACGATACAATAGGAAAAAAAGCCCCAGTCTTTCGACTGGGGCTTTAACTTTTTCCCGATTAAGGTTTCGTGCTAGCGAAAACCTAGTTCAAAACAACGCTTACTTACGCGTCAGCTTTTTCTTTTTTAGCTTTAGGCGCAGATTTTGCTGCTTCTTGGTCTGCTTTCTTCTTGATTACAGTAGTACCTTCGAAAGTCTCGCCTTCAACAAAAGCTTTACCGTAGTAAGAAGCAGTCAGAACTTCTTTCAACTCGCTGATTAGTGGGTAGCGAGGGTTCGCACCAGTACATTGGTCATCGAACGCTTCAACTGCTAGCTCATCCAGTTTCGCGAAGAAGTCAGCTTCAGCAACACCCGCTGCCTGGATAGACATTGGGATGTCTAGGTTAGCTTTTAGCTCATCCATCCATGCTAGTAGACGTTCAATCTTCTGAGCAGTGCGGTCACCAGCTTGGCTTAGGCCTAGGTGGTCAGCCACTTCAGCGTAACGACGACGTGCTTGTGGACGGTCGTATTGAGAGAACGCAGTTTGCTTAGTTGGGTTATCGTTCGCGTTGTAACGTACAACGTTAGAGATAAGCAGTGCGTTAGCCAAACCGTGTGGAACGTGGAACTCAGCACCCAGTTTGTGCGCCATTGAGTGACAAACACCTAGGAATGCGTTCGCAAATGCCACACCAGCGATAGTTGCCGCGTTGTGTACTTTCTCACGAGCGATTGGGTCGTTAGCACCGTTCGCGTAGCTTGATGGTAGGTACTCTTTTAGCATCTTAAGTGCTTGTAGAGCCTGGCCATCTGAGTATTCGTTCGCTAGAACTGATACGTAAGCTTCCAGAGCGTGAGTTACGGCATCGTAACCACCGAATGCGGTTAGAGACTTAGGCATGTTCATAACAAGGTTCGCATCAACGATAGCCATGTTAGGAGTTAGCTCGTAGTCCGCTAGTGGGTATTTAGCACCGGTCTTGTCGTCAGTAACAACCGCGAATGGTGTAACTTCTGAACCCGTACCTGAAGTTGTTGTGATACAAACAAGCTCAGCTTTTTGACCCATT
Organism: Vibrio sp. STUT-A11; assembly: GCF_026000435.1. Lineage (NCBI taxonomy): Bacteria > Pseudomonadati > Pseudomonadota > Gammaproteobacteria > Vibrionales > Vibrionaceae > Vibrio > Vibrio sp. STUT-A11. The sequence continues at coordinate 983,207 of NZ_AP026763.1, read as the reverse complement.
TTAGGGAACTTGTAGATACGTTTACGGATGTCCATAAAGCGCATTGCAAGCTCTTCGAAGTGCGTTTCTGGGTGCTCGTACATTACCCACATGATTTTCGCTGCATCCATCGGTGAACCACCGCCTAGCGCTAGAATCACGTCTGGTTGGTAGCTCGCCATTTGAGCGGCACCTTTTTCTACTACAGATAGCGTTGGGTCAGCTTCAACGTCGAAGAACGTTTGAACTTCCATGCCTTGTGCTTTCAGTAGTTTCACTACGTCATCTGCGTAACCGTTGTTGAATAGGAAACGGTCAGTGACTAGGAATGCGCGTTTCTTACCTTCTAGGTCGCCAAGCGCGATTGGAAGGCTACCACGACGGAAGTAGATTGACTTAGGTAGTTTATGCCACAACATGTTTTCAGCTCGCTTCGCAACAGTTTTCTTGTTGATTAGGTGTTTAGGACCTACGTTCTCAGAGATAGAGTTACCACCCCATGAACCACAACCTAGCGTTAGAGAAGGCGCAACGTTGAAGTTGTACAAGTCACCGATACCACCGTGAGTAGTCGGGATGTTGATTAGGATACGAGCCGTCTTCATCTTGTCACCGAAGTAACGGATGCGGTCTGCGTTAACGTCTTGGTTAGTGTACAGACCAGAAGTGTGGCCGATACCGCCGATTTCAACCATGGTTACCGCTTGAGCAACGGCGTCTTCGAAGTTGTCAGCACGGAACAGACCTAGCGTTGGAGACAGTTTCTCGTGAGCGAATGCGTCGTCGTAAGAAACTTTACCCAGACCTTCACCTACTAGAACTTTAGTGTCCGCAGGCACTTTAACGCCAGCCATTTCAGCGATTGCTGCCGCTGGCTGACCAACGATTTTCGCGTTTAGTGCGCCGTCGATAAGAAGAACTTTACGAACTTTTTCCGCTTCCGCTTTGTTTAGTACGTACGCTTTGTGCGTTGCGAAACGCTCTTTCACTTCGTCGTAAACTTCGTCAACCACGATAGCTGCCTGCTCAGAAGCACACACTACGCCGTTATCGAATGTTTTAGACATCAGGATAGAAGCTACTGCACGTTTGATGTCAGCCGTTTCGTCGATAACAACAGGAACGTTACCTGCGCCAACACCGATAGCTGGTTTACCTGAAGAGTAAGCCGCTTTCACCATGCCTGGACCACCAGTTGCAAGGATAAGTGCGATGTCATCGTGCTTCATTAGAGCGTTTGAAAGCTCAACTGAAGGTTGGTCAATCCAACCGATGATATCTTTTGGTGCGCCCGCTGCAACTGCTGCATCTAGAACAAGTTTAGCTGCGTCGTTAGTAGAGTTTTTCGCACGTGGGTGTGGCGAGAAGATGATACCGTTACGAGTCTTCAGAGAGATAAGAGATTTGAAGATTGCAGTCGAAGTTGGGTTAGTAGTTGGTACGATACCGCAGATGATGCCTACTGGCTCAGCGATAGTCATTGTACCTAGGTTGTCATCCTCTTCCAGGATGCCACAGGTTTGTTCGTCTTTGTATTTGTTGTAGATAAACTCAGAAGCGAAGTGGTTCTTGATTACTTTATCTTCAACAATACCCATACCAGATTCTTCAACCGCTTGCTGCGCTAGAGGGATACGAGCTTGGTTAGCTGCAAGAGAAGCAGCACGGAAGATTTTGTCTACTTGCTCTTGAGAGTAAGTAGCGAACTCTTCTTGCGCTTTCTTAACGCGGGCAACCATTGCATCTAGTTCAGCCATATTAGTGACAGGCATAGGGATTCTCCTAAAATTAACAAATATTAAAAACTTTTTAGTAAGGCTATTGCTTATCTCTTATTGCTGCTTATCAGCCACTTAACAAACAAACGACTTAGTAAATTGCTTTCATGGCTGAGTATAATATTTCACAGTATGAAAAAAATTGACTTGGATCAGTTCTCACACGCGAAATACCACCAAAGTGGTGACTAATCACAACAAACCAACATAACCAACTGATAAATAACTATATTTAACATTACTCCACATAGAACAAAAAAGCATCAAACAGACAAAAAATTAAAATAAACAACACCAATATGTAAAAAAGTTTCATTTTTAGACAAACAAATTACATGTAAGCCTAATTCCATGTGCTACTAAGAGTATATCTAATTACTTCATAGCTCTGCAAACGCGCTTTGTTATTGTCAAATGTGTTCGAATGTTAACGCTTGTGTAAAGCACAACTGTTAAACAATAGCACTCCACGCAACATTTGATTTCCATATTAGATACAGATTTTTAAAAAATTAGTTTTTCTCACAAATAGTATGGGAAATACGTTAGTTTTTTTCATTTCTACTTGGTGATGTTTTAACTTACATTTAGCGCCCAACGTCATATCGTCTGAATAGAGAGTCTTTAACTTCAAACGATTTGGATACCCTACTCTCTCCATTTTTCACTTATGTGAATTTTTATGAGAATGCACTATGCAAACTTTCGAGCTCGCTATTTTCTTACAATTTTTTTTAGGTCTGGTTGCTGCTGTTAACCCTGTTGGCATCATGCCAGTGTTCGTATCGCTCACGGGTCATATGACACCTGAAGAAAAGAGTAAAACAGCCACAACCGCAAACATTGCCGTTGCAATAATCCTTTGTATCTCGCTACTCGCAGGCCAGCTCCTGCTGGACATGTTCAGTATTTCTCTGGATTCATTTCGCGTTGCTGGCGGATTACTGCTGCTAAGCATCGCATTCTCAATGATGAGTGGTAAGTTGGGTGAGGATAAACAAAATAAACAAGAGAAGTCGGAATACGTTAGTCGCGAACAAATCGGGGTCGTTCCTCTGGCTATGCCTCTAATGGCTGGGCCCGGCGCGATCAGCTCAACCATCGTTTATGGTGCTCGCTACCCGAACATGCTGGATACCGTCGGTATTAGTATTACGATTGGTGTGTTCTGTTTCTGCTCGTGGTTGTTGTTTCGTTCCGCTCCGTTTATCGTTCGGTTCTTAGGCCAAACAGGCATCAACGTCATCACACGTATTATGGGCCTGATCCTTGGTGCACTCGGCATTGAGTTCATCGCTAACGGGCTACGTAATCTATTTCCCGGATTAGCCTGACTTTCTATAAGCTTGTATGATAGAGCGATTCAACCATGGATCGCTTTGTCATGAAGACTCATTCTCTGAAAAATACGCTTTACGTTACTATTTTTGGTACGCATACCAAAGCTGGTCGTACTTTTGATATCGCATTAATTATTGCGATCTTAAGCTCACTCGCCGTGCTGGTTCTCGACTCTATTCCTGCCGTACAGGCTGTATGGGCAAAGGAGTTAAAGTTCCTGGAGTACACCTTTACCGGCCTCTTTACCATTGAGTACCTTCTTCGCTTGTATTGCTCACCGAAACCTGCCGCTTATGCAAAAAGCTTCTACGGAGTGGTCGATTTACTGGCGATCCTGCCAACCTACTTAGTACTGTTCTTTCCGTCGGCCTCATTTATGGGTGTGATAAGAGCACTTCGTGTGTTACGGATATTCCGAATTTTGAAGCTAGTTCGTTATCTGCAAGACTCTAACGTTCTTCTTCGCTCGTTGCTCATGGCTCGTAGGAAAATATTCATATTTTTCAGTGCGGTTGCCATTCTCGTAACCATATTTGGGTCTCTGATTTTTATCGTTGAAGGGCCTGAAAATGGGTTTACTAGTATTCCGAAAAGCATTTACTGGGCCATTGTGACCATTACCACGGTTGGATATGGCGATTTGATCCCACAAACCAACTTAGGTAAAGCGCTCGCTTCCATCACGATGTTACTGGGCTATTCGATACTAGCGGTACCGACAGGCATTTTTACCGCCGAGTTGCATCAAGAAATGCAATCGCACAAACAATTGGTCAAGTGCCCTAATTGTTCTCATGCGGGCCATGACCCAGATGCTATCTACTGTAAGCACTGTGGAAGTGAATTGGCGGACCCTGATAAGCGCGTAGTGCAAGGCGAAGGCAAAAAAAAGAGCTCCTAAAACGGAGCTCTTGATATGATAAATCGAAACTTATGCTTTCTCTTGAAGGATAATTCTCAGAGTACGACGTAGCGGCTCTGCTGCCCCCCAAAGCAATTGGTCACCAACGGTAAATGCGTTCAGGAAGTCATCGCCCATCGCCATCTTACGCAGACGGCCAACTGGTACAGACATTGTGCCAGTCACTTTCGCTGGTGATAACTCTTGAGCCGTGATATCACGCTCGTTAGGAATCACTTTTACCCAATCGTTGTGAGTCGCGATGATCTCTTCGATTTCATCCATTGGTACATTTTGCTTCAGCTTGATAGTCAAAGCTTGTGAGTGACAACGCATCGCACCGATACGTACACAAGTACCATCGATAGGAACAGGTGAGCTTTGAGAGCCAAGGATCTTGTTCGCTTCAACGCTCGCTTTCCATTCTTCTTTGCTCTGACCGTTATCGCGTTTTACATCGATCCACGGAATAAGTGAACCAGCTAGAGGAACACCAAATTTGTCCGTTGGGAAAGAAGTGCTGCGCATTGTATCTGCAACTTTCTTATCGATATCAAGGATTGAGCTTGCAGGGTTAGCAAGTTCTGAGCTTACAGAATCGTTGATTACACCCATTTGTGAGATCAGTTCACGCATGTTCTGTGCACCAGCACCAGAAGCCGCTTGGTACGTCATCGCGCTTGTCCACTCAACTAAGCCTTTCTCGAACAGACCACCAAGACCCATTAGCATCAAACTTACTGTACAGTTACCACCAACAAACGTGTTAGTGCCACCGTGGATGCCTTGCTGGATTTGCGTAAGGTTAACAGGATCCAGTGTGATGATAGAATCTTCTGCCATACGTAGCGTAGATGCAGCATCAATCCAGTAACCTTTCCAACCAGCTTGACGAAGTGCTGGGTAAACTTTCTCGGTGTAGCCACCACCCTGACACGTAATTACTGCATCAAGCTGTTTTAAACTTTCAATATCAAACGCGTCTTGCAGTAAGCCTGCGTCTTTTCCTAAGTTAGGAGCAGGAATACCAATTTGAGAAGTACTGTAGAATACTGGTTCGATTAGATCGAAGTCTTTTTCTTCAACCATGCGCTGCATTAGGACTGAACCAACCATACCGCGCCAACCAACTAAACCAACTCTCATCGCCTTAACTCTCCATGTATTAAAAACCTCCCCCATAGTTCAATTTTCGCAGAGAAATCTCAACCCCTATTTTGTAAATAAGCTCAATTTTTAATGTTTTCTTCCGAAAAGTCGCACTAAAAGTGATTTTTACGCGTTTGCAGTTCGGGAAATTAGAATTTGCAAGTAGGAAAAGTTATGTAATGACCAAATTGGTCTTACCACTCATTGCCCTGTAACATTTGAAGCACATATTTTTCACACCACACAACATTTAACACCAATTTATTTAAATCTAACTAGAAAATAACTTCACATGCAAACGTTTAACCCGCACAAGATCAACATAAAAGACCAAATGTTCGAAATATAGTTTTTGTTACTGTATGTTATGCCGCTATTACAACAAGGAGCGCCTTCTTTTACTGCTCCACAATATACAGAGGCACGTATGAAGCAAGTTACAACACGCCTTCCTAACCTGATACAAGTATTTGTCTCGTTGGGTTTATTCCTTCTTTTGGCATTTTCGTTCACTGCTAAACTCGATCTTCCAATCCAATTAGCCCTGTACATTGGCTGGTTCATTATCATGATCTTGGGTATAAAACTGGGCCATCAGTATAAAGACCTTGAAAAAGCAGCATTAAATGGCATTTCCAACGGTCTTGGCGCAGTGCTAATTCTTCTCGCCGTTGGTGCACTTGTTGGCACCTGGATATCAGGTGGTATCGTTCCGACCATTATTTACTATGGGCTAAAAGCGATTCACCCCTCTATCTTTTTGCTTGCGACAATGATCATCTGTTCGTTAACCGCATTAGCAACGGGAACGTCTTGGGGTGCGGCAGGTACTGCGGGTATTGCAATGATGGGGATTGGCCAGGGGCTTGGTGTTCCTGCACCGATTACGGCAGGTGCTGTCCTATCTGGATGTTACTTCGGCGATAAAATGTCACCGCTATCTGATTCAGTGATCCTTGCGTCTTCTATGTCTAACGTCGAAGTGATGGAACACATCAAAGGTATGCTACCTATCGCCCTGATCAGCTACATCATTACTGGCATTATGTTCACCGCATTTGGCTTCCACTATGCAGGTCAAGTCGATATGAGCCAGGTGGACTCGGTGATCAACGCGATGGAGCAGCAATTTTACATCACACCTTATTCATTTGTACCTGTGATAATCGTGCTTGGTTTACTGGCGATGCGCATGCCTTCTTTCCCGGTGATCAGCTTTGGCTCTTTACTCGGTATCATCTGGGCAGTCATGATCCAGGAAGTTGACTTCCTGATCGCATTCAATACTGCGTGGGCACCATTTGCTATTTCGTCTGGTGTTGACTTCATTGACTCGATCCTAAACCGAGGCGGTATGTCTTCAATGCTCGGCTCCGTTGCTGTTATCGTGTTTGGCTTGGGCTTTGGCGGCTTGCTGGATAAAGTCGGCGTGTTAGAGACCATTGCGAAGCTATTCGAAAAACGTGTCCAAAGCTCCGGTTCACTGGCCACCAGCACCATTGGTACTGCGTTTATGGGTAACGTATTTGGTTCTGCGATGTACGTGTCTCTTATCTTGACGCCAAAAATCTGTGCTAAAAACTATGACCGTTTAGGTTATAAGCGTAAGAATCTATCTCGTAACGCAGAGTTCGGCGGCACCTTAACCTCGGGTATGGTCCCTTGGAGTGACAACGGCATCTATATGGCAAGTATCCTGGGTGTTGCTACCCTGTCTTACGCGCCTTTCATGTGGCTTAGCTTTGTCTGTATTATCGTGACCATCGTCAGCTCATACATGGGGTGGTTTGTAGATAAGTGTGAGCCGATGGCAGAATCTTCCCTGCAGAAAGAAAACCAGCCAGAAGAAAAAGAGCGACAACAACAAACGGCCTAATCTAATGATCTGATATATAAAACAAAAAGAGCGCCATCGTGCTCTTTTTGTTTATTTAAATCGAATTCAGCTGGTTGAGTAAAACTAACTTTCTTTTGCCTTTGCTTTAACTGTTGCCCTCTTACCCAGCACATAGCCTAGTCCAAGCGGAGCGAAGAAGATCGCGACAATGAAGAGAATAAAGTAGACAATAGTGCTTTTCACCAACTCAACTAACTTGGTCATTGCCAGATCAACAACCTGTTGTGAGACGCGATCCATGTCTTGTGCAAACTTTTCTCGCTCGTGAGTAATAATCAACGCGATTTCCTGCCTCTCTCTCGCAACCATATCTTCTAGCGCCTGACGCTCCTCACCTAACTGCGATAAGCGTGCTTCGGTTTTCAAATCGATATCGTCAACCAGTGGCTGAAGTTCAACCGCCATTTGCTCGGCTAAATAGCGCATGTATTCCGGGTTATTGTCGATAAAATCTCTCATTGAGTCGGCGGTCACTTGTATGCTGCTCAGTGCCGCGTTGACTTTTTCAATGCTGGCAGAACTGTTTAATGCCAGTAATTGTGCTTTCCAGGTCATGATCTTTGGTGTTTGCTTAGAGGCTAAGCTCAAGCGATCTGACACATCTCCCAGCGCTTCAGGCATTGTTCCTAAAGTCGTGACCGCTTCTTCTTCACTAATTTGGTTGAATTCCAACCATGCTCGATAAGCTGGCGTTCTGATCATACTTAGATCAGAAAAAGGATGCTGCTTAACAAAGTCGGACACAAAGCGTTTTGTATTATCATACACTTCTTTTTTCAATACAGACTGTGCGAGCTTATCGACTTCATACGCCAACTGCTCAGACACTTTTTTGGCTTCATCCGTCGCAAACAGATTGCTGCCAGCGCCTGTGGAAAAAAACTCGTCTACTTGATGAGCGAATACCCAGGTGTCAATCAAACCTGCCATTGGGGTAACCTGATAAGCCGAGGACTGTAAGCCTTCTTCCGCGTTTATTTTCCATAACAGGATGTAAGACTGGTTAATCTGATCATTGGGATCATACTTGGCTTCTAACGTATCAGCCGCTTGCTCTACCTGAGCAAAAAATTGCAGCGCATATTCTCGAGTCAATATACGCATATTGAGCTCTTGCTTGGTAAGGGGAACAGTTTGGCTGTCGATTTTCACTTCTAAAAGTGAGCATCCAGAAAGCATTATTGCCACCAACATAACCATCATTGAAAGAATTCGATGAACAGACATGGTATTACCTTTAGTAAATTGGTACGGAACAGGAATCAAAGCGAACTGAAAGGCCAGTTCAAGTGCGCCTTTGAATACCTCAACCTCTGACGTTTTAAGTCAGAGAAATATCAACCTGTTAGCGTTTTTTATAGTTTTTCACTTTTGAGAATATGCGTTGCAAAAAGTATCGTTTGCTCCAATACACAATTCAACTTAGTGAGCTGACTTTCCGTTACGTTTTGCTGCTCTTTAATCAATAGCTCAATATCACCTGATATGGAATTTAAAGGCATTGCACCCAAGCTCCCTGAAACTCCTTTCAGGCTATGAACGATTCTTTGTGCTTGTTGTTTATCAGAGTTCAACACCCGGCATAACTTAGTGCCGTCGCTAGAGTGCTCCTGAATAAAGACTTCTAACAACATACGAACAGCCTCTTCATCACCAGACAATGATTCGAGCATCTTACTAATGTCGATGTAAGGTTCATCAGCCACGACTGTCATGTCTCCTGAAGAGGGACTCACAAGGGTTTTCTTATTTAATAGTCCTGTATCGAGCCGTCTCCCTCCTTCAAGTGACTTGGAACAGAGTGCGGATGTCTCGACTCCGGCGGAGTTGCTAGGTTCTCTTTTGCCGAAAGCGGCCCACGTGACCATCACTAAAAATAATCCACTGATTCCCCCTAACCACACCATTAACTTGGTTAGCGATTGCTCTAATGCCATATTAGTCGTAGCAAATTGATTGGCTAAGTCCGGTTTGAGTAGTTGTTCAGCTAAGTAACGTCCTTGCGCATTGGCGGCAAGGACGCTTGAGGTCTGCGCAAGTCTGCGTTGAAACGCTGTACGCTCATCCACCATCAATGAGTCTGATGCAATAAAGAGGGAATCGAGCTCTCGGTAAGTATCAGCCTTTGTCGCCGAATCACTGAAAATAGACTCTAATACCAGTGCCCCTAAGCGATAGTACATCGAGTGAACTTGGTCAGAGTTGTTATCTCGAGCACGGTTGTTTCGCAACTGCTCTGCTAATGAGACCAATTCATTATCGCTACCAATAAAAGCATGTGCGTTTTCTAAAAAACGGTCTGTGGAATAGAGTAACTGGGTTAAATCTGGTGGAGATATACCGTCCAAATATTCATGCTCAAGCTGAAGCCGAACGGAATAAACAAGCTGAAGTTTCAGAGATACTGGATCTACGTGTTGCACGCGATACGGTAGTTCGAAATTAAAGAAATTACGAACTTCCTCGACTTTGCTTCCCAACTCATTAACAGTCGAAAGCAATTGAACGGTCTGTTTGGATTGCTGCCAAATACCTAAGGTTAATACACACCATAAAACGAATAGAAACCAAACATAGCGCCTGACCCCCGATTTTAATTGCTGCAATTCGTCACCCTCCCATATTTCTATTAATAACAAGGATATACCATTATCTTGCAGGACACAGGGTTATACGTCTCAACGCTGGTGTAATACCAATCAAAAGGAGTAAATAGTTAGAAATTACAGGCTCTTTCCTATTCCTGCTAGGTTAAAATCATAATTGATATCAGCTGCATATAAAAAGAGAGCCATTGGCTCTCTTACTTTGAATTGTGACTAGCCGTTTCGATTAGCTACGACTCAACTGATCTTTTAAGTTTGGTGGTGTTCCTTTGATCGTTAATGTATCGGTCTCTGGATCATAAAAAATACGCTCACCAAGCAGTAAGCTGTCAAAGCTGATGTTTAAACCACCGCCCGCTCCAACGTACTTGGTTAACTTACGAACCGTTGCACGATCACCAGGGAATGATTCTTCAAGTTCGTAACCTTGCTCTTTAGTGAAGTCCATAAAGCTGGTGCCATCCTGACTCGGTGGTAATTCACCCGAAAGCTCAGAGACTTGCACTTCTTCACCGGATTTAATCTGCTCGTTACAGTAGTCGTAAACTTGTTTTTTGTACTCGTTTACTTCCTGCTTTTCTAACTTTGAATCAGCACAAAAATCATCAACGGCTTGCATCAATACCAAGTTTTGTTGCTTCGTATCTAACCCAATATCTGCCTGAAGGAAGTCGAGGAAAAAGTCTGCTACTTTACGCCCTACCCGACCTTTAATGTACGACAGATAACGGTTGGATTCTTTGTCAGTGTCGTAGCTCGATAAGTCAATACGTGCCGCGATATCCATTTTCGTAATGTCTAAGTAGTCGGTCGCACTAATGTCCAGACCTTCAGTTACTTTCAGACTTTGATTCATTGGCAAAATACCAATGAACAAATAATCCGTCGCAAGGCTCTGATACTCGGCGAAAACCAAAATGCCTTCGTCTGCGAATGGGTACTTAATCAACTCTTCTTTCAGTCGATTTGCACTAATTTGTGAGAAATCATAAAAATCTCGCTCACCTTTGCGCATTTCTTGAAGCCAAAACTGAAATTCGCTGTCTGACTGGAAAGAACCAAAACCTTTACCAGCTTTAGAATGGAACACTCGATGAAGTTCCGCGACGAGGTTTTCAGTCGATGCATCATTTTCTAGTGATGCGGGACGAAAGTTAACAACCAGTTCGTCCTGATCGTTTTTGCATAATTGATGCAGAATAACGTTTGAAAGATGAAGGCTCATAGTGATTTTATCTTGCTACAAGGTTTTAGTTGATGGGCATTGTAGGTTATCATAAGCCGCTTTTACTATCATTATTAGAGTCTTTATGCCGATTACATCTAAATATACTGACGAACAAGTAGAGAACATTCTTGCGGAAGTCGCTTTAGTTCTTGAAAAACATGCAGCTTCACCTGAGTTAACACTAATGATTGCCGGAAATATCGCAACCAATGTCTTAAATCAACGAGTTGCCGCTTCACAACGTAAAGCGATTGCTGAAAAATTTGCTCAGGCACTGATGTCTTCATTAGAAACACCAAAATCACATTAATAACGGATAATTAGACACATACATGGTAGACAGCGGAAACTCATACGGCGAACGCGTATCTCGACTGGTAGGTTGGGGACATTGGTTTGCATTCTTCAACATTGTTGCGTCAATGTTGATAGGCACACGCTATATTACTCAATCGCCTTGGCCTGAGACCTTGCTCGGTCAGTTTTATCTGGCCGTATCTTGGGTTGGTCATTTTGGCTTTCTGGTTTTCGCTCTTTACTTACTGGTCCTATTCCCGTTGACCTTTGTCCTGCCATCTCGGAAGCTATTCCGCTTGATGGCAGTGATATTCGCTACCATCGGTCAGACGATCTTGCTGATCGATACCCAAGCGTATCAGTCGATCAACTTACACCTGACCCCTGTAGTCTGGGAGCTTTTATTTAGCGATGATAAAAGCGTTCTGAGTTCGGATCTGCAACACCTGTTTGTTGTGATGCCCTTCATTTTCCTGATTCAACTTGCGCTTTCAGAATGGGTGTGGCGAAAACAACGCAAACTTTCTCATAAACACGTTGGCCGCCCTCTGGCCATCCTGTTCTTCTTGAGTTTTATCACCAGCCATTTGGTATACATTTGGGCGGATGCTTATTTCTATAACCCAATTACCAGTCAACGTGCTAATTTCCCGCTTTCATACCCAATGACAGCGAAAAGCTTTATGGAAAAACACGGCTTATTGGACCGTGAAGAGTACCTGAAACGCTTAGCTGAAAACCAAGGTAATGTAGAACTGGTTAACTACCCGCTTGAGAAACTTGAATTCAACCGCCGCGTGAACAAGCTGAATGTTCTGATGATCAGCGTGAATAATTTAAGAGCGGATGCACTCAATGAACAAGAGATGCCAAATCTCTATGAGTTTGCGCAGGAAAATCAGAATTTCCGTAACCACTACAGCTCGAGCAATGACACCTATGGTGCATTCGGCTTATTTTATGGCTTGCCAACCAGTTACGCTTCAAGCATTCAGGCGCAAGGCTCTTCACCAGTCATGCTTGACGTGCTTAAAGAGCAGGGTTACAGCTTTGGTTTATTCAGTGGCAATGGCTTTGAAGATGACCTGTATTCAGAGATCATTTTCAGAAACCTAAACCTGGCTGAGCAACTTGATAGCAGACAAGCTAACACAGATAAACAAGCCATCTCCGATTGGAATACATGGCTAGTCGAAAACGCAAAGCAACCTTGGTTTAGCTACATCGAAGTTACCGCAGTTGATAACTTTGAATCGATTCCTTCAAATGCAGATGAAGAAATGCCTGCAAGCGAACGGTTCAAAAAAGCGTACGAGTTTGCGGTTACATCAGCAGATAACACCGTTGCCAGCATTATTAACGAATTAAAAGAAACACACTTACTAACCAACACCGTGGTTATCGTCACTTCAAATCACGGCAGTGAGTTCAATGAAACCAACACCAATAGTTGGGGTGCGAACAGCAACTACAGCCGTTATCAACTGCAGGTACCAATGGTGATTCATTGGCCAGGCAGACTGGCAGGTGATTTTGCTCATAGTACCAGTCATTTAGATCTTTCCGTGACGTTGCTACAAGACATGCTAGGGGTTTCATCGAACCCTTATGATTACAGTAGCGGCCGCAATTTATTCGATGAGAGTCGCCGACGTTGGATTCTCGCAGGCGACACTCGCGAATTGGCACTCATCACTGACGCACAAACGACAGTAATAGACAAATTTGGTAACTATAAGCTGTACGACAAAGATTACAAACGCCTGCGTGATGACAGCCCTAAAATGCCTGTACTCATGCAGGGTTTAACGGAGCTACAACGATTTTATACCAAGAGCAATTAATGCTGCTTTACGCATTTCGTTCAAAACGCCCTCAAAGGAAGGCTTTTTGTTTACTAAAACAACAAACAGCGCAAAATTGATCAGTAAACAGGCAAACGGATAGATTTAGGGTTTACAAGCTTTTCAAAGCCTTATATTATTCGCGTCAACAACGGAGAGATGGCTGAGTGGTTGAAAGCACCGGTCTTGAAAACCGGCATACGTTAATAGCGTATCTAGGGTTCAAATCCCTATCTCTCCGCCACATTTAGTAAAGAAGCCGCTAAGAAATTAGCGGCTTCTTTCGTTTTTACAGTTTGAAAGGGATTTGTCCTAAATCCCTAGTTGGATGCAACCCCAGCACTCCGCCACATTTAGTAAAAGGGCCGCTAAGAAATTAGCGGCCCTTTTCGTTTCCAAAGTTTTAAAGGGATTTGCCCTAAATCCCTAGATGGATGCAGCCCCACTCCCTGTTAAGTTGAAGTCTTTCCCATAATCGTGTCCAACTCCTGTGCAATCGACTCTGAGGCAAGTATGCCTCTGTTAAGAGACCAAAGTTCAGGTGAAACTTGCACCGCTTGTCCGGTTTTATTGAACTTTAACAGTTTAAACAGCGGGCTTTTCTGCCAGCTATCCAACACCGTATTGCCTGCCCTTTTACTATAGAAAAGCCAATCTGGATTCACTTTCAATAAAACCTCTAGGTTTGCTTCCATCAGATGACTCTGCTTGAGGTCAGGAAGCGCAGGCTGGAGGCCAAGATAGCTTAATAAACTGCCCGTGTATGACAACGGTCCATGCATCCACATTCCCCTCTCGTTGACATTAGCAAACTGAACCGTGCCACTGGTTTTAAACTTACCTTTATAGGAGGCCATAAGTTCACGATGCTTGGCCAAGCGCGCTCTCATTTCCCGCTCTTTACCGACAGCTTTGCCTATTGCTAAGGCAGATTCCAAGCCCTCTTGATACGCCTCTCCTCGGCTCTTAAGTAAAATTGTCGGAGCGATTTGAGACAAATCATGCAGACTGATTTTATGGCGATAACTGTCGGCAATAATTAAGTCAGGCTTAAGCTGCGCGATGACCTCTAAATTGGGCTGGGAACGCATACCCACAGAAGTCCAAGGTTCTATGAGCTCTCTCACCTGTGGAATAATTCTGTTTGGGTCCTTGTCATCAGCCACGCCAACCGGTGAAATGCCAATAACAGCCAACGCATCAACAAAAGAGTACTCCAACACGACAATCCTTTTAGGTGCAGAATCTGTTGGCGCAGTAGTTTCTGGCGTAGAAGCGGCTTGTACCGTGCAAGCGCACAGTACAAGCAAAGCAGTTAGTAAGCGTATGAGTGCCATTAGAACTTACCTGACACACTCAAGGTAACGTTACGTGGATCGCCTAAGTACAATCTATGGCTATCCGTTCCGCCGACGTAGTACTCTTCATCCAATAGATTAGCAACGTTCAGCGATAGACGGTAATCTTTTACTTCGTAGTGAACACCGACATCAACCGTCACATAAGCAGGAAGCTCGACTCGATCAGATGGATCCTCACTGGTGTATCGCGCACCTTCATAGTTGGCACCAAAAGTTGTACCTAATACACCGCCCGCAACTTGGTAAGGGAAGTTATATTTAGTCCAGAAATAAGCATCGTGGTAAGCCGTCATAGGCGTTCGGCTTCCCTGAATACTCGCGTCTGGATTCTCTGAAATTTCAGAGTCTACATAAGCGTACCCTAGCTTAACCTGCCAGTTCTCTAGCGGCTTCATAAGTAGCTCGGTTTCCACACCTTTGCTGCGCACTTCACCAAGCAATTCATAATCACCGCTGCTGTTTTTCTCCACAACGTTGGATTTTTCGATATCAAAATAGGCGACGGTTAAGTTACTGTTGCTGTTCAACAGATCGGTTTTCACACCGACTTCATATTGACGGCCTTCCTCTGGGTCAAAAGCATCATCGTTAACATCTTTCTTTTCGACACTATTTGGATTGAAGCTTTCGCCATAACTGGTATACAGAGAGGTGCCATCGACAATTTTATACACGATCCCAGCCTGAGAAACGAAGGCATCGGTAGACTGAGTGTCATCCGTCGACTTGCTGACATAATCAAAATCCACATCTTGACGCATGTAGCGAATTCCACCCATCACGGTCCATTTTTCGCTTAGGTATACCGTATCTTGCAGGTATAAACCGTAGTTTGTGTAATCAGTAATACGGTGATCCACTTTATACGCGCTTTGATCTCGCCCGGTCACGTCTTGCGGGTTCGTAAAATCGACCGTTGTCGTCGCGTAGGTCTCACGCAGGAAATCTCGCTTTTCCAGGCCGATATTTCCGCCCAAAAGGAGCTGATGTTCAACGTCACCCGTCCAGAGGCTACCGGTAGTGCGAACATCGACGAAGTGATATTCACGCTTATTCACTTGATCTCGGTCGCGCACTTTAACCAAACTCGTTGAGTCAACCACGTCTCTGGTTTCATGAAGATCACGCGAGTCCTCATGCCACACACTACGCCAATCAACGGTTAGGTCGAAACCGTTTACTAACATGGTGTTGTAGCTGGCAAACGCAACCAGACCTTCATCTTCATCGGTATCGTCAGACGACTGGTAATGCGTATCAATGGACGCTACCTGGTCGATATCGTTGTTCAGCGCCACCAGCCCGTTGTCCGCAACACGGTGTTCTGACTGAAGCTCCAGACCAAAGGTAAGTTCGGTTAATTCCGATGGGCGATAGGTCAGTGTTGGGAATAAGTAGTAATTCTGCTGGTCAACATCATCACGGTATGAGTCTGCATTTTCACCACTGATAATCAGGCGATACATCCAGGTTTTACTCGCATTTAGCGGCCCGGTGGCGTCAATTGTCCCGGTAAACCCGTTATCGTCGCCGAAATCGCTCACGCCGGTCGCGTATGTTGTCGCAGAAATATCGTAGGAAAACGAAGCGATATCTTGAGGCTTCTTAGTAATGATATTGACCATACCACCCGGCTGGATTTGACCATACATGATAGATGCCGGGCCTTTTAGTACTTCGACTCTCTCGACGTTTGCTGTCGTCGGTGATCCAAATCGAGAAGCAAGGCCAGGTAGTCCATTGACTTGAATGGTGTTAAGGTCTGCAGGCATGCCACGCAGCGTAAAACCATCTGCATCGACATTAGAACGGGTTAAACCTGTGGTATAACCATAGGCATCATCTAATGTGGTTGCCCGGATATCCTGCAAGAACTGCTGATTGATGACGTTAACCGTTTGTGGGGTGTCTAACGGGTCGATATCCGTTTTTGTTGCGGTAGTCACTCTTGGGTTTAGGTAAGAGTTTTGTTGGCCGACAACCACAACGGTCTCGTCTACCAAACTCTCCTCTGAAGTGATGTCCTCCCCGGCAACCGCATAGGAACTCAGTCCCATTGCAATAAATAAACTTTTGGTGATGGTGTTTGCAGCAAATCTCATAAAACAACTCAATAGAAAATTAACTTAATTGCACATAAGCGCATTATTATTTTGTTTCATTTGTACACATTTAGATACAAAATCAAGATTGGACATAATAATTATTATCATTATCAATACAAGTTAAAATTCACTCAGATTCTCTTTTTCTATCAAGAAACCAAAATCTAACGCTTGGGATTGTGCTTTGATTAGAAAATGCGTTGAGGTAAACGATAGCTACCTCACTCATTAACGCAATTGATTGTGATTATCAGAATGGTTACACTAACTCAACTTTTGTTCCTTATGGCTTCTATCAACGTTTTAGCCTGAGAGTTTTACGTAGTAATCGATGCGAATTTTCACTTCCACTCTTTATCTCTGGGTACCTTTGACTTTGTTATCCATCATAGGAGCCTGTTACTCTCTTACCGCCTGGTCTAGTTTTCCGCTAACGATCTCTCATATTTACCAGTATCTGTTCGAATTTGATCCTATGAGTATGGAGCAACAAATCATTGCTTCGATTCGTATGCCCAGAGTATTGGCAGGTCTTTTGATTGGTGCGAATCTCGCCGTCGCAGGGTTAATGATGCAGGGGCTGACCAGAAACCCTCTCGCATCGCCTTCAATTTTAGGGATCAATGCAGGTGCGGCGTGTTTAATGGCGCTGGCAAGTATCGGCGCTCCTTTTTTAGAAACTATGCCGAGTGTATTATTAGCCTCAATTGGTGGCGTTCTCAGCGGAGCAGTCGTATTGACACTGGGTGGCTTCTTTTCTGCAAAGCCCCACCCTCTCAAGCTCGTCCTTGCAGGAATAGCTATCAATGCACTTCTTATCGGTGTGACCAGAGCAGCGGTAATACTGGCTGATGATAAAGCGTACTCCATCATCAGTTGGTTGGCTGGCTCTCTTTCTTCTGTCGAATGGCAACAATGGAATACACTATGGCCAACCAGCGTATTAGGATTGATTGTGTCTCTTTTTGTCGCGAGACAGCTTAATCTCCTTGCGCTGGGTTCAGACGTTGCCACCAGCCTGGGAATAAATATCAGACTTACTAGGGCACTGACTTATCTCGCCGTCGTTTTACTTACCGCTTCCAGCGTCGCAGTAGCGGGGCCAATCGGCTTCGTTGGTATGCTCGTCCCTCATATTGCAAAAAGATTTGTCGGTAACGACTTTATTACCCTCATCCCTGCGAGTGCTTTGCTTGGTGCAGCATTGATAGTTTGGGCTGATGCTTTGTCGCGAGCGATTGCTTTTCCTGCCGAAACTCCGGTGGGCGTGATTACGGCACTAATTGGAACACCTTGCTTTGTGTTTTTAGCCATGCGAAGTAAATCTTCATGAACAATATAAAACTCACTCTGCTCTCTTCTTCACTCCTGATTATCGCGATTCTCAGTCTGATCGTTGGTGCATCTGATATTTCGATAAAGCAGGTCTCAACTACTCTACTCCGCGGTGGGGAGTTTGATTTCATTATCAATCAATACCGGTTACCGCGTATATTCCTCGCTATCGGAGTTGGCGCTGGTCTGGGTTTATCTGGCATGTTGGTACAAGGCGTGATCCGAAATCCACTCGCATCGCCAGATTTAATGGGGATAAGTGCCGGCGCAGGATTAGCCGCAACCACCTTATTGGTGATGTTTCCGCAAGCCCCAACACACTACTTACCTCTGGCCGCTCTAGTCGGTGGTTTCACTGCCGCCGGAATGATTCTGCTCGTCAGCTACAAAATACAGCCAACCGCGGCAAGACTGGCGTTAATCGGTATCGCGATCAGCGCGTTTCTATCCAGCTTTATTGATTTTTTGATGGTGGTACACCCGATAGAGATCAACACAGCCATGGTTTGGTTGACGGGTAGCTTGTGGGGAAGAAACTGGGAGCAAGTCCCTTTTATATGGATAACGCTCGCTATCACGGTTCCGTTTTCCTGCTGGTTAGCCTGGCGATTGGATGTAATGGGGCTGGGAGAAGATAGCGCGACCTCACTTGGTATTAAACCACAGCGCATCAAATTACTCTCACTGATTAGTGCCGTTGTTCTTGCCAGCGTCAGCGTGTCTGTATGTGGCACGATTAGCTTTGTTGGATTACTGGCACCGCATTTAGCAAGAATGCTATTTGGTCATAATCATAAATTGCTTGTGCCAAGCGCTGCCTTGCTTGGCGCACTGATGGTATTGGTATCAGACACGTTAGCGAGGGGAATACACCCCCCTCTGGAGCTTCCAGCCGGCGTATTAACGTCTTTAATTGGCGCACCATACTTCATTTTCTTATTGCAACGCTACAAGGGGTGGTGATGATAGCTGCAAACAATTTAAACGTTTCTTATGGTGACAAAATCATTATTGAAGCGCTCAACCTCACGCTACCAAAAGGCAAAATCACCGCGCTTATCGGTCCAAATGGTTGTGGTAAATCAACCTTATTAAAAACCCTGGCTCGAATTAATATACCAACCAAAGGTGAGGTTTTGCTGAATGGAAAGGCATTGAAATCATACCGTGACAAACACCTGGCACAAGAGATGTCATTATTGCCTCAGGTATTAGAAACGCCTGAGGGTATAACAGTACGACGCCTGGTTGAATACGGTCGCTCACCTTACCTTTCTCACTGGGGGAAATTGGGCGAGCATGATAAGAAGATGGTCGCCAGTGCAATGCGAGAAACAGGCGTTGATGACTTGGCAGAACAAACGGTTGAATCGTTATCCGGAGGCCAAAGACAAAGAGCCTGGATAGCCATGATTCTGGCGCAAGACACCAATATCGTTATGCTTGATGAGCCCACGACCTACCTGGACCTATCGCACCAGATTGAGCTGATGAAAATCATGCGCGAGATGAACAACAGAGGAAAAACGGTGATCGTTGTATTACACGACTTGAATCAGGCATGTCGCTACTGTGATCACTTAGTTGTGCTCAAAAAAGGCCAGCTGATTGCTCAAGGCTCGCCGGATGACGTTTTCACTGAAACCCTGCTTAAGGACGTGTTCTCTCTTGATGCGCGAGTAATTCAGGACCCTGTCGCTAATACGCCTATGTGTATCGCCCATTAAGAATCGTGAAGCGGGACTGCAGGTTTGATTTCTCTCTTATCCTGATGCCTCACTACGATCATGATAAGAGAAAACAACGTGCTTAAACCGTTAGCCAAAAACTTCCAAACTCGCCTGAATCAAATTCATATGAATCGGCACAAGATCTTCATGATTACTTCGGTAGCCACCACCCACTACTGCTGCTACGGGAATACCGCGCTCTTTCATTAACTGCATCAAAAAGCGATCACGCTCTAGTATGCCTTGCGTAGACACATCAAAATAACCAAGCTCGTCATCAATATGTATATCAACACCAGCATCATAAATCACCATGTCAGGACGATGCAGATTGAGCGCCATTTGCACCACTTCTTTAAATGTCATTAAGAAGGTTTCATCATTGGTTCCCCTCACCAAAGGAACATCCAGATCAGACTCAGGCTTTCTCGCCGGGAAGTTTTTATCGCAGTGGAAAGAGAGCGTGACAATATCAGGCTCATCTTGGCAGAGCGTTGCCGTACCATCACCGTGGTGTACATCACTATCAATGATTAAGACTTTATCGACATCGTCGTGATCCAACATATGCTTTGCTGCTATCACAAGATCGTTAAACAGACAGAACCCACTGCCGAAGTCTCTGTGAGCATGATGATATCCACCACTCAAATGCAAAGCCACACCGTGTTCCAGCGCTTTCTCCGCCGTCATCAACGTACCAGCCGCAGAAGTCAGTGTTCTGGTGATCAGTGCCTCACTCCAGGGAAACCCAATACGGCGCATTTTAGCCGCCGGCATCGTACCGCTGACCAATAAATCCACATATTCGGCCTCATGCACTCGCTTAATCTCTGCTACAGAAAGCGCCGCAGGCTCGAAAAACTGCACTCGCTCTTGGCATTTTTCGTTCTCTAGCTTTCCTTGAACCGCCTCATAGAGATATTGATACTTCATGATTGGGTAACGGTGCCCTTCAGGCAAAGCAAGTTTTGAATATATCGGGTGATAAATAAGTGGCAGCATGGAAGGTTCTTTTTAACAATTGTGGCGAAATAGTACCAAGTTCAACCATTGAATAAAATGCCATTTCACTGCTAAGGTTTGAAGAGCTAAAACAATAACTCGATAACAAATAGGGATAAGGGAATCAGATGAGTTCTACCGTTTTTATTACTGGTGCAAATCGCGGTATCGGCCTGAGTTTAACTAAGCTCTATCTCGACAATGGCTGGCAAGTACATGCGACTACTCGGAACTTAGCGAACAGCGACGAATTAGTCAGTTTAAGCAACCAGCACTTCTCTTTAACGCTTCATGAACTCGATGTCACCAACTACAAGCAGGTAGCGCAACTCGCGAAGAACCTGCCTGCTATCGACCTGTTAATAAACAACGCGGGTTACTACGGTCCTAAAGGTTATGGGTTTGGAAATACCGATGTGGATGAGTGGCGTAAAGTTCTTGAAATCAACACCATTGCGCCACTCAAATTAGTCGAAACACTCTACCCATTGCTGCAACAGGGCCAAATGAAGAAGATCGCCTGCATCTCATCTAAAGTCGGCAGCATGACCGAGAATACCTCAGGTGGTGGTTATATTTATCGTTCATCTAAAGCCGCGCTTAACTCGGTGGTAAAAAGCTTAAGCAACGACTTAACCGACCGAGGGTTCACGGTTCTAGCTCTTCATCCAGGCTGGGTGCGCACAGCGATGGGCGGGCCAAATGCATTAATTGACGCTGAATTCTCAGCGGCAGGGCTCGCTAAAGTTATTGAGGAAAGCACACAAGAGAATTCCGGACATTTTATTAATTACGATGGAACCGAGCTACCTTGGTAGGCCACATAGCTATAAGTGCTTTGGCAGTGAATCGTTCATAAGTCGGAAAAAATAATATGCAAATATTTGATTAACAAAACTTGAATTTCATGATATGCAATCCAGACTTAGTGGAGTTATCAAACCACTAAGGAGAGTTACAATGGCTGCAGATAAAGATCTGGTTAATTTCAGTGAAGAGCATGAACTCAACCATTGCTTAAGAAGCACAGGTAAACGTCAAACCCAAGCAAACAGAGACGCGCTTGTTAACTTGGGTAAGCAAGTCAAACAAGAACTCGGCAAGCGTGTTCTGACCCAAGATGATGTTAAAGGCGCGATCGATAAAAATGGCGGCTTGTTTGAGTAGTCACGTTTAATACGAAAGCGGCACTGTTGATCATTGCAATGCCGCTCGATTAACCCCTCCCGTCATCCTGAACAGCGACGAAGGAGCGTGATTCAGGATCTTCTCTCCGAGCGCTGAATTGCTAAGTCGAGTACTAGGATAATAGATTCCTAGTCTCGCTCTGGCTCGCTGGAATGACCGTAGAGTGAAAGTGCCGCTTGTTTTTTTAAGATGACTTCCGTTTTGCTGGACCAGACTTAGCACCACTGCCCTTCGAATAACTGCGCTTCCTACGCTTAAACGCCGGGCGCTCGACTTTAGGTAAATGACGTAAAGATTCAGGAATCGGTCCTGATTTAACCTCCCCCATCAGGCTATCTATTCTTTGCTCCAACGCTTGCATAAACGGCTGATAGGCTTGATTCTTCTCTGCCATCCCTTGCAATTGGAATTCCCAGTGCGCCGTCATATCCGGATAAGTCGCGTCTTGGGGAAGTGCATGAACCAAACCTCGGCCAGCTGGTGAACTTAAAATCGATTTGCCTTGACGAGTCAGAAGCTGGCGCTTGAAGAGTGTATCGAGAATACCAGCACGCGTAGCTTCGGTTCCAAGGCCATCCGTATCACGTAGAATCTTCTTCAACTCTTTATCAGCAACATAGCGGGCTATTCCCGTCATCGCCTGCAACAGGGTCGCTTCGGTGAAGTGTTTTGGTGGCTCGGTCTTGCGATCTTTTATTTCCCCTTCCCGACAAGTGAGCACCGTGCCTTCTGCTAAAGGTGGCACGGCATCAATCCCATCGTCTTCTTTGTCAGTTTTACCCATCAAAGCTTTCCAGCCCGGAGAGACAAGCTGACGACCTTTGGCAATAAAAGTGCCTCCAGCGATATCAAACACCAGCTTCGCTTCAGCGTATATGGCCGCGGGATAAAACTGCATCAGATATTGACGAGCAATGAGTTGATACACCTTCATCTCATTGCCGGATAACGAATTCACATTAGCTTGCTTAGGCGTAGGAATGATCGCGTGGTGCGCATCCACTTTTTTGTCGTTCCATGCTTTCGATTTAATCGACAAATCCGCGTCCTGAACGGCACTTTGCAGCTCTTTGGCATTGTTGGCAATTGCAGAAGTGACTGAACCCGCTTGTGCATAGTGCTCCATCGGCAGGTAATGGCAATCCGAACGTGGGTAAGTGATCAGCTTATGCTTTTCATACAATGCCTGACAGGTATCCAAGACTTGCTGGGCACTCATGCCATAACGTTTTGCCGCATCAATCTGCAATGCAGACAAAGAATAAGGTAAAGGGGCAGATTGCTTGGTTTGTTTTTGCTCAGACTCTTTCACCGTGGCGGGTTGGTTCTTGATACGAGCAGCAACATTCTCCACCAGCTTTCGGTTCAGAACTCGCCCTTCCTCATCTTGCCAAGGTTTGCACGCTTCGCTTGGTTTCCACCTCGCACGAATGTCAAATGCGCCGTTTTGATCTTGGTATGGGATAAGAGCATGCAGGGTGAAGTAGTCTTTAGGGATAAAGTTTTCGATTTCTTCATCGCGACGAACCACCAACCCAAGCACTGGCGTTTGTACTCGCCCGACCGATAACACGCCTTGATAACCCGCTTTTTGCCCCAGCAAGGTATAAGCACGAGACATATTCATGCCATAGAGCCAATCCGCTCTCGAACGAGCCAGTGCAGAAACAGAAAGCGGGATAAAATCACGATTGCTGCGCATTGAACTCAGCGCTCGTTTTACTGCTGGTAAGTTCAAGTCTGAAATCAGTAGCCGTTGAGTCGCTTGTTTTTTGATTTTAGACAGCTTGCAGTAATCAAGCACTTCATCCACCAAGAGTTGACCTTCACGGTCCGGGTCGCCAGCATGAATGACTTCTGTCGCCTCTTTTAACAATTTACGAATCACCGTCAATTGCTTACTGGCGCTCTTCCTTGGCCTTAACTGCCACTGCTCAGGAACGATAGGCAGATCTGCCATATTCCATTTTTTGTAGCGTTCGTCATAAGCGTCTGGCTCTACCTGCTCTAATAAATGACCGATACACCAAGTCACCACGTCTCCATTGCCACAGCGAATGAAGCCTTGGTCTTTCTTTTGAGGGTTAGGAAGTGCAGCAGCAATCGCGCGGCCTAAACTTGGTTTTTCAGCAATAAACAGACGAGACATAAGCTTTGGAAAGTAATAATAATTAGGGCCACATTATCGAATGTAGCCCTAATAAATCAAGAAAAACTGTATAGATAGACAGTAAGAATGTGGTTAGCGTTTATTGAAACTCAACAAACTTCGACAGGTCACGCTCTGGCACTTTCATGGGGGTGCCAACTGGAGAACCCAAGTAAAGGAAACCGACGATTTCATCTTCCCCTTCCAGGCCAAACGCTTTATGCACTTCAGGGTGGAACATCCATGGTCCTGAGCGCCAGAAGCCCTGGAAGCCCTGCGCAACTGCGGCCATTTGCATTGCTTGAACGGCACAACCTGCTGACAGGTACTGCTCAAGTGCAGGCACTTTTTCATGCGGCGTCACTTTTGCAATAACCGTGATGACCATTGGTGCTCGGAATGGGGCATTTTTCAGCTTCTCAACTACCGCTTCTTCACTGTTGTCTGCTAGTGCGGCTTTAACCAAAATATCAGACAGTCTATTCAGCCCATTACCTTGCGAAATCACAAAGCGCCAAGGCGTTAAACCAGCATGGTCAGGCGCGCGCAGGCCAGCGCGTATGATATTTTCCAACACTTTACCTTCTGGTGCTGGCGCGGATAACTTGCCGACAGAACGGCGGTTAAGCAAAAGATCGAGAGCTTCCATGAACTGGTCCTTATTGAATCTAACTTGCATTTAGTCTGCTGGTCACTTTAGCACAATCTAGCCCACTGAATAACAACCTGTTTTTTGGGGATTATACCTAACCCACAAAATGCCTGTTCCAGTCGAATAGAAACCAAAAAAGCCGCGCACAATGCGCAGCTTTTCATACCTATTTGTGAATGCCTTTTATAGCTTCACTGCAAGCTTCACACCCTGACGGATTGCTCGTACCGCATCCAGCTCACCAGCGTGGTCGGCACCACCAATAATGTGTAGCTTATCACCTAGCTGAGACCATTTATCTTCGAACGGACGAACCGACTCCTGACCTGCACAGATAACCACTTTATCTGCATTCAACACTTGTGATTTACCATCAACCTGAATGTGTAATCCACGATCATCGATTTTTTGGTAAGAAACGCCACCGAGAAGATGAACGCCGCGTTTTTCCAGAGTACGTTTATGGATCCAGCCCGTTGTTTTACCCGGACCTTTACCCACTTGTCCTTGGCGACGTTGTAGTACCCACACCTCTTTGTCGCTCACTGAGTCAGGGAAAGGATACAAACCACCTGGTTGAGAAATCTCTTTATCAATACCCCACTCGTGTAGCCAATCATCCAAAGTATGATCGACAGGCTCCGTAATCATGGTTGCAATATCAACACCGATACCACCTGCACCAACGATTGCGACTTTCTCACCAACAGGTGTCTTTTCACGAATCAAGGTCTGGTAATCCACGACTTTCTCTGGATTATCAATGCCTTCAATGGCAACTTTACGTGGCTCTACGCCTGATGCCATCACAATTTCATCGTACTCGGTGAGTAGGTCGAAGTTCGCTTCAGTAGAAAGATGCAGATTGACACCTGTCTCATCAAGACGGTTGGCAAAGTAGCGAATCGTCTCACGGAATTCTTCTTTACCCGGGATCTGCATTGCTAGGCGGAATTGTCCACCAATGCGATCATTCTTCTCGAACAAATCGACTTTGTGGCCACGCTCTGCCAATGTCGTCGCACATGCAAGGCCAGCAGGACCCGCACCTACTACGGCGATGTTCTTTTTCTTCAGTACTGGCTCAACGACAATTTCAGTTTCATAGCACGCTAATGGGTTAACCAAGCAGCTTGCACGCTTGCCCTTAAATACGTTGTCGAGACAAGCTTGGTTACAGCCAATACAGGTATTGATGAACTGCGCCTTCTCTTGTTCAGCTTTCGCCACAAAATAAGGATCAGCCAAGAATGGTCGAGCCATAGAGACCATATCTGCATGCCCAGACGAGAGAATACGCTCTGCTTCTTCTGGGGTATTAATACGGTTACAGGTGATGATAGGTACAGAAACGTGCGGCTTCACTTTCTCGGTTACCCAAGTAAACGCGCCACGCGGAACTTGTGTCGCGATAGTTGGAACGCGAGCTTCGTGCCAGCCAATACCGGTGTTAATGATGGTTACGCCAGACTCTTCAAGTGCTTTTGCCAGCTCAATCACATCTTCAAACGTGCTGCCTTGTTCGACTAGGTCCAGCATAGAAAGACGGAAAATAATGATGAACTTATCACCCACCGCTTCACGTACCGCTTTAACTATCTCAATAGGGAAACGCATACGCTTTTTATAGCTGCCGCCCCACTCGTCGTAACGCATGTTGGTGCGTTTACACAGGAACTGGTTAATCAGGTAACCTTCTGAACCCATCAGCTCTACACCGTCATAGCCTGCGATCTGAGCCAGCTCGGCACTTTTAGCAAAATCTGCAATGGTGCTCTTAATTTGACGCTCACTCATTTCACTAGGTGCAAACTTAGAAATCGGCGCTTTGATACCCGATGCACTTTGCGCTAAAGGATGCATGGCATAACGGCCTGCGTGCAGGATTTGCAGAGCAATTTTGCTGCCGTGTTTATGGACGGCTTCAGTAACGACTTTGTGCGCTTCTGCATGTTTAGGCTTGCTGAACTCTGCGCTCAGAGGGTGTAGTCGACCACGAAGGTTGGGAGAGAACCCCCCTGTAACAATCAATCCAACGCCACCTTTCGCGCGTTCTTCATAAAACGCAGCCAGCTTTTGCAAGCCTTCTTTGTCCTCTTCTAAACCGGTATGCATTGATCCCATCAGAACGCGGTTACGTATTTTGGTAAATCCGAGGTCCAATGGTTTTAATAAGTTTGGGTACAGTGCAGACATTACTCAACATCCATTGTTATTATCTTGTGAAATAATATTACTTTTCGATAACAACAAAATCAAACAGGTGTTTACATTTTTGTAATGGCGATCAATCTAACGCTAAAATATGCCAATTGTGCAAGGAGCGTGATAAGCTAAAAACACGTTATATTTTGAGATCTTAGAGATAAGAACCCATAATTTGGTAAAATTACGAATTGATTATCTCGTGATGGAGACATGATGAAAAAACTCTTCAAGTTTATTGGTTTGATATTTAAAGGCATATGGAAAGGCATCACCTTTGTCAGGCTCGCTCTGGCAAACCTGCTTTTCCTCCTGATGATCGCCGTTTTTTACTTTGCGTTTACCTACACTGGAGAAGGTCGACCTGTTGTAGAGAAAGAGTCTGCGCTTGTCATGAATCTATCCGGTCCAATCGTCGAGCAACGACGTTATGCGAACCCGATGGATTCCTTTACGGGCTCATTGCTTGGTAAAGAGATGCCAAAAGAAAACGTCTTGTTCGATATCGTTGATACCATTCGCTACGCCAAAGATGACCCTAAAATTACTGGGCTAGTCTTATCTCTACGTGACATGCCGGAAACGAACTTAACCAAGTTACGCTATATCGCAAAAGCACTCAACGAGTTCAAAACGTCGGGTAAACCGATTTATGCGGTCAGCGACTTCTACAATCAAAGCCAGTATTACCTCGCCAGTTACGCCGACAAAGTGTATCTGGGGAAAGATGGCGGAGTCCTGATTAAAGGCTACAGCGCTTACTCGATGTACTATAAATCGCTGTTAGAAAAACTGGATGTGTCCACACATGTGTTCCGTGTTGGTACTTATAAGTCGGCAATAGAACCATTTACCCGCGACGACATGTCTGATGCAGCGGAAGAGTCGGCAACGCGCTGGATCACTCAGCTGTGGAGTGCCTATGTCGATGATGTCGCAACCAACCGTAAAATTGATGCTAAAGTTCTCAACCCAACCATGGACGAGCTGTTAGCAGAAATGCGTTCTGTTAATGGCGATATTGCAAAACTGTCGCTTAAATTAGGCTTGGTCGACCAACTGGCAACTCGTCAGGACATTCGCACCCTATTCGCCAAAGAATTTGGTAGTGACGGTAAAGACAGTTATAACGCAGTCAGCTATTACGATTATCAAGCAACCATGCACCCTGACTACAGTACATCAGAAGATGACATCGCGGTCGTCGTTGCGAGCGGTGCAATCATGGATGGGCAACAACCGAGAGGTACTGTTGGCGGTGATACGGTGGCAAGTCTTCTTCGTCAGGCTCGTAACGACAAGAATGTTAAAGCGGTCGTGCTTCGCGTCAACAGCCCAGGTGGCAGCGCCTTTGCATCGGAAGTGATTCGTAACGAAGTCTCCGCGTTAAAGCAAGCAGGTAAACCCGTTGTGGTATCAATGTCTAGCTTAGCGGCGTCAGGCGGTTACTGGATTTCTATGAGTGCAGATAAAATTGTCGCTCAGCCAACGACACTGACTGGCTCTATCGGTATCTTTAGCGTGATTACCACCTTTGAAAAAGGCTTCAGCAAGCTAGGCATCCATACTGACGGTGTTGGTACGTCTCCATTCTCTGGTGACGGACTGTCAACGGGTCTGTCAGAAGGCGCATCGCAAGCGATCCAAATGTCAATTGAACACGGCTACCAGCGCTTTATTTCTCTGGTCGGTGATAACCGTGGGATGACTGTTGAGGAGGTCGACAATGTGGCTCAAGGTCGCGTATGGACAGGTCAGGATGCCATGTCCTATGGTTTGGTAGACCAAATGGGTGACTTTGACGATGCGATCGATTTAGCAGCGCAGCTGGCAAATGTCACGGATTACAACCTCTACTGGGTTGAAGAACCACTTTCACCAGCGGAGATATTCCTCGACGAATTCATGAATAACGTCAAAGTTTCGCTTGGTATTGATGTAACAAGTATGTTGCCGCAAAGCTTGCAGCCTGTTGCTCAGCAGCTAAAACAAGATGCAAGCGTGCTACAGAGTTTTAATGACCCAAGAGGTCAATACGCTTTCTGTTTGAATTGCCAAGTTCAATAGCCTTGCTTAACTAGTCAAAAAAGGGGCATATCTTAGTGATATTCCCCTTTTTATTACCCATCAATTCGTTATAATCCGCGCACTGCTCCCCTACATGAAAGTAAATAGAACGATGACTAGAAAACACATCTATATCGCTTATACCGGTGGCACCATCGGTATGCAAAAGTCAGATCACGGTTATGTGCCTATCGCTGGCTTTATGGAGAAGCAATTAGCAGCAATGCCAGAGTTTCATCGTCCAGAGATGCCGGACTACACCATCCACGAATACGATCCGCTAATCGATTCATCAGACATGACTCCTGCCGATTGGCAACAAATTGCTGATGATATTCGTGATAACTACGACAAGTACGATGGTTTCGTTATTCTGCATGGTACAGACACCATGGCTTATACCGCGTCTGCCCTGTCTTTCATGCTGGAAAACCTTGGCAAGCCAGTGATTGTGACTGGTTCTCAAATCCCATTAGCAGAGCTGCGCTCTGATGGCCAGGCAAACCTGTTAAACGCACTGCATATCGCGGCTAACTTCCCGATCAACGAGGTAACGTTGTTCTTCAACAATCAGTTGATGCGTGGTAACCGCAGCACGAAATCACATGCTGATGGCTTCAATGCCTTCACTTCGCCAAACCTGGCTCCTTTGTTGGAAGCGGGAATCAATATTCAGATTAGCAATAACGTGACAGTTGGTGCTCAGCCTGAAGGCGAATTTAAAGTACACAACATTACACCTCAGCCGATTGGGGTTATTACCATGTACCCTGGCATTTCTCATGAAGTGATTCGCAACACGTTACTTCAGCCGGTTAACGCGATGATTCTGCTAACGTTTGGCGTAGGTAATGCACCACAGAACCCAGAACTACTTGGTCATCTAAAAGAAGCATCTGAACGTGGCGTTATTGTGGTTAACTTAACCCAATGTCTGGCGGGTAAAGTTAACATGGGTGGTTACGCGACCGGTTGTGCGCTGGCTGATGCTGGCGTGATCAGTGGCTTTGACATGACGCCTGAAGCGGCACTAGCCAAGCTGCATTACCTGCTAAGCCAGAACCTCTCTTACGAAGAAGTAAAAGACAAAATGCAGCAAGTATTGCGCGGTGAAATGAGCCTATAAAAGCTTAATGCGCAGCACTTAAAGTCTAAAAAGCCCATTGATTACACTGGGCTTTTTAGATGTCGAACGTATCAATCGAAGTTTGGATTTACCCTGACGATATCGCTCTTTTCGTTATTGAACTGCTTTTTTAATTCTTGCTTAGACTTCAAACTGATTTCACCACCTGCAGCAACAGTCATATGCTGAGCATCAGTATTATGTTTTGATTGATACAACATCACAGCTTGCATACACGAATCTCGCTGCTCTCTAGAAAGTGTTGTACCCTCTGGCCATCTTCCAGTCTCCACTGCATATACCAAGCGATCGTAAACTTCTGGAGTCATCGCTTTTAATAATTGTTCTGTGTCCATAGTGTACCTTCTTATTACATTCTGTTCAGAACATAGCGGGTTAAGAATTGGAGTCAAGAACACAAAAATGAATTGGTGTAACGGATCACAGGCAAAACCATGAAAACAACGTACTGGTTGCTGGCAAGCGTCGCTACTCTAACTATCACCGGTTGCTTTGAACGTAACGTAACCACGGAACAACTGTGCAAAAATAACCCAGAACTGCGCTGCGAAAATCTAAACATGGGTGACGGACAGTGCCGCATCCCGCGCACCAACTTAATATGGCATCGTTATGAGCAGTTCAAGCACCCAAGCGAAGAAAAACAGATAAAAGAATACGGCATCGTCGCCGAATACAGAAAGTGCTTGGAGTTAGCATCTCAGATCGCTCCAATTGACCAAAGCGAGCTAAGAGCACAACGCTTTAGTGCATTAGTACACAGTATCGATGAACTGGAACGTATCGTTAGCGAGTTAAAGGTATCGGCAAAACCAGAGACCTTATATTTCCTTTGGTCCCAAACCGGAGATAATCAGGCACAACGCCAGTTTTTACAAATGGAAGGGTCGCCCGGGTTAAACACGGCAGACATGCAATACGCCCTAGCCACGTTCTATGCCAATAGAGACACAGCTAAAACACTCACCTTACTGAATAATGCATTGCGCTTGTCGAACGAGGACAATCTGAATCCTGTCATTCTCAAATCACTGGCAAGTATTCATCAAGGTTTAGGGGAGAAAAAACGCGCCTATTTATGGGCGATGGTAGCCAAAAGGTTTGATGTGCCAATAGCTGACGAAAAGCAGCTAAAGCGCATGTTCGACTTCAATGATCCAGACCAAAATCAAAAACTGGACGACCTGGCAAAGTCGATCGCGAACAACATTGAACAGGGAAGTTACTCTCCCAATTTGATTCCCGCTGATATTTAAAAAACTCCCGCAAGTCGGGAGTTTTTTATTCATTCAGTGTTTATATGTTCACCGATACAGTTCTGAAAGGATGAAACACTCTTAACTGCAATTTTGTTACTAATCTTCAGATTTGTTGAAAATTAACGACACTGAATTGACACAGTAACGCTCGCCTGTTGTTTGGGGTCCGTCTTCAAAAACGTGCCCCAGATGACTATCACATGTCGCACAGCGAATTTCAGTACGCACCATTCCGTGACTCAGATCATCTAAATAGCGTATCGCTTGGTCATTAACTGGCGCATCAAAACTCGGCCATCCACAGCCTGAGTCGTACTTGTTATCAGAGACAAAAAGAGGGGTATTACAGCAGGTACAGCTATATATACCAGTTTCCTTATTATGCAATAACTTACCACTGAACGGTGGCTCAGTTCCCTGCTCTCTACAAACACGAAACTCTTCATCAGATAGACGCTCACGCCAATATTCATCGGACTTCGTCACTTTTCCTCCGCTTTGTTCCACTAATTTTAGATCCTTATTTCCTGTTTTTCGCAATGACTTTTTTAGCAAAAAACTTGATTCTCGTAACAGTTGTAGCACATACTTTCTCACCAGGACACCATGTGTAATTAATTTGATACGAGCACTAATCTCGCAGGTTATATTACGCCAACTGAGCTAGAGTAAAAGCAGTAAAAAGTTTAAAAAACGAACATTTGCAAAGAATTGTTAAAAAAAGCGTCGCTTTTTTTTGACTTTAAACAAGTTAAGTCCGATTATCTGTTGCAGATGTTTACTGGATTCTGTAATTTTACTACCAGTTATCTTTAATCAGAAATTAAGTTGTGGAGCAACTATAATGACTATCAAAGTAGGTATTAACGGTTTTGGCCGTATCGGCCGTTTCGTTTTCCGTGCAGCGCAAGAGCGTAACGACATCGAAGTTGTAGGTATTAACGACCTTATCGACGTAGATTACATGGCATACATGCTTAAGTACGACTCAACTCACGGCCGTTTCAACGGTACTGTTGAAGTTGAAGGCGGTAACCTAATCGTTAACGGCAAAACAGTACGTGTAACTGCAGAGCGCAACCCTGAAGACCTTAAGTGGGACGAAATCGGTGTTGACGTTGTAGCTGAAGCAACTGGTCTTTTCCTAACTGACGAGACTGCACGTAAGCACATCACTGCTGGCGCGAAAAAAGTTGTACTAACTGGTCCTTCAAAAGACGCAACTCCAATGTTCGTTAACGGCGTAAACTTCGACACTTACGCTGGTCAAGACATCGTTTCTAACGCTTCTTGTACTACTAACTGTCTAGCACCTATCGCTAAAGTTCTTAACGACAAGTTCGGTATCGAATCTGGTCTTATGACTACAGTTCACGCTACAACAGCAACTCAAAAAACTGTTGACGGTCCTTCTGCTAAAGACTGGCGTGGTGGTCGTGGTGCTTCTCAAAACATCATCCCATCTTCAACTGGTGCTGCTAAAGCTGTAGGCGTTGTACTTCCAGAAGTAAACGGCAAGCTAACTGGTATGGCTTTCCGCGTACCAACTGCTAACGTTTCTGTAGTTGACCTAACAGTTAACCTAGTAAACGGCGCATCTTACGAAGCTATCTGTGCAGCAATGAAAGAAGCTTCTGAAGGCGAACTAAAAGGCGTTCTAGGCTACACTGAAGATGCAGTAGTATCTCAAGACTTCATCGGTGAAGTTTGCACTTCTGTATTCGATGCTAAAGCTGGTATCGCTCTAACTGACAAATTCGTTAAAGTTGTATCTTGGTACGACAACGAAATCGGTTACTCAAACAAAGTTCTAGACCTAATCGCACACATCTCTAAGTAATTAGAAACAGTGATTAGCTCTTAACTGAGTTGAAAAGAGGCGGCTTGATAGTCGCCTTTTTTGTATCTGGAATTTGAGGTTGGTATTTGAGTGTGAAGCGTTCGTCAACTAAATACTCACCTCTCCCAGCGATAGGAAAATAATCAGATGGATTTAAATACCTTCCCTGCCCTAACCGTCCTTTCAGACAATGTCACCGTAGTAGAAGTTGATCAGGTCAAAGTTGTTCGCATCATTCACGATAAAGCAACCGCTGGTATCGCTTTGCACGGTGGCCATGTGGTGTCATATAAACCACAAGGTCAGGAAGATCTAATTTGGATGAGTGAAAAAGCAGTATTCGATGGCAAAGCCGCTTTGCGTGGTGGTATTCCTGTGTGTTGGCCATGGTTTGGTCGCATTGCAGCACCGGCTCATGGTTTTGCGCGCACTACAGAATGGGAACTGATAGAACACCGTGAAAATGAAAATGGTGTGATTATCGAACTTGCGTTGTTCCCAAGCGAAGAAACCCACCAAATTTGGCCTCATATGTTTGAAGCTCGCCTTTTGGTAGAAGTCGGCGATGAGCTGAAAGTGACACTGAAAGTGCTGAATATCGATGACGAGGCATGGACATTCTCTGGCGCATTGCATACTTACCTTAACGTTGGCGATGTTTTACAAGCTCAAACTTCAGGCATGGGTAGCGAGTACATCGACAGCTTGAAAGGCAACGAGGTATGTCAAGGTGGTGCAGTCCTGCAATTAACCGACACTATAGACCGCGTATACACGCAGCCTGAAGCGCAGATCTTAGTCAAAGACCCCGTATTAGGACGCACTCTGAGCGTAGAAAACCATGGTCACAACTCGGCAGTACTATGGAACCCTTGGGCAGAAGGTGCTCAGTCAATGGGAGACATGGCTGATAATGGTTATGAAACCATGCTATGCGTCGAATCCGCGCTGCATGCTTCCAGCCTTGATCAAGGCAAAACCTTGCAGCCAGGTGAAAGCTACGAATTGGTTACCGTTGTTTCCGCACAATAACAACATCAAAGCCGGTTTACGCCGGCTTATAATTCCAGGTAACCCTTTATCGTCCAGTTCCCCCCCTGTTATTTATGTTCTCTAGTTCTAACTAGCGCTCTGCAAAGCTGTTTAGCGGTTTTTGTTTCACTTAAAGTCGTGCTTTTTGATAGAATTTGTCGCCCTACTTTCAGCTCGAGATCGTCATGAACTATCAATGCCCTCTATGTCACCTACCTCTTACGTTAAGCGTAAAAACGTTTAAGTGTGAAAATAATCATCAATTCGACATGGCAAAAGAAGGCTACGTTAATCTGATGCCAGCCCATCATAAACGTTCTAAAGATCCCGGCGATAACAAAGAAATGATGCAAGCGCGCCGTCGCTTTCTGGAAGGAAAATATTACGACCCGATGCGCCAAGAAGTCGCCCGAATTTGTACTGAGTACACCAAAGGAACCACGTATCAATTATTGGATATTGGCTGTGGCGAAGGCTATTACACCGATCAGGTGCAAAAATCATTGCAGACGCAAGATGAACAAGCCGTCACCTATGGTTTAGATATTTCAAAAATAGCGATTCGCTATGCGGCTAAGCGCTACCCAGATTGTCATTTTAGTGTCGCATCAAGCCATAGACTTCCATTCGCAGATCAATCTTTGGATGCAGTCCTGCGAATCTACGCGCCATGTAAAGCCGAAGAGCTTAAACGGGTAGTAAAAGACAGTGGTGTCGTGATTACCGTTACGCCAGCAGGCAGACATCTTTACCAGCTTCGTGAACGAATTTACCAAGACGTTCGTCTCCACGATGAAACGCCTGAAACCATCGACGGCTACGAACTAGAACAGCAACACCAGCTTAACTACGTGATGGACTTAAAAGACGGCGACGCATTTGACCTACTGCAAATGACACCATTCGCCTGGAAAGCGGCTGACGAACTCCGAGAAGAATTAAAATCCGCTACACTTTTCCAATGTGAGGCCGATTTTATGGTGCGAGTCTATCGCAAATCCACGCATTGATAACGCTCTATCGCAGCGCAAGTGAACATAGCACTCGTTGACTTAAATTGATCTTGTCGCCTCCACAAATATCTCTGGGACATTTTTGGAGGCTTCCCATGCGCTTTTCTATCTTAGGTTTTGCGGTTGCAACTTTGCTGACAGGTTGTATCTCGACTACAGCAACAACGTCTGCTCCCATTTCAGCAGACGTAAGCAGCTTTTACGATTATCAGCTTCACTCCCCATCAGGTACCCCAGTGACCATCACTCACCTGACATCTGAGTTACGACAAGCCGATGTGCTGTTGATCGGTGAATGGCACACCCATGCAGGTATCCACCGTTTCCAGACAGACATGCTCAAGCAATTATCCAAAGGACAACGCCCCGTTGCCCTTTCAATGGAGCAAATTACCCGCGATAAGCAAAACGTGCTAGATGAGTATTTAAGTGACCAGATCGGTGAGCAATTCTTCATCCAACAAAGCAATGCCTGGCCAAATTATGAGAGTGACTATCGTCCTCTTATCGAATTTGCTAAGCGTGCTGATATTGCGGTTATTGCAGCTAACGCCCCAAAAAAGATTGTACGTTGCATAGGACGCCAAGGTATCGACTATCTCAATAAGCTCGACAGTAAAGAACGTCGTTTTGTCGCGGAGACCATCAATACCAATGACAGTTTGTACAAAGAAAAGTTTATGGCCTCAATGCATCACGGCGAGTCAGCGCAAACAGAAAAACAGTACGCTGCGCAAATAACCTGGGATGAGACCATGGCCGAGTCCATCGTGAACTACCTGGACAAACATCAGGGTTCTCAAGTTGTGCATGTGGCAGGAAATTTCCACATCGAAGGCGGATTAGGCACAGCCACTTCGATTTTAAACCGCAATCCAAATTTAAAGGTGGTGATCATCACACCAACCCCAGAAGTTACCTCTGATAGCACCGACTACCAACTCGAAGTGTTAGCGCCGCCTATTCGCTACGTACAGGATAGCAATCGTATGCAAGCGTTTAGTCACCTCATTATGCGCAACACTGATCTTGAGTGCCAATAAACGGCTGACGATCTTTCGCTCGCAAATCGCATTGTCATTGTTCATTCTCTTTGGTGTAACTACAGGCTATCCAGAACGTGAATTGAATTATATCGGTCTGTTTTTTGCTTTAGTCTCTGGGTATTTATAACAAGCGGCAAAAACAGGCCTGTTTTTTATTTGAACGATTTAAGAATTGCCCTGCGTTGCCGATATAGTCAATAACTGCTTTTTACCCACACTCAATGATCGAGTGTCGATTTTCAAGGAGTATGCGATGAATCCAGTAGGAAGCAATCAAGTTAATACCTACGCTAATTTGCAGCCCACTGTGTCTTCAACAACAAAAGCCACAGAAGACATAAATGCGTCACCGTTAAAAGTGGAACAAAACAAAGTGACACTTTCTTCTGAGGGGAAGGCGCTGCTTACCGCGTTACAAGAAATCGACCACGAAAGTAAAAAAGCGGCAGCGGAAAATAAGACTGTTGGTGAAAAAGTAGAATCATTTACCCATGGCGCTTTGGGGATGGACCGTCCTGATAAAATCGAGGAAGAGGAAGACAGCTCCTACTCTGCGGGGCAATATCTCTCTGCCGCGCTGAGTGTAGGTGGCATTCTCCTCGCACTTGCATAATAGCCCAATGACAAAACGTAGATTGGTATAATCTCTAACCTGTGCAACTTTTTGTTTTTCAAGGCTTCGACAATCACCTTCGAGCAAATACTTGAAACACGCTACCCGATAGAAACAAAAAGCACTCAACAATGTGAGTGCTTTTCCAAATAGAGGACGAGTAATTAAGCGTCTTTTTTCTCAACCATATGCAAATGTACATCCTGTTGAGGGAATGGGATAGAGATACCTTCACGATCAAAACGAAGCTTCACTTCCTTGGTTACATCCCAGTACACATCCCAATAGTCGTCTGTTTTCACCCAAGGACGAACAATGAAATCCACCGAAGAAGTATTCAGCGTATGCACTTTGATATTTGGCTCAGGAGTGCGCAGTACTGATGGATGAGAAGTAATGATATCCGTGAGTACCGATTCTGCCTTTAGCAAATCATCAGCGTAACCAATACCAAAAACCATATCCACACGACGAATGCGCTCATGTGTCACGTTTTTAATCACATCACCCCAAATTTTACTGTTCGGTACAATGATTATCTGGTTGTCGAAGGTGCGGATAGTGGTATTTACCAAGCTCATATGACTGACTTTACCGTCCACACCACCCGCATAAACGAAGTCACCGACATCAAATGGGCGGTAGATTAAAAGCATCATACCTGCCGCGAAGTTGGATAAGGTATCTTGCAACGCAAAACCAATGATCACACCAGCAATACCGAAACCGGTTAGGATTGGCGCTAGGTTGAGGCCAATCTGCGATAGACCGACCATTATCCCAATCACCCACACAAATTTACCGGACATCGAAATAAAGAAATCCTGCATCAAATGGGAGAGCTTTAAGTTTTTAGAGGCAACCGCCTTGCGCATGACTTTGCGGGTAATTTTCGCTAATGCACGAGCAATTGCCAAAATTAATACAAAAATAAACAGTTGAAAAAGGTGCTGTGGTGCATTTCCAGCTAACCAGTCCACTGCTGAGTTAGACCAGTGACTGACGATTGACCAGACAACTTTGCTATTCAGTAAATCATGCGTAATACTGCCGGTAACTTCGAATATTTGACGCTTGTACTCAGAGGTTTCAATACCAACCTTGTCACCAATTGACATCAAGTTGCGTAGACTTTCTGTTGCAATCTCCAGCCTTTGCTTGACGATCATCTGGCTCAGTTGCTGGGCGGCTTTTTCCGACTCTGGGCTAGAAGAAAGTTGTCCACCAATGATTTCACTCTGCTGACTCAAGTACTGCACGGATGCCGACAACATTCGAATACGCTTATTTACGTTTTCTTTAAATTCTGTTTCAGCCCGCTTATTCTGTTCACCCAGTTGCTCTAACCAAACTAAGTTTTGCCAGCTCGCCTCAAATATCACGTCTAGATAGTGCTGTACTTCACGGTAGTCATTAATGATCGACAGCTTTTCCTCATCTTTAGCCGCGTTCAGATTTTCTGTTGCTAACTTCGTTTTCGATGCCAGATAGAGCGTTGCATCTTCCGTGTACTTTATTTGCGTTTTGACTAATTTGATCAGCTTGTCGTGCGGGATAGATTCTTTTTCAATAGCAGCCGCCAACTGAGCGCGTAGTTGTTGGTTTTTTTGAAAAAGTTGCAACTGAAGCGCATCACGCTCATCACCATTGGTTTGAGTTAAGCTTTGCGATAAATCGATGATATCGATGTTTAAGTTATCAATGGATGCTTCTGCCGCCGATACGGCAGGTGCTTCTTTTTTCTCAGCAGCGTTGACTAAAACAGGATTCATCATCGCGATGAAAAGAAAAAGTAACGTAAACCAAGGTGTCAGGCGATTTTTCAGCGGGAAACTAAACGTCATTTTTACCTCGTAAAAACTGGAATCGATCAGAAACGGAAGCAGGCGAGAACATCACCTTTGTTTATTCTATATCATGCAAAGATAAGTACGTGTCAAAAGAAGGTGTTAGATGTAAAAGTGAGGTAAGACATCACCTAGGCTCTGTTGGGGTGATTTAAAATATGCTGTTCCCAATCTACAACATCGATTTCGTACACCACTTTATTACGTACACTTTCACCTGCTGCGTGCATCGCTGACTTTGAGCCAGTGATGAGTGGATGCCATTCTGGTAACGATT
Organism: Vibrio sp. STUT-A11; assembly: GCF_026000435.1. Classification (NCBI taxonomy): domain Bacteria; kingdom Pseudomonadati; phylum Pseudomonadota; class Gammaproteobacteria; order Vibrionales; family Vibrionaceae; genus Vibrio; species Vibrio sp. STUT-A11. The sequence goes on along the minus strand of NZ_AP026763.1, from coordinate 944,316 downwards.
GGCCTTCAGCTAACAGGCGATACGCGCAAGTATGCGGTAACCAAGTAAAGTCATCAATGTCTTCACGGGTTAGCTTTGTGCACTCTTCTCCAGATGTGAAGCGATTTGGATAATCTTTGCATGAGCAAGTTTTGCTGTTTAACCAGCTACATGCCACATTAGTGTAATAAATTTCGTCCGTGTCTTCGTCCATTAGCTTGTGAAGGCAGCATTTACCACAACCATCACACAGAGATTCCCACTCCTCTTCGGTCATCTGTTCCAACTTTTTACTTTGCCAAAATGGAGTACTCATAGTTTCGGTCTCACTAAAGGAATTAGGGGGCGATTTATACCCCTCTCATCACAAAAGTTCAAGTATTCAGCGATTCTCTTGATACTAAACACATCAGCTAAGAGCAATTGACCATTTTCTGTTGTCATGCTCTATCCTTAAAGCCAGTGTCGTTTGATTAGAATCTTAATAGAACAATGGGGATCGTTTATGGGTATCATTTCTTGGATAGTTTTAGGCTTGATTGCGGGCGCCTTGGCAAAGTGGTTAATGCCAGGCAATGACGGCGGCGGTTGGACTGCCACTATGTTTTTAGGAATCGCTGGCGCATTTGTAGGGGGCTTTTTAGGAAGCTTTCTGGGACAAGGCGGTGCAACCGGTATCAACGTCGGCAGTATTATTACCGCCACTCTGGGTGCATTCGTCATCTTGTTTGTCTATAACCGTTTTCTAAAGTGATCGTTTTAGCAAGGTAAAAAGTGCAAGAGCTTTAGTTTTACTTGTACTTTTTTATTGGCACCCTCTTCCAATCCACGCCAAAATGACCATAATTGCCACCTCAATTTTTAAGAGGTTTACATTATGGATTGTCGATTAGGCTGTGGTGCGTGCTGTATCGCCCCAAGTATCTCTTCACCAATTCCTGGCATGCCAAATGGTAAGCCGGCAGGTGCTCGTTGTGTACAACTGAACGATGACAACCTTTGTAAGCTATTTGGTCAGCCCGAGCGCCCAAAAGTGTGCCATGATTTCAAACCATGCCCAGTTGTGTGTGGAAAGACCAACCAAGAAGCGCTGACGAATATTACTGAATTAGAGCAATTAACGTAAGCTTTGCCCTGTCTTTGATCCCCACGCCTCTGTTGCACTATCTTGGCTCTTTCGGTTTCATCTCTGAGACACCATTGTACATACCATTCCTATTCTTATCTTTTCGTGTTTTGCCTCACACTTAACTGACAATCTTCAACTATGTTCAGCAAGTTATCGAATAAGAAATAGGAAATTACATGAATAAATATTTGGCTGAGGCTTTTGGTACGTTCTGGTTGGTACTAGGTGGTTGTGGCAGTGCCGTATTAGCAGCTGGATTTCCTGAAGTAGGTATTGGGCTGTTAGGCGTGTCGCTGGCATTTGGTTTAACCGTTCTTACTATGGCTTTTGCGATTGGCCATATTTCTGGCTGCCACCTAAATCCTGCCGTAACCATTGGTCTCTGGGCTGGTGGTCGTTTTAACACCAAAGACATTTTGCCTTACATCATCGCTCAGGTTATCGGCGGTTTAATTGCCGGTGGCACACTTTATGTAATTGCATCGGGTCAAATGGGCTTTGATATTGTCACCTCAGGATTTGCATCGAACGGTTACGGTGAACACTCACCAGGCCAATATTCCATGTTGGCCGCTTTAGTAACAGAAGTTGTGATGACCATGATGTTCTTGATTGTCATTATGGGCGCCACGGACAAACGTGCACCTGAAGGGTTTGGGCCTATTGCAATCGGCCTATGTTTAACGCTTATTCATTTAATCAGCATCCCCGTCACCAACACTTCTGTCAATCCTGCACGCAGTACTGGCGTGGCTATTTATGTTGGAGACTGGGCCATATCTCAGCTTTGGCTGTTCTGGATCGCCCCTATTATTGGCGGCGTTTTAGGTGCGGTTATCTATAAAAACCTACTGGCTTCAGATTCAGACAGCTAACCCGCTTATCAACCATAAATAAGACATAAGATAATTGGTGAACAAGATGAAAAAAAGCCGCTGAATCCAGCGGCTTTCCATTATAACTTGTGTCGACCCAAGAGTGAGTGTGACAACGTTGTGCCATCAACAAGTTCAAGTTCACCGCCCACTGGAACACCATGTGCGATTCGGCTTGCGGCAACTTGGTGCTCTCTACATAGTTCTGCGATGTAATGTGCCGTTGCTTCCCCTTCTACCGTTGGGTTGGTAGCAAGAATCACTTCAGTAATATCACCTCGACGGAGGCGATAATCGAGCACATCTAAGCCAATGTCACTTGGACCGATACCATCAAGCGGAGATAAATGCCCCATCAAAACAAAGTATCGTCCAGAGTACTGACCGGTCGCTTCGACTGCTGCAATGTCTGCCGGACTTTCTACTACGCAAATTTGGCCGTTTTCCTGGCGTTTTGGGTTAGTACAAATGTGGCAAACTTCTTCTTCAGTAAAAGTACGGCACTCTGAACAATGGCCAATTTCCGTCATTGCCTGACTAAGAGCATCGGCGAGCTGTAAGCCGCCTTTTCTATCTCGCTGTAACAAATGAAAGGCCATACGCTGTGCCGACTTGGGGCCAACCCCAGGTAGACAACGTAAGGCCTCCATCAATTGTTCCAGCATATGACTGGTACGCATTGAAAATCCGCTTAATTAAATTTCAGCAGATTAGAATGGCATTTTCATACCTGGTGGTAGTTGCATACCGCCAGTTACAGAAGCCATTTTCTCTTTTTGAGTTTCTTCAACGCGACGAGCCGCATCGTTGAATGCAGCCGCAATCAAATCTTCCAGCATTTCTTTGTCGTCTTCCATCAAACTTTCATCGATGTCAACACGACGTACGCTGTGACTACCAGTAATTGTAACTTTAACTAGACCAGCACCAGACTCGCCAGTTACTTCCATATTCGCGATTTCTTCTTGAAGCTTTTGCATGCGATCTTGCATTTGCTGGGCTTGCTTCATTAGGTTGCCCATACCGCCTTTACCAAACATGTTTATCTCTCTGGTTTGTGATACCAATCGTAGTAAATAACTGGTCATTCTAGCTTGTTAAAATGCTCGATAACATCGTTGCAACTTTTGATTGTAGAATAACTACTTATCGAAAAATTGCGCCTTGTCCTCGAGCATTTTTCCTGCGCTATTTCTGCTCACTTATTTACTGTGATTGCTATGAGGTGTTGCATCAATTAATGGGGTTATAACTTAACATTTTCAACCCCACTCCGTTCGATTATTAGATAGGGCGCACACTATCTTTCACAAGCTCTGCGGCAAATCGACGTTCGATAAAATGAACGTTTGGATCGTTTTCCAGGCTATTCAAAGCTTGTTGCAATTTTTCTTGATAGAGTCGATCTCGCAATTCTAACGGTGTCTCACCAGCATCACTAATTTCTACAGTTAAATGGCAATCTTCACCTAAAAGCGTATTGAGAGCGTTGAGTAATTCGCCTTGTGCTCTATCTGTATTTAAGTGTGCCTGAGCACTTCTCAGCTGCAAAGAAACCGTCGAACCTTCTTTGTTATAATGTGAGTTTAGCGCAAGTTGCTCCACTAGCTTAGGCATGTTCATCAGGCTGATGAGTTTTGCCCACTCATTTTGCTCTAGAGACTCATCGACGAGCTTTTGCGCCATTTCAGGTGTTTTCTCATGCTCAAGCGCTTGCTTGAGCTGCGTAGGTGTCAGTTTGGTATTGACTTTTGTCTCAGCTGGTTTGCTCGGACGCCAGCGATACGCTTCTTCAACGACTGGCTCTTCCGTTTGAGGCGTTGAGCTTGGCGACACCTGCGCGGAACTGCCGTGTCTTTGCGCGACACGATCAAGAACCGACTCTGGTTTGGCAGATGTCGCTTTAGGCTTTTTTGGACCACCACTTTGCTGCGGGGCATTTTGTTGTAAACCCTGACGCTGAGAGCGGAGTTGATGGCGCAAGCCACTTAACCCACCACGAGCAGGTGTTGCTGAAGCACGCTCTGAGGCTTGTTGAGGCGATTCCTGATTCTGAGGCGCTGGGTTCTCACTCATTGGTGGCGCTATGTCATATTGCGCCGGTGTCTCGTACTCGGCTGGTTGATAGTCAGGCTGGAGCTGAGACCCATCTTGCATCGGAGCCTGGTTGTTGACCACTGGTTGATTTACAGGCTGCTGTGATGACACTGGCGACGGTCGTGACGGCGGTGGTTGAACCGAAGTCTGCGGAGTTGCAGTCTTCTGTACTTTTTGCTGACTCACGTTCTGTATAGGCGCAGATTGCGGTTGCGTTGCAGTAGAAATGACATTTGCACTATTACTTGCTGACGGGCGAAATGCCATCATGCGCAATACGATCATTTCCATGCCGACTCGGCCGTTTGGTGACAACGAGAGATCTTCACGACCTTTTATCACAACCTGATAATAAAGCTGCACATCTTGTGGGCTGAGCGCTTTACTTAATAACTCGATTTTTTCTGCATCAGGCTGAGCTTGATCTAACGTAGATGGCAAAGCCTGATACATAGCAATTCGGTGTAATTGGGCTGCCAACTGTTGCAATAAGCCATCCCACTCCACGCCATTTGACGCCAATTGTTGGATTTTTTCTATCGCTTGTTGGGGCTGTTTGCTACTGATCGAATCAAGTAAGTGAATAGCCTGATCAGTATCAATGGTGCCTAGCATATGGCTAACGATGCCAGATTCTACTGCACCATTACCCAGAGCAATCGCTTGATCAGTCAAACTCAGAGCATCACGCATACTGCCATCGGCCGCGTGAGAGATCATACCCAACGCTTTCGGTTCTGCTGAGACCTGTTCTTGCTCAAGGATATAATCTAGCTGCTGATGAATCTCATCGACACTGATTGGCTTTAAGTGGAACTGCAGACAACGTGACAAAATCGTCACGGGTAGCTTTTGCGGATCCGTGGTCGCCAGTAAGAACTTAACGTATTCCGGCGGTTCTTCCAATGTTTTCAACAGAGCATTGAAGGAGTGACGTGACAACATATGTACCTCATCGATGAGATACACCTTAAAGCGTCCGCGAGCAGGTTTATATTGAACGTTGTCTAACAGTTCTCGAGTGTCTTCAACTTTAGTGCGTGAGGCTGCATCAATTTCTAGCAGGTCAACAAATCGCCCCTCATCAATTTCGCGACAAGTATCGCACTGACCACAAGGTGTTGCGGTAATTCCGGTTTCACAGTTCAGCCCTTTGGCGAACAAACGGCCGATACTCGTCTTACCAACACCACGAGTACCACTAAACAAATACGCATGATGGAGGCGATTTTGCGCTAACGCATTTTCCAATGCCGTGAGAACATGTTTTTGTCCCACGACCTGGTCAAACTTATTAGGACGCCATTTTCGCGCTAAAGCTAAATAACTCATTGAATGTATTAATGTCCTTCAAAATCGCAGATGCTGTATACATTTAGACCTAACGCTTCTAAACGCTTGTCACCACCGATTTCAGGTAGATTGATAACGAATGCAGCATGCTCAACTTCCCCACCTAATTGGCGAATCAGTTTTGTTGTTGCTTCGATGGTACCGCCGGTTGCTAGCAAATCGTCGACAACAAGTACTTTGTCACCTTCTACGATCGCGTCAGTATGGATTTCTAAAGTATCCATACCGTACTCTAACTCATAAGACTGAGCAATCGTTGGGCGTGGTAGCTTACCTGGCTTGCGCACTGGAACAAAACCAACACCTAGCTCAAGCGCTAAAGGCGCACCAAACAGGAAGCCTCGCGCCTCTGTCCCCACAACCTTTGTGAATCCCATCGCTTTGTAACGTTCGACCAATAAACCAATCGTCGCCTGATACGCTTTCGCGTCTTCTAAAAGGCTGGTTACGTCGCGGAAAAGAATGCCAGGTTTTGGATAATCTTGGATGCTTTTGATGCTGGATTTGATCAGTGAAATTGTTTCTGTAGTCATAATACCGATTTACTTAGATTGGCTCATCACCCTCTCGCTATCTCAGTATCACGAGGGCAACGAACAATAGGTTTTCATCGCTATGTGCTTATATTCCTAAACTCACAGACGCTAAAAATACAAACGCCCACTCGAAGAGCGGGCACACTATTCCCTACAATCTTAGTGATTTTCTTCTCGGTCAGCAACTAACTCAATCACAGGTAGACGCATAAACCAGCTAAGTAAAACGATTGCCATTACTAAAAGTACAATTTTCACCCAAACCATAGGGGCAACGAAAATCGAAATCGTAAAACTGAGCACAATAAAAATCGCTCCACGCTGTTTTACTTTGGGCTCGACCGCTTTATTTTGATTCCAGTTATACAAAATAGGGCCAAAGGTGTGGTGATTGTGTAACCAATGATGAAATGCTGGGCTGCCTCGCATAAAGCACGCACTGGCGAGCAAGATAAACGGTGTAGTGGGTAATAGAGGAAGGACAATTCCGGCGATGCCGAGCAAAATGCAGAGTCCACCAACGATATTGAAAAAGTAACGTTTAATACGAATGGTGAACTCCAGAAACGATAGCTAGTTTGTTAGCCCGCGTAGCCGTTGACTACACGAAGCCAGGTTAACGTTGCAGGTAATGTTGGGATCATAAGTACTGCAATGAAACCTAAAAAGTACACAATATTATAAGGCTCTTTAAACTCTTTGTCTGCCATGATGTTTCTTCTCACTATTTGACTTTGCTTCTCCCATGCCGCAACGTTAAGCACACGTTACACAAATGGGTCATTATTGTTTAGACGCTGACTATACCTTATACAGCCAATGATAAACACAAGCAAAAAGTAAGGTTATTTATCCCTAAGCTTGATTTATTTGCTCTCAATCCATATAAAAAAAGCAGCTTTCTCAGCTGCTTTTTGTTAGTCAGGTTGGGCTTTGACACTCTAGTCGTGACGACTAATATTTAGGCTAAAGCTGGAAGAACCGAGACACCCGATTGACAACTGTCCGCTTGTACTCAGCGATAAGTCTCGAGTGATAAAGTTTTTCATGCTGCCATCACCCAGGCTATTTCCTGCCGCAATGTGCTGGTTGGACACACCGTTAGACCATTGACTGTCCAACCCCGCAGGTAAAATCGAAACCGTGGATGAGGCCAGATCAGCTACACCAAACACAGCATTAATAGCGCCTGCACATTCCGAGCACTCGATACCCTTTTCAATGATATCCACCATGTCTTTAAGATCAGCACTAAAACTCTTCAAGTTACGCAGATAATCATCAAATAGCGCCCTTATAAGCAAAGTTGTCCCGACTCCACAGTGATTCTGAGAAGCTGAATCAACCAAGTAGAACGCAAACTGTCCATTCATCAACCATCGATAGTCAAACACTAACGGCATGACGTCTGTCGACTGAAGTAAACGGTATGAGCAGCGCCAGTCTCCTTGAGATGCATCTTTATCCGGTAATAAAGCATGCAGCAAATCTCTTGCAGCGTTTGGGTTTTGTTGCAAGTACTCTAAATGCCAGTAAAGTTCTTGTTCATCTGGTATTTCTCCACCATCATCGACCCTGAACCACTGACTTGAAAAATCACGTTGTTCAGAAAAATGGCTGTCACAATCCTCCAGCGTATTATCGATTGCTTGAGATAAGTGCTTGTAGTTACCTATCGGTTTGGGAAGAAAGTCTTTAATACCAAAACGCAATGCTTTTGCGACATCTGACATTTCATCCGTGCCCGACACCACAATCAGTGGCAACGATGGATATTCCAGGCTGACTTCTTCGACGAACTCTATACCATCTAACAACGGCATAGATAAATCACATAAGACTAGATCGGGTTGGCGTTCCCTAAGTTGTTGAAGTGCATCGAAGCCATTTTCAGCTTCTACAACCTCAAAACCCTGACTTTCTAAATAGGCATTGGTTACGTTACGAAAAATGGCATCATCATCCACTAACATGATGAGTTTATGATGAACCGCTTCCTGAGCCGAGACCATTGCCGTATGACTGTGAGCCTTAAACATACCTTTACACCTCACACAGGTCAGTCAAAACAAATTTTATTAAGTCTTTATTATTGTTGTGCTTTTATCGATGATGTCCCTACCAATTAAAGTCTTAGGTGACCTCACCTCGTTATAAACCGTAGTCTGAAAAATGCGTTTATACAAATATTCGTCGGTATATCATTGCTGTATCAATGTTTGCTCATCACCGCGTGCTGTGGTCAAATAGTGCAACATGTTGACTTAAAGCAATCTTTCATAGCAAAGTTAATTATAAATTAGCGTTGATTAGTAACTTAATGTGTCTGGAAATATGAAATTAGATGATTTAAACCTATTTCGATTGGTTGTCGAAAATGGGAGCTATACAGCAACTTCACGAAAAACGATGATTCCGGTTGCGACCATCACCCGACGCATTCAAGCGCTAGAAGACTCTGTCAATCTTCGACTACTGAACCGTCATGCACGTAAGCTTTCCCTTACTGAAGCTGGTGAGCGTTTTTACAAAGAATGCTCCCCACTACTACAAAGCCTAACATCAACCGCCGAGGAAATTACCGATGATTGTCGTGGCGCATCCGGGCGAATCAAAATATCAGCTCCGTACAATCTAACAAAACGTATGATGATGCCGATGTTCAATGGCTTTATGAAGCAGTACCCTGACATCAATATTGAGCTAACGACAGAAAATAACGCGGATAAACTTGATCCAACGGAGTGGGATGTCATTTTTCGCGTTGGACCACAGCGTGACTCCAGCCTGATTGCTCGTAAAGTGGGTGAAGTAAAAGACATTTTAGTCGCGAGCCCTGACTACCTTGCGGCTAACCCGGCTCCAGAGCACGCTGAAGAGCTTTCCAATCATGCTTTACTTAAAGGTTACCCTTTAATCAAGTGGACACTGAAAAATAGTAAGGGAGAATCTGTCGTAAACACGGATCGTGCGCGCTTTCAGGCCAATGCACTGAACGTAGTTCGGAGTACCTGCTCTGAAGGACTAGGTATTACCTTGATGCCCAATGTCATGATCAAAGAATACATCGAGCGCGGCGACTTAATTCGTATTTTGCCAGACTGGAGCGCCAACCCTCGTGACATTTACATGCTTTACAACCATAAAGATCATTTACCAGAAAAGGTACGCCTCTTCATTGACTACGTGATCGCTTACAACATTCACTGAGACATCCATAACCTATAGCTCCGTATAAGTTCTTCATCAGTAAAAAAACGGCGACCCGATATGGTCGCCGTTGTGTATTAATTATCCGAGTTATTCAGAATTCACCCAGCGTTAGAGTGCACGTTTGATATCCAGTGCCGGAATCTGATCGGTTTCATCAGAGCCGAACGCGACAAAACCAAGACCTGAGTTTTCCAACAGCAAGCTAATAGCGCCATCAGAGCGAGCATTGTTAACCAACTCTGTTACATCCAACTCTACCCACTGCTTCTTCTGCTCACTGCTAACTGTTAATACCGCGTCACTAGGCGTGCTTGCTGGTAATGTATTCCAGGTAATACCTGTTTCACTCCAGTCATTGTCTGCCAGTACGGATACATTAACCGTCTGTGACGAATCCCCGCCTACATTACGCACATGTAGTTTCAGAGTTGCTTTCGCTGCTGCAGTGTCGCGCAGCTGGCTCAGATCAAACTTCAGCACCGATTTCACCGTTTTAGTTGCGCCTGCTTCAGTTGCTTCTCTATCAGCAATCTGACCTGCCCAAAGATCCCAGCGCGATACAACATCGAAGTTTTCATCGGCGTATTTACCGCCTTGTAGCTCAGTATCCGCCACTGCCAGCAGTGTCAGTTCCGGCTGACTCGCCGCTTCCTGTTCAGCCTGCTTTTGTGCTTCCTGTGCAGCCTCTTGCTCACTGTTATCTGGTCCTTCGTTCCAGTTAAAGGTCACGCTCTTACCTAGCTCAGCTGCACCACCCGGCGTTAGCACTCGGTGAGTCACGTTGCCATGAGTGGCCGACTGTAGCACCAGCTGTAGGTCAGCATATTCGGCTCCAGGAGTAGACACACTGACTGTTGGCTGCTTGCCGCTTTCATCAAGCAAAATAACACTCGGCAGGTTAACCGTAACCATTACATCACTGCCAAGATTAACGCTGCCCGCTTCATGGAATACTATGCCTGTTACGTTCAGATCGCTGTGACGTACTGCCTGAACTTGCTTGGAATTCTGCAATACCTCTACCGGCAATTCCTTCGCGTATTCTGCGGTTTGCTCGGCGCTCTTACCCGGAGCAATCACATACTGGTACTTAGCCTCGTTCGGCTGTGAGCCATGCGCCATAGACAGAGTAAATACGTCCTTACTAACCTCTTCTGCACCGCTAGTTCGACGGATAGATTTCCAAGTCCCCGTTTGGGTCTGGTTAGATACAGTGCCCTGCCAATTGTCTGGGAAGACATAACCCACGTTATCATGGTGTACCCACTTAGCGTCTGTTACCAAGCGGCTGCCCTTCTGAACTACCTGGCCATCAACGGTCACATCCCCGTTAAGCAGAACCTGGTTCACGGAAGTATTAACCGGTTCATAGTGGGTAGAGTTAATACCCGCCCCCAGCGCGACAACTTCATCAGCAAAGCTAAACCACGCTTTCTTAGCTTGGGTTTGACCTTTACCTTCACCGAATTCATAGAAAGCAGGCTTAGTTGAGTGAGCGGTTTGCGAGTGGCGAATACTGATATCCAGATCCATAACAGACACACCATAGCGATCGTTGGTTACACCACCCACAAACGAAACATCCTGCTGCATAATGCGTCCCCAATCCGCACCCTGAGCAACATATTCAGGTGCAGTAACGCCTGGAACCAGTTTCCAGTCCCATACCGGGAAGATGTTATGGTACTCGTTACCACGCTGTAGCAAGAAGGTGCTGCCGAAACTAAGCCAGAAGCCTTTCAGGTTCTCACCATTACCGGCTTCAGCTGGCTCTACTCGTTGGGAGTTCATGCCAATACTGAACATATGACCATCCGCGGCTTTCACCGAGTAATCACTGCGCCAGAAGTGCTTAAAGCCGTTCAGGCCCGAGCCTTCACCACCAAATTCATGGCGTTTAAAAGCCTCAGCCTCTTCAGCTCGTTCCGGCGCCCACCCAGCTACGATATCTAACGGCGTGTTTTCCGGTAATGTATCCGTATTATGGGGTGTAAACTCAGTGTTTTTAGTACGACTGATCCCGCGGCTCATGGTGTTGTAGTCCCACTGGCCATGACGTTTTGACCAGCGCTGGCCATCCAGCATATAAGCAACCAGGACATCGATTTTATCTTGGCCAAATGCCCAAGGCAGACCCTCAACAAAGTTGGCCCATTTAGCCGCAGAACTAAACCACACTGGCCCATAACCCGAGGTATACAGTTGAGGGCCATGCTGATGGAACGAATAATCGTGCTGAACACCCGCTCCGGTACCGATCCCAACGGTAGCTTCGATGTCAGCAATCGCTTTACCTACCATCTCCGCATCATCCGCCAGTATACCGTTATTCAATACTGCCAATGCGATATCGGTACGGTTGGCCGCTTTAGGAATCGGGCTATTCGGGTTGTTCGGAGAGTAGTTCGGGATACTCGGCAGATATTCAGCAACTCTATTACTTAATGCTTCACTCAGTGCATCTTTTGCCATTACTGCGCTGTACCCGATACGTTTAGGAATTCCGATATCATGCCACCACCAGTTCCAGCTTTGCGGATCTGCATCTAGCCAGTATATAAGGGCATTGTTGATCGCAGTACCCAACTCAGGATCAGGGTTTTCATTGTATGTCGCTGCCAAAATAACTAAGCGATCCAGGTGATCTCTTGGTGACCAGCCTGGTTTTTCTGTCTGCTTGTAATTAACATCATGCCAGTAACCTTCTGGGTTCCAGAACTTCTCCTTCACTTTGGTACCATCTTCCTGCTCAATTTCTCTCTCGAGCTGAAGGTATTCTGCTGCCAATGCTTCTAGGGTCGTACCTTTTTTCGTTGCAGTGGATTTTGCACTAGCAACGAAATCAGGGATCACGCGGCTTTTCAGGGTTTCAAAGTCTTCAGTTGTTGCCTGGACGCTTTCCTGAACCGCTTCTTGTGGTTTTTGGTTATTGCTAGGGGAGGAGGTATTGTCTAAACAGCCAGTCACCGCCATCAGTGACATAGCCAGTAGCGAGTATTTAAATGTTCTCACGTTCATTCCTTTCTAATTTATAAACAACGTTTCACGCTGCATCGCTTATTGCGCCACTAATAATAGAAAACACAACACATAAAATGGAACGGCGTTTTACTAATCTTGCGACAGGAATCAAAAACAAAAAAATTTAAATGAAACCGCATTTTATTTTACTTTAAAAATTAATAACCAATTGTTTATAAAAATAAATAACCACAACTCCACTCTTTAAAATCAGCTTCAAAAATAGAAAGTCAAACTTCATTTTTATAAAACAGCAATTCACTGTAGTTGAAGAGCACCGTAATATCTGTGTTGATATAAACAGAAGTTTTCCATGCCAGTGACAGCCACTCCATTATTGGCTGATAGCTTTGAGGAAGGCGAAAACGTGGTGTTTCTTGATTTTGTGAGGCTTTAAGAAATGAAAAAGCACTGAACGTATTCACGTTCAGTGCTTAATATATATTGGCGATAGTCATTTAGGATCAACCGGATTTACCCCGGATGATCACTGGGCGTTACGCGCCTTCGTTATGAAGCTCTAGGTTAGCGAGATCTTGCTGAATCTCACGTTGAATTTTTGCATCGTCATTGCGCAGGCCATCAAGGAAATCCAGATATTGCTGATCAATGTCACCTGTCACGTACTCACCGTTAAATACTGATGTATCGAACTGGGTAATGTCTTGGTTACCAAGGCCAACGGCTTCAATCAAATCATCCAGCTTTTGGTAGATCAAAGCATCTGCACCAATCTGCTTACAGATAGTTTCGTTGTCGCGGCCGTGAGCAATAAGCTCGGTAGCGCTTGGCATGTCGATACCGTAAACGTTCGGGAAACGAACTTCTGGAGCCGCTGACACCATGTATACTCGCTTCGCGCCAGAATCACGAGCCATCTCAATGATCTGTTCTGACGTGGTACCACGAACGATAGAGTCATCAACCAAAAGTACATTTTTGTCTTTAAACTCAGAACGAATTGCATTCAGTTTACGGCGCACTGACTTCTTACGCTGTTGTTGACCCGGCATGATGAACGTGCGGCCAACATAGCGGTTTTTCACAAAGCCTTGACGGTATGGCTTATCAATCGCTTGTGCAATTTGCAGCGCAATATCGCAAGAAGTTTCTGGAATTGGGATAACAACGTCGATATCAAGATCAGCGTAGTCTTCACTGATACGTTCACCTAGCTTTTTACCCATTTCAACACGAGCGCTGTAAACAGAAATTTTGTCAATGAATGAATCAGGGCGAGCAAAGTAAACAAACTCAAAGATACATGGGTTTAACTTCGGATTGTCCGCACACTGTTTAGTGTACAACTCGCCATCGAATGTTGCGTAAACCGCTTCACCTGGCGCAACATCACGCATAAAGTCAAAACCTACCGCATCCAGAGCAACGGACTCAGACGCTACCATGTATTCAGTACGACCGTTTTCTTCACGTTTACCCAGGCAAAGAGGGCGAATACCATTCGGGTCACGGAAAGCAATCATACCGTGGCCAATGATCATTGCTGTTACGGCATATGCACCGCGAATCGTACGATGAACGTTGGTAACCGCGCGGAATACGTCTTCTGTCGTTACATTACCTTTCACAGAATCGATTTCGTGAGCAAGCACGTTCAGCAACACTTCTGAATCTGACGTCGTGTTGATGTGGCGACGGTCTTTTTCAAACAGCTTTTGGCGAACTTCGTGAGCGTTGGTTAAGTTACCATTGTGGGCAAGTGTAATACCGAAAGGAGAGTTTACGTAGAAAGGCTGAGCTTCTGAAGCACTTGAACTACCAGCAGTTGGGTAACGAACGTGGCCGATACCGACTTCACCTTGCAAGCGCTGCATATGTTTTGCTTCGAACACATCCTTAACCAAACCGTTCGCCTTGCGCAGACGAAAACGATTGCTTTCTATGGTACAAATACCCGCTGCATCTTGGCCACGATGCTGTAACACCGTTAACGCGTCATAAATAGACTGGTTTACAGGGGTTGTGCCCACGATTCCAACAATACCACACATGTCCTAATCCTCGATTTGCGACAGTAGCTGGCACTACTAGATAGTGCCAGAAAGAAAACTTGACGTTGCTTGTAAATGCTCGAAGAAGGGAGCGATCACACGTTTGAACTCAGGAACTAACTGTGACGCTTTCCACCAATCCGAGCTTGGGAATGCGGTAAACGCATCCATAAAAAACAGCACCGCAGATACAATCAAGACTCCGCGTAAACCACCAAAGACCATACCGAGAATTCGATCCGTACCTGATAGCCCTGTTTTTTGTACCAGTTGGCCAATGACATAATTCACCACTGCACCAACTATCAATGTTGCGACAAATAATGCCGCTATCGCAGCTCCGTTGCGGAACATGTCGTCTTCGATATTGGAGAAATATACCGCTAATTTGGTGTAGTAATTACTGGAGATAAAAAACGCTCCAAACCAAATGACCAAAGACAACGCTTCTTTAGCAAAACCACGAACTAAACTGATCAAAGCTGAAAACCCGATCACCCCTAAAATGACAAAATCTAACCAATTCATACTTTCTTCATCTTAAGTTGGCGCGCATTTTAACAGAAAAAATGCTGACGCAAACGTTTTCTTATGGATTTAACGGCTTAAATTTAAGCAATTGACCTTTTGAGCCAGTAATTTTTTGTAATTCTTGAACTTGTCGTTCGAGTTTACTTTTTGACACATCTGGGCCAACAATGACACGCGTAAATTCATTTTCTTGTTTCGTGTGAGCCTGATAACCACGCTTTTGTAAATCGGCAACTAACGCGACCGCATTGTCATGATTCTTCAGCGCCATCAATTGAATGATCCATGCAGAATCTTCATATTGATTTTTCTCTACAACCGGACGAGTAGCCACTTCAACTTGTTCGGGGTGTTTCGCCTCCTTTGGCTCAGGAACAGGTTCCCGATTAGCGGCGGCGACCTGAGGCGCCTCTGACTCTTGCACCACTGCCTCTACTGGAGAATCAGGCAATGCAATGTCATCTTCGACAGGCTCTAGTATTTCGAAATTTTCCACATCGCTATCAAGCTCAGGTTTGATAGGAATGCTGGCAAATTCTTCTTTGTAGTGAAGTTTTTTACCATCCAGTACATCTGGGAGCACAATCACTCCCACTGCGACCAGAATGATAGTGCCGACTAAACGACTCTGAAATTTACTTGCCATCAAATTACCTTTGCTGCTTGTTATCTTTACTTAATTACTTGTTTGCCAATGCTCCAGCACCTCACCCACGGTATGGAAAGAACCAACCACCAAGATCACATCTTCTTGTTGTGCGTTCGCTTTGGCACTTTCAAACGCTGCTACTGGTGTCTGGAACTGAACCTGCCCCTGAGGTAAGTATTGACACAATTCCTCGGCAGTCGCAGCACGAGGGCCTGTAAGCGATGCTGGGTACCATTGAGTGGCGATAGGTGTCAGGGCCTCAATCGTGGCCTTGATGTCCTTATCGTGTAGCATGGCAATCACTATATGGATGTTCTTACCCGCATATTGATGTTTCACTTTCTCTACTAAGTATTCAGCAGAATGTGGGTTGTGAGCAACATCAAGTACGATTTCAGGCTTGCTGTGTAACACCTGCATTCGACCTGCGAGCCGAGCATTATTCAAGCCATTGACGAGGTTTATGTCAGTAATTTGCAATTCTGAAGCACCAAGCGCCATGAGTGCGGTTGCGGCGTTTGGCAAAGGCAATGACGGAACGGGTAAATCTTCGAGATCAAATGCACCACTTGTCCACTTCCAGCCTTTCTCGGTCAGTTGATAATCGAACTGGATACCGACCTGGAAAAATTCAGCACCAATATCATCCGCATGAGCGGCTACGGTGGCAGGTGGTAAAGGTTGACCACAAATGGCAGGCTTACCTGAGCGGTAGATGCCCGCTTTTTCGAACCCAATCACATTGATGTCATCACCAAGCCAATCAACATGGTCTACGGCTAAACTAGTAATAACAGAGACATCGTGATCAACAACGTTGGTTGCATCCAAACGGCCGCCTAAACCCACTTCCAGCAATACGACATCAACCTTTTCTGTCTGAAAGATACGTAATGCGGCAAGGGTTCCGAACTCAAACAGACTTAACGTGATATCACCACGCTGCTTTTCTACAAAGTCGAACGCTTGACAATGTTTCGCGTCTTCCACGTCTATGCCATTGATGCGTACGCGCTCGTTGTAACGAATTAGGTGAGGTGAACTGTAAACACCGACTGAGTAACCGGCGTCTAATAAAATCGCTTCCATTAACGCACACGTTGAGCCTTTACCATTGGTACCGGCAACAGTGATAACCGTCGGAGCGGGTTTAGTGAGGTTGGCTTTATTTGCTACCGCTTGAACACGGTCTAAACCAAGGTCGATTGCTGAGGAATGAATATTTGTTAAATAATCAAGCCACATCTCTAGAGAGGATGTGGCTTGAGGAATTGGGTTTTGGGTCATCTAACTTTAACCATTAATTTCTTTGGCTTTGTGTTAGTTGTTACTTTACCCTTTTTCGTCCACTTCTGGTACAGAATATGACTCATCATTTGGAGATTCGTTAACCGAAACCACCAATGGAGACTTGTGGTTAGTCATCTTAGCAATAAGACCACCCACACGCTGACGCATTTCACGACGATCAACGATCATGTCAATAGCACCGTGATCAAGCAGGAATTCACTACGTTGGAAGCCCTCTGGAAGATCTTCACGTACTGTTTGCTCGATAACGCGACGACCAGCGAAGCCAATCAAGGCTTTAGGTTCGCCAATGTTGATGTCGCCCAGCATAGCCAAACTTGCCGATACACCACCCATTGTTGGATCAGTCAGTACTGAGAAGAACGGCAGACCTTTCTCTGAAAGACGCTCCAGTGCTGCACTGGTTTTTGCCATTTGCATCAGAGACATCAAAGCCTCTTGCATACGTGCACCACCACTTGCTGAGAAACAAACTAACGCACAGTTGTTCTCGATTGCCGCTTCAACCGCTTTCACGAAGCGAGCACCAACAACAGAGCCCATTGAGCCGCCCATGAAAGAGAACTCAAACGCACAAGCAACGAGAGGCATGCCAAGCAGTTCACCCTGCATAACAACTAATGCGTCTTTCTCACCGCTGCTCTTTTGCGCCGCTGAGATACGCTCTTTGTAACGCTTAGAGTCTTTAAACTTCAGCTTGTCTTGAGGCTCAAGCTCAGTGCCCAGTTCAACTCGGTTACCTTCGTCCAGGAATGTTTCCAAACGACGACGCGCTTTCATACGCATGTGATGGTTACACTTAGGACATACTTCTAAGTTACGCTCTAGTTCAGCATGGTAAAGAACCTGCTCACAAGAGGTACATTTCGTCCACACGCCTTCTGGAATAGAAGCTTTACGTGAACTTACAAGACTGCTTTTTTCTAAAATCTTTTCAAGCCAACTCATGGAAGACCTTTTCTCTCAACTCTTCCGCTTCATTGCGAAAGATAGTAATTCGAAATAACACCGACGGATTAAACCATATCTTGCTGCTAGTGTAGATAAAAAACTGGTTGTACCTATTTTTATTACCATTAATAGCGCATAGTTTCCGTACACATTCAGTGTAAACTACCGATATTTTGAAGCAAGTTTGTAAAATTAGTTCAAATTATCTGCTAAAAACAACGGACCGATCGGCACACGAGGCAAATCAAATTCTTGTGGGTAATCCACATCGACCAAATACAGGCCTTCTGCTTTTGCTGTCGCGCCCGCAAGTTTGCGATCTTTGACTTCTAACAACCACTTCATCCACTCAGGATTTTCTTCACCGCGTCCAACTTTTATCAGGCTGCCTGTAATATTGCGCACCATATGGTGGACAAATGCGTTCGCTTTAATATCAATGACAACATAATCACCATGACGAGTAACGTTTAGGTGCATCATGTTACGGCAGGGACTCAGAGACTGACAGTGCGCAGCTCGGAAGGAGGAGAAATCATTCTCTCCTAACAAATACTGCCCTGCCTGATGCATTTTTTCCTCATCCAGCGTCCCGTGATAGTGGCTGACACCCGAACTTAAGATCCCCGGACGTAACGCGTGATTGAAAATAATGTAGCGGTAACGGCGCGCCGTCGCAGAGAACCGCGCATGGAAGTCGTCTGATACTTCCTTTGCCCACCGGACAGCGATATCACTTGGCATGTTCGCGTTCGCGCCCATCGTCCAAGCCACCATTTTTCGGTTTACGTTGGTATCAAAGTGAACAACTTGTCCCGTGCCATGCACGCCTGCATCAGTGCGACCTGCGCATTGAACTTCTACAGGGTGGTTTGCAACGATGGACAAGGCTTTTTCTAGCGCTTCCTGGACGCTTTTCACGTCTCTCTGGCGTTGCCATCCAAAGTAGTTTGTACCGTTATACTCGATACCTAATGCGATTCTCATCTTAACCTTCGAACTCTAAAATGGGGCGGGAAGTATATACCCAAGTCACGTTTGGTTGCCAGTTTCAGCGAGAATGACTTGGCTTGCAGATAAAAAAGGGCGGCTCACGCCACCCTGATTTGATTTATCGACCATTAATGGTGTCGATGAGGGTCTTCGCTTCACGACGAACGTCATCTTCACCGAATACAATGGCCTCTTCCAGCAATTTGATCGCCCCTTTTGGATCGTTCATTTCTAGGTAGATTTTAGCCAAGTCCAATTTACCTGCACCTTCAGAATCGGAATCAACATCCACATCAGAGATATCGCCAATCACATCCGGAAACTCGTTTAAACCCACATCTAGGTTTAAGTCCTCTTCTTCAAAGTCTCCGCTCTCATTATCGACCTGCGCCATCAATTCATCAATCGTCATGAATTGACTTTTCTTAGAGTCAAAATCATCTAGCTCTTCGAGGGTCGTTTGCTGTTCCCAGTTTTCTTTGGCGACGCTTGGTTGGCTCAGGGCCTGTTCTGAATCCCAGATATCGCGCTGGTCTTCTGGCACATCCTCGGCTTCCGATAGGGTACTATCAATTGGTGCTTTAAAGCCTTCC
This sequence comes from Vibrio sp. STUT-A11, assembly GCF_026000435.1. NCBI lineage: Bacteria > Pseudomonadati > Pseudomonadota > Gammaproteobacteria > Vibrionales > Vibrionaceae > Vibrio > Vibrio sp. STUT-A11. Next base: position 925,073 of record NZ_AP026763.1, on the reverse strand, counting down.
CAATCGTCACCAACATCAAGCATAGTTTCAAAGTCCATACCCGCACTGTCTATCGTGTCGCTATCTAACTGGCCTTTGAAAGCCTCAGATTCACCCTTGTCAGATAACAGGCTTTCCATATCAGACTCAGCGAAACCTGTAATGTCTGGTTTTTGAGTGGATGGAACTGGTTCCGGTTCTGTCTCAAAGCTACTCTGCTGAGCAAACAGTTCAAACAACGCATCATGATCGTTGTCTGCTTTGATCGTCATTTTGGCGCTATTTGATGGTTCGGACTCCGGCTCAGTACCATCGGATGCAGAAGAAAGTGCATCCTCTTCAGTAAACTCTGGAAGTTCTGAATCATCAAAACTGACAGAGTCTTGTTCTGAAGTTGGCTCATCAACGTTACTTTCAGCCTGGCCCCACTCCGGCTCCCCCGCCATTGAAGCCAAAGCATCTTCTTCGCTGAATTCAGGGATCTCCAGTTCGTCAAATTCGAATTCATCGTCTGCTTCTGAGCTTGCCTCAGGCGCTTCGCTTTCTGGCTCTGCCATCTCCGGCTCATCGGCCATTGAAGCCAAAGCGTCCTCTTCACTGAATTCTGGGAGATCCAGTTCGTCAAATTCGAATTCATCGCCTGCTTCTGAACTTGCCTCAGGCGCTTCGCTTTCTGGCTCTGGTTCGGCTTCATCCAGCAACCAGTCCTCTTCCAGCGGCACACCAAATTCATTTTCAACGGTATTTGGTGTTGGAGTAAGTTCAGGTTCTGCTTGTTTCTCTTCTGCGGAAACTGGAGATGTCTCGACAACGGGCTCTTCAATAAATTCCTCTGAAGTGCTCTCTTCTCTTTGTTCTGACGCTTCCGTTTGCGCTGCAGAGTCTGTGTTGTCTGATTTTTCTTGCTCATCAGACGGAGAATCTAAATCAGAAATCGCTTCTTTAATGTCCTCAGGTTCTGAATTGACGTCATCTTGACTTGATTCAAATAACTCATCCAACTCACGCATCAGAGGATCGTATTCGAGAGAGATATCTTCAATATCTTCTAGCAATTCATCGCTAACAGAAACTTCACTCTCTTGCTCTGCAGGATCTTGATTTTCTGACTCTTGCTCCAGCTCAGGCTGATGTTCATTAAGAAGCGCATCAATATCTAAATCCGATTCAAGCTCAATATCAGTCTCACCAGATTGTTCTGGATCGGCTTGCATAGGTTGATCTGATAACGGTGCGTCCTGAGTATTTTCTGATGGTGAATCATCCAAGCCGTCGAAACCCAGTGATGCGAGTAAATCGTCCTCTTCTTGCTGATTTAGTTCACTTTTCAGCCCTTCATCGGCTCCAATTAATTCATCAAAAGGATCGAGTTCACTAGCGGCTTCATCTTCTAACTCAAGATTAACATCGTCGTCGAGCAACTCATCGAGTAAGTCGATACTATCTTCGTCCAACTCTTCGAAGTCTTCACCACTAAAGCCTGACAATGATTCCAGCTCGTTGAGTGGATCAAACTCATCCTCTGACGCTTCGTCATCAAAATCGATAAGTTCATCCAACAAGTCCGTGCTGTTTTCATCGATATCGGCATTGCTATCAGATAGATCAAAAGTACTGTCGTCTACATCAGGAGAGCCAACCTCATCGGCTTTTATCACGCTGTCCGGCTCATCCGACTCAACGGCTGGATCAAGCAATTGCGCTTCAGGCTGTTCATGTTGAGCCGACAGATTGTCAATCTCATCATCTGATGATTCATCACCCAAGTCAGCTGTAGTATCATCAAGTTCAGCTAACAATTCGTCCAGCATCGCTTGATCTATTTGTCCACTACTAGCTTCATCTTCTGCTGTATCGTCGGCTAATAACTCTGCGAAGACATCCTCTTTTTCAAACTCTTCACCTTCAGACAGATCAAAGTCAGGCTCATCAAGAACTTCGAGTTCAGGTGATGCTTCGTCTAACGCTCGCTCCATTTCCTCAAGACCAAGCGCTTTCTCCTCACCGTTGACTTTTATTCCGTTCGTTGATGAATCAAACTCATCAAAGCCAACATCAAGATCACCATCATCACCGATACCAGCAAATGGATCTTCGCCATCGTCGCCGTCTAAATTGAAATCAAGCTCTTCATCCTCGAGGCCAGCAAAAACATCATCCTCTAATTCTGGAATACTCTCATTCTCAGTGGCAGCGTTGCTTTCGTCATCAGCAAAGAGATCGTCATCCAGATTCAATTCTTCTTCGAGTTCATCTGCTGCAGCTAATCCGATTGGTGCTGCAAGTGGATCCACCGTTGGTGATTGTTGCTGTGCAACTGGCTCTTCTTCTTTGTTGCGACGACCAAGTAGCATGACTACCAAGAAAGCGAGTAATGCGCCCGGAATAAGAGCCGCTAGTCCCACGAGCCAGCCATTAGATAAAAAGTTATCTAATGCTGTTGGCTGCATGCGTTTCTGCTCTTCAGCACGCTGACGCTCTTCTGCCAACAGTTTTTCTATTTCGGAACGAATACGCTCTTCATCGTTAAGTTCATTTTTCAACGTCTCAACTTCGCTCTGTACTTCTGAAAGCATCAGGCGTAAACGATGATTTTTCTCTTCCAGAGAAGTGAGATCGCTCTGTGAACCTTGCAGTTTCGCTTTAAGTTCGGTGACTTGCTGCTCACCTTGTGGAGACGTATTGACTGGCGGAACCGTAACAATTGGTTCACTTGCCTTAACAGGTTCAGCTTTAACAGGCGTAACCGACTCTGGTTGAGGAGAAACGGGGTCTTTCTTAACTTGCGGAGTTGTTTTTTGCTCCACGCGCTGAACGGTCGCTGGCTTGCTGACTGGCTTAGCCTGTTTTAGCTTCGCCTCATGGGCCTTCATGATAGCGACGGCTTGCTCTGTGCTCGCACTTTGCACTTGTTCCAACGAAGGAAGGCGAAGACGGCTTCCCGGGATCAGTTCGTGGATATTCTGCTCTTCAAATGCCTGAGGGTTGAGTCGATAAATAGCAAGTAACGTTTGTTGAACAGTCACATTGCGAGAAGGCCGTACTTGAGACGCAATCGACCATAACGTTTGATTTTCACCTGTCGGCCCAATAAAACGAGAAGGCTGAGAATTTGCAGGAGGAGCGGGTAATGCTCGCTCAATCTCTTCAGCATAGCTAGGCGATGATTGCACTTCACCTGAAGGTCCAACAAGACGAATTCCTTCGGCTTGAACCACTGACGATGTCTGAGTCGCGCTTATTAACACTAGGGTTGTTAACAAACGCTTATAAATTTGACGCATAGAAGGCTCAGTTTGTGCTTGATACAATTTGAAATGGTGATCAGTTAAATATATCGGATATACCAAGCAAAACTATAGCGTTAAGCGTAAAAAATGTGTGACATTGACCATATTCGTACTAATCTCACACAAATACTCTCTAATAGAACAAAAAAGCCCCGCAATATGCGAGGCCTTAGTTTCAATAACTCTCAAAGCTTAGTAGTAATCGCGAATAAGCACTTCTGCAATTTGCACGGCGTTAGTTGCTGCGCCTTTGCGTACATTGTCCGCAACCACCCATAAGTTAATCCCGCTGTGATGGCTGATATCGTTACGGATTCGACCAACCATTACGTGGTCTTTACCGCCCGCATCGCGAACTTGAGTCGGGAAATCTTCGCCGTGGAATACTTCAACACCCTCAGTTTGCTCAAGTAAGTTAATCACTTCTTGCGCATCGATTGGTGCGCGCGTTTCAACATGAAGTGCTTCTGCGTGGCCGTAGAACACTGGCACACGAACACAAGTTGGGTTTACCGTAATACCTGGATCATTGAAGATTTTTTGCGTTTCCCACACCATTTTCATCTCTTCTTTGGTGTAACCGTTATCCATCATCTGATCGATCTGTGGAATACAGTTAAACGCGATCTGCTGTGAGAATTGTTTCGTTTCCGCAGGAAGGCCGTTAAGCAACTTAGCTGTTTGACCTGCCAATTCATCAATCCCCGCTTTACCAGCGCCAGAAACAGACTGGTAAGTTGAAACGTTGATACGCTCAATACCTACTGCGTCGTGGATTGGTTTTAGTGCAACCAACATTTGGATAGTCGAACAGTTAGGGTTTGCAATGATGTTACGGTTACGGAACTCTGCAATGGCTTCCGGGTTTACTTCTGGAACCACTAATGGAATGTCGTACTCGTAACGGAAGTGTGACGTGTTGTCGATAACAATCACACCTTCATCAGCGGCAATTGGCGCCCACTTTGCGGATAGATCACCACCAGCAGAGAATAAACCGATGTGTGCTTGTGACCAGTCAAACTCTTCTACGTTTTGTACGCGTATGGTTTTACCATTAAAGCGGTAAGTCTTGCCTTCACTACGCTCACTCGCCAAAAGGTACAGTTCACCTACTGGAAATTTGCGTTCTTGAAGCACTTCTAAAATTGTTTCACCGACCGCACCGGTCGCGCCTAAAATGGCAACATTATATTGTTGGCTCATTGACTTACCTCAATCTGAAAACCTAGTTCTACTAATGGTGCAAGATTGCAAGATTCATTACCCATTAGAGTGACAGCGCTGTATTCACGGCGATCCCAGTAATTTTTACGCATCAGGTCAAAAGCACCTGGCTTACCGATTTCGCGACGGAAAAGAGCGTCATCTTTACGCACATCATAGATTAACTGCGTGATGTTATGCAGTGTTGCTTCATCCCATGCTCTGTCCAACATCATGGTTGGCACTGGCGCGGTTGGCAATAAATCGCTGGCATGCGCACGTAATTCGTTATTTAAGAACTCACAGTAGCTATTGAAAATCATTGTTGTACCGCGAGCTTTCCCTTCCAGACCATAGCCTGCAACGTGAGGGGTGGCGAATGCTAGCAGAGGCAGAAGCTCCATATCAACCTCTGGCTCAAATTCAAATACATCCAGAGCCGCAGTGAAGCCATCATTTTTCTGTAATCGGTGCTTTAATGCGCTGTTGTCAACAATTGGACCTCGCGCGGCATTGATAAGGATCTGATCTGCACGTAGACCGTTTAGTACCGCTTCATCAAACATATGATGGGTTGGGTACTTGCCGTCTTTAGTAATCGGCGTGTGTACGCTGATGATATCTGATGCTTCAATCAGTTCTGCAAGTGGCGTAAAGCTACGCGGGTCACCCTCTTCTTGCTTGAACGGATCGTTAAGCAGCACTTTGATGCCCATGCCTTTTAAGCATTTTTCCAAGTAGCTGCCAACCTGCCCTGCTCCGATAATCCCGACGGTTTTATCAAAGACAGAGAAACCTTGTTGCTGAGCCAATACCATCATGACGCTGAACGCATACTCTGCAACACCAACTTTGTTACAGCCCGGCGCTGCCGTAAAGAAAATACCTTTTTCTTTTAGAAGTGATTGATCAACATGATCCATACCTGCAGTCGCGGTACCAACAAATTTAAGTTTGTTTGCTTTACTGATCAGCTCCGCATTGACCTTGGTAACAGAGCGAATCATAAGTGCATCAACATCAATCAGATCATCAGCCGTCAGTGAGCGGCCCGGTTTTAGAATCACTTCACCGATCTGGCTGAAAAGTTCTTCAGCGTACGGCATATTTTCATCAACAATAATTTTCATAGCGCCAGCGTTTTAAGATCCATTTTTAAAAATTGCAGTGATTGTGCCTTTTTCCCGAGAAATCTCAAGAAATATACCCAAATGACTTCCAGCCCCTGTCGAAGGAGAGCGTGAGTTTGTCACAGCTCATCAATGGATAGTTACGAGGTAAAACATTTTTTGATAGAAAGGATTGAGCCTAATTTTGTTAATTTGGACCATTCGCGGCCCTATTTTCCATTGCCCGAATAAACTTAACCACCCAGTAAACGGGCAAAAATAAATAAGGGTGGGCATGAAAGATGGGTCTATTTAACCTTTTTTTGAGAGAATACTCGCAGAACACCTGTCGTTCCACTGCATTACAATCAGGCTCTAATAAATTAGTTGAAACATCGTTTCGGAATGTTTGATTAAGCATCATTGCTAACCCATTCCTTGGCGAACACGGACAACCCGTGACTGTACTTTCGAC